>NZ_JBEZLV010000004.1:0-383988 GCF_040652335.1 Streptomyces sp. NPDC048270
CCGCGACGGCCTCGGCGGCCGGGGTCTCGGGAGCGGCCACGGCACGGGTCGCACGGCGGCGGGCCCGCGGAGCGGGAGCGGCCGGAGCCTCCTCCTCCACCACGGGCGCGGCCTCGGCGGCCGGAGCCTCGGGGGCGGCGACGGCGCGGGTGGCACGGCGGCGGGCCCGCGGAGCGGGAGCGGCAGGCTCCTCCTCGGCGACCACGGCCGGGGCGGCCGGAGCCTCGACCGCGACGGCCTCGGCGGCCGGGGTCTCGGGAGCGGCCACGGCACGGGTCGCACGGCGGCGGGCCCGCGGAGCGGGAGCGGCCGGAGCCTCCTCCACGGGGGCGGCCGGGGCGGCCTCGGTCACCGGGGTCGTCTCCGCGGCGGTGGCACCGGGCGGGCCGGCGGGCCGGGACGCGGCGCGGCGACGCCTGCGCGGGGGCAGGTTGTCGCTCGGGCCGGTGGTGTCGGTGGTGTCGTTTTCGTTGTTGGGCATTGCGGGCGGTTCTCCCGTCACGCTCCCGGGCGCCGCGGCTGACTTCCGGTCCGGCACGGCTCCGCGCGATGAGCGCGGAACCGGCCTCCGGGGCGCGTTCGCCACACGGGAGCTGTAGTCCATGGCCGCCGGTTCCGTACGTGTTGTCCGTACGGCCTGGCGGAAGTCTTCAGGTCTGTGCGCGGCCCGACCCAGGTGGCTCCCGAGTGCCAGGGCTGCGCGACGACGACGATCCCTACGCGGCGGGACCTTCCGGCGCCTTCGCGTCGGCGGCTACGGCGGCCGTGGGTGGGGCGGCCGTGTCAGCCTCGCGGTCGGGCGCGAGCGGGTCGGTCACCGTGCCGGACTCCTCGTCGAAGAGCCCCTGCGCCAGCCTGGTCACCGCTGAGGGGACCGGCGGCGCCAGGTCGGCCACAGCTCGGAGACCGGACAGGACGTCGTCGGGTCGCACGGCAGGTGTCAGATGCCGAACAACCAGGCGCAGTATCGCACAGGCATTGTCCAGGGGCCTATCAGCCGGGGCAGGAACTGCCTCGAGGCTGACTACAGCCCCGCGCGTATCGAAGGTCCGCATGCCGTTCTTGGTCCGTCGCTGCACCTCCACGGTCTCGGCGGCGAGGAAGGCCGCCACCGCGCGGTCGGCCTCGGCGGGCTCCACGCCGTCCAGGCGCAGCTCCCACACGGAGGCCGTGAGGCGGTCCGCGAGGCCCGAGGTGCGGGCCTCAACGGCGTCGATGATGTCGAGCCCGGCCGGCATCGACTCGTCGAGGAGCTCGCGGAGCTTCTCGGGGTCGCGGGGCGCGGCGAGGGCGATCTCCAGGTACTCCGCCTCGCTGCCGGTCCCGGTGGGGGCGGCGTTCGCGTACGAGACGCGGGGGTGCGGGGTGAAACCGGCCGAGTACGCCATGGGCACCTCGGCGCGGCGCAGGGCCCGCTCGAAGGCTCGCTGGAAGTCGCGGTGGCTGGTGAACCGGAGGCGGCCGCGCTTGGTGTAGCGCAGTCGGATGCGCTGCACCACCGGTGCGGGAGGCGGGCCTTCGGGCTGTCGCTTGCCCAGTGGTTCTTCTCCTTGTGCGGGGCTCCGCGTCTCGCACGTCGCCCTGAGCGTCTGGGGGCCTGCGGGCCGCGCCCTGCCTCCGGCTCACCCCTGCCGTTTGTGCAGGGGGCTCGCCGGGATCGGTGCAGCGGGCGCGTTGCCTGCGGCTGTCTTACTACCCAGAGTACGCGCCGGTGACCTCGCCGGTTCCCGGGGAGGAGTACCGAAGAGCGCCTGCCGTACCCCGGCCCGCGCGTCCCGGACGGCGACGCGGGCGGTGTGCCACGCCTCGGCCGTCGCGGTTCGCGAGGTACGCCACACCAGGCGCGCCGCGCTGCGGGAGGTGCGCCACACCTCGCGGAGCAGATGCCCGGCGGGCGTGGCCACCTGCCGGTAGGCCCATGCCGCGGGGCGGGCGACGCAGCCGCGCCAGAGCCATACGAGGCCGCGCCCCAGGGCGCGGCTGACGCGACCGGCGAGCCGCCAGGTGGCGGCGGCGAAGTGGCCGAGGGGGGTGAGGACGTGGCGGTACAGGCCCCGGGCCAACCGGGCGGCGCCGTGTCCGAGGGGGGCCAGCAGGTACCGGTGCGCGCCGGTGGCGGCCGGGACGAGCACGTACCGCCACACGGCCGCCCACGGCCAGACGAACACGGCGGCGAGGGCGCGCGGCACGAGCCAGACCAGGGCGCGCCCGGCCGGGGTGAGGACGTACCGCCAGACCGCGGTGACGGTCCACACCACACCCGCACCCGCCGGCTTGAGCAGATACCGCCACACCGCGGCAACCGTCCACACCACACCCGCACCCGCCGGCTTGAGCAGATACCGCCACACCGCGGCAACCGTCCACACCACACCCGCACCCGCCGGCTTGAGCAGGTACCGGACCAGGGCCAGGAGCACCCGTTCGAGCCCCTGGCCGGCCGGCCGCAGCAGGTGGCGGTAGAGCGCGGCGCAGCCGGGGACGAGCACGTACCGCCACAGGGCCGCCCACGGCCACACGAACAGGGCCTTGGCCAGCCACCCCAGCGCCGCGGCGGCTCCCCGCCCCAGCAGGGCGAGCCCCTGCCCGAGCGGTATCAGGACCCAGCGCCACAGGGCGTCCCCGGCCGGCGCGAGCACGTAGCGCCACAGCCCGGCCCAGGGCCAGTAGAAGACGGCCTGCGCCGCCCACTTCAGGACCAGCCCGGTCCCCCGCGCCAGCCAGGCGAGCGCGCGCCCGAGCGGAGCCAGCAGGGAGCGGTGCAGCCAGGCGCAGGCGCGGGCCACCGCGTCCCCGGCGGGGCGCAGGGCACGGCGGTGCATGGCGCGCGCCCCGAGGGCGAGCAGGTCCCAGACCACCCGCACGGGCAGCACGACCACCACGGCCAGGATCCGCACCGGAATCCTCACCACCGCGTACACACACCCCTGCCCCGCGGGCGGTGGGGGCTCGTGCCTGCCGTGCTTTTCCAGGTCCATGCCCTTGACGACGCACGGCGGGCCCCGGCCGTTGCACGGGGAGGGACCGTCCCCGACGCGAAGCGCCCCCCGCCGTGTCCGGCGGGGGGCGCTTCGGGGGTTCGGTTCAGCCCGCGGTCACTTCACGACCGACAGCGGGAGCAGCTTCTTGCCCGTCGGGCCGATCTGGATGCTGGTGTCCATCTGGGGGCAGACGCCGCAGTCGAAGCACGGGGTCCAGCGGCAGTCCTCGACCTCGGTCTCGTCGAGGGCGTCCTGCCAGTCCTCCCAGAGCCAGTCCTTGTCGAGGCCGGAGTCCAGGTGGTCCCAGGGCAGCACTTCCTCGTAGGTGCGCTCGCGGGTCGTGTACCAGGCCACGTCCACGCCGTAGGCGGGCAGCGCCTTCTCGGCCGCCTCCATCCAGCGGTCGTAGCTGAAGTACTCGCGCCAGCCGTCGAAGCGGCCGCCCGACTCGTACACGGCGCGGATGACGTCGCCGATGCGGCGGTCACCGCGGGAGAGCAGGCCCTCGACGATGCCGGGCTTGCCGTCGTGGTAGCGGAAGCCGATGGAGCGGCCGTACTTCTTGTCGCCGCGGATCTTGTCGCGGAGCTTGCCCAGGCGGGCGTCCGTCTCCTCGGCCGACAGCTGCGGCGCCCACTGGAACGGGGTGTGCGGCTTGGGCACGAACCCGCCGATGGACACCGTGCAGCGGATGTCGTTCTGGCCGGAGACCTCGCGGCCCTTGGCGATGACGTTGACCGCCATGTCGCCGATCTGGAGGACGTCGTCATCGGTCTCGGTCGGCAGGCCGCACATGAAGTACAGCTTCACCTGGCGCCAGCCGTTGCCGTACGCGGTGGCGACGGTCCGGATCAGGTCCTCTTCCGAGACCATCTTGTTGATGACCTTGCGCATGCGCTCGGAGCCGCCCTCGGGGGCGAAGGTCAGACCGGAGCGGCGCCCGTTGCGGGTCAGCTCGTTGGCCAGGTCGACGTTGAAGGCGTCCACGCGGGTCGACGGCAGGGACAGGCCCACCTTGTCGTCCGTGTAGCGGTCCGCGAGGCCCTTGGCGATGTCGGCGATCTCGGTGTGGTCCGCCGAGGAGAGGGAGAGCAGGCCGACCTCTTCGAAGCCGGTCGCCTTGAGGCCCTTCTCCACCATTTCGCCGATACCGGTGATGCTTCGCTCCCGCACGGGGCGCGTGATCATGCCGGCCTGGCAGAAACGGCAGCCGCGGGTGCAGCCGCGGAAGATCTCCACGGACATCCGCTCGTGGACCGTCTCGGCGAGCGGGACCAGGGGCTGCTTGGGGTAAGGCCACTCGTCGAGGTCCATGACCGTGTGCTTGGACACCCGCCACGGCACGCCGGAGCGGTTGGGCACGACACGGCCGATGCGGCCGTCCGGCAGGTACTCGACGTCGTAGAAGCCCGGCACGTAGACGTTGCCGGTCTTCGCGAGGCGCAGCAGGACCTCCTCGCGCCCGCCCGGCCGCCCCTCGGCCTTCCAGGTGCGGATGATCTCGGTCATGTCGAGGACGGCCTGCTCGCCGTCGCCGATGACGGCGCAGTCGATGAACTCCGCGATCGGCTCGGGGTTGAAGGCCGCGTGGCCGCCCGCGAGGACGATCGGGTGGTCGACCGTGCGGTTCCTGGCCTCGAGCGGGATGCCCGCGAGGTCCAGGGCCGTCAGCATGTTCGTGTAGCCGAGCTCCGTGGAGAAGGAGAGGCCGAACACGTCGAAGGCCGAGACGGGGCGGTGGCTGTCCACGGTGAACTGGGGCACCTGGTGCTCGCGCATCAGGGCCTCCAGGTCCGGCCACACGCTGTAGGTGCGCTCCGCGAGCACGCCCTCGCGCTCGTTGAGCACCTCGTACAGGATCATGACGCCCTGGTTGGGCAGCCCGACCTCGTACGCGTCCGGGTACATGAGAGCCCAGCGGACGTCGCAGCTCTCCCACTCCTTGACCGTGGAGTTGAGCTCACCGCCGACGTACTGGATGGGCTTCTGCACATGCGGAAGCAGAGCCTCAAGCTGAGGGAAGACCGATTCGGTCATCACGCGACTTTCGTGAAGCGGGCAGGGGGCAGCTCTCAAGCGTACCTCCAGGCTCGGCCGCCCCCACCCACATGATCATTCCAGGGCCGCCCGCAGCCCCGGCTCGGAGGTCTTCGCCCAGACCGCCGGGAGCTCCCGCTCGCCGCGCTCGGCCAGGGACTCCTCCCGGGCGTAGAGCACGCCCCAGGTGAAGGAGGGCTCGCCCGCGGCCGCCGCCTGGATGCCGAGGCCGCGCAGGGCCTCACGGGCGACCACGCTGTCCTGGTGGTCGCCGAGCAGGCTCTGCACCTTCTTCACCGCCTTGGTCAGGCGTTTCGCCGGTTTGCCGAGCGCGGGAGTGGCCGCCTCCGCCGCGTAGCGGGCGCGCTTGGCCGCCTTGCGGGCCTCGTGCAGGGCCACGTCGCGTTCCCCGCCCGGCTCCATGGCGAGCGCGGCCTCGACCCGGCCGGCGAGGCGCTCGTAGTCGCGCAGCACCGCCTTGGGCAGGACGCGCTCGGCCCGCCCGCCGGCGGCCTTGCACAGCGGCGGCTCGGCCAGCAGGGCGTCGAGGGAGTCCAGCAGGGTGAGGTAGCGGGCGCTGTCGAGCACGGCCAGGGCCCTTCGGCGCGATCCGGACCGGCGGGAGTTGTTCCACGTCCGCAGCCGGCCGCGCACCGGGCCGACCAGCAGGGTGCGCGGGAGCTCCTCCAGGTGGGTCTGGATCCGCTCGAGCAGGACCTCCTGGTCGCGGTCGACGCCGAGTTCGGCGGCGAGGTGGCGCAGCTCCTCGCCGATCGGGTCGGTGACGTCCCGGTCCAGCACCTTGCGGTAGGTCTTGAAGGCGCTGCGCAGGCGCCGGGTGGCGACCCGCATCTGGTGGACGGAGTCCGGCAGGGCGCGCCGGACGGCGGGGTCCAGGGCGACCAGGGCGTCGCGCTGTTCGCGCAGGTACGCGAGCACGTACGCGCCGGCCGTCCCGTCACCGGGATCCGCCGGGGGCAGGGCCCGGGGCTCGGGGCCGGCCGCCGCCCCGGTCCCGGCCTCGGCTCCGGCTCCGGCCGCCGCCGCCTCCGCCTCGGTCTCGGTCTCGGTCTCGGTCTCGGTCAGGGCCCGGGCGAGTTTGGACGGGGCGTCGGACACCCGGAGCCCGGCCTTGCGGAAGGCCTTCTCGACCGCGTCCAGCAGCACGGGGTCGATCCCGTCGGCCAGCTCCACCTCGACCTCGGTCCAGGCGGCGGTGGCCGCGCCCCGCTCCGCCCGGACCGTGTCGGTGCTCAGCTCCGCGAGCAGGGCTCCGTCGGCGTCCAGGAGGTGGCTGACCTTGCGCGAGGAGAGCAGCCTGACCTGCGGCTCCAGCCCGGCGCCGCGCACCCGGGAGCGCAGCAGGGCGGCCAGCTGGACCGGGACGGTGTCGCTGAGCGCGGCACCGATCTCGTCGCGCACCCCCGGGGAGACGGGCAGTTTGAGGTGCCAGCCGGCGTCCGCGCCCCCGGTTCTGCGCCGCAGGGTGAGGCCGTCGGCGGCGAGCCGGTGGTCCGGGGTGTCGTAGTAGACGGCGTCCAGGTCGACCGTGCCCTGGTCGGAGACGGCCGCGATCGCGGCCGTGCCCGTCAGGTCCGGCACGCCGCGCCGGGCCGCCGACGCCTTAGTGAACTCGAATTTCCGCTCGATCTCGCGTTTCGTGTCCGCCATAGACCGAACTTAGTACTGAACGGATCACGACGTCAGGGTGAACGGGGGATCAGGCCGGGGATCAGGCCGACAATGGCCGTTGCACCTTGATCGACTGGAGTAGCCCGATGGCCACCCACACGGCGAACATCGAGGAGCCTCCGTACGACACGAACGGCAGCGGGAGACCGGCCACCGGCATGATCCCTAGGGTCATCCCGATGTTCTCGAAGGACTGGAAGGCGAACCAGGCGATGATCCCGGCGCACACGATCGTCCCGTAGAGCTCGGTGGTCTCGCGGGCGATCATGCAGGCACGCCACAGCACCACGCCCAGCAGCACGAGGATCAGCCCGGCCCCGACGAAGCCCAGCTCCTCCCCCGCCACCGTGAAGACGAAGTCGGTCTGCTGCTCCGGCACGAACTGGCCGGTGGTCTGCGAGCCCTTGAAGAGCCCGGAGCCGGTCAGCCCGCCGGAGCCGATCGCGATGCGCGCCTGGTTGGTGTTGTAGCCGACGCCGGCGGGGTCGAGTTCGGGGTTGGCGAAGGCCGCGAAGCGGTTGATCTGGTACTCGTCGAGGACGCCGAGCTGCCAGATCAGGATGGCCCCGCCGGCGCCGGCGCCGATCAGGCCCAGCACCCACCGGTTGGAGGCTCCGGAGGCCAGCAGCACGCCGAGCACGATGACGACCATGACCATGACGGAGCCGAGGTCGGGCATCAGCATGACGATGCCCATGGGGGCGGCCGCCAGGCACAGGGCCTTGACGACCGTGCGGTGGTCGGGATGGGTGAGGTCGCCCGCGTCCACCCGGGCCGCCAGCAGCACCGCCATGACCAGGATGATCGTGATCTTCACGAACTCGGAGGGCTGGAGGGAGAACCCGCCGCCGATCACGATCCACGCGTGGGCGCCGTTGATGGTGGCGCCGAGCGGGGTGAGCACCGCGATGATCAGGAGCAGCGAGATCCCGTACAGGATCGGCACCGCGCCGCGCAGGGTGCGGTGGCCCAGCCAGATGGTGCCGATCATCAGCACCAGGCCGATGCCGGTGTTCAGGGCGTGCCGGGCCAGGAAGTAGTACGGGTCCCCCTGGTTCAGGGAGGTGCGGTTGCGGGTCGCCGACCACACCAGCAGGGCGCCGATGAAGGACAGCGCCAGCGAGGAGAGGAGTATCGGCCAGTCGAGCCGGCGCACCACCGAGTCGCGGGCGGTGAGCTTGGCCATCGCCCCGCGCTCGGGCGCGTACCGGGAGACGGAGAACTTGTTGGCGGTCTGCATGTCGGTTTCGGTCCTCAGTCGTGCTGCGCGGGGCGCTGGGCGGGCGGGCCGGCGAGCGCGGGCGGCGCCAGCTCCTCCGGGGACGGCGGCACGTACGGCCGGATGTCGGGGGAGTCGATGGAGCCGTCGGGGCGGATCCTGGGCAGTTTCGTCTCGGGTCCGAGCAGCAGGGCCTTGTTCACGTCCTGCTTGCCGGCCATGTCGAGGCCGTAGATGGCGTTGTAGATGTTGCGGACGGCGGGGCCCGAGGCCCCGGAGCCGGTGCCGCCCTGGGAGATGGTCATGACGATGGTGAAGTCGTCGGTGTAGGTGGCGAGCCAGGAGGTCGTCTGCTTGCCGTAGACCTGGGCGGTGCCGGTCTTGGCCCGCATCGGGATCTTGTCCAGCGGCCAGCCGCCGAACCTCCAGGCGGCGGTGCCGCCGGGCTCGACGACCATGCGCAGGCCCCGGTCGAGGTCCTTGACGGTCTGGGCGTCGATCGGCAGCTTCCCGTGGGCCTTCGGCTTGATCATCTGGACGTGCTTGCCGTCGGGGCTGATCACGGCCTTGCCGACCGTGGGGTTGAACAGGGTGCCCCCGTTGCTGATGGCGGAGTAGGCGGTGGCCATCTGGATGGGGGTCACGAGCACGTCGCCCTGGCCGATGGCGAAGTTGATGCTGTCGAACGCCTTCAGCTGGTTGCCTTCGAGGCAGCTCTCGTAGGCGATCTGCTCGACGTAGGTGCCGCCCTTCTTGCCCTGCTTGCACCAGGAGTCCTTGTTGGCCGCCCAGAAGCTCTTCTTCCACCGGCGGTCGGGGATGCGGCCGGTGACCTCGTTGGGCAGGTCGATCCCGGTCTCGGAGCCGAGTCCGAACTCACGGGCGGTCCGGTAGAACCAGTCGTGGGAGTCCTTCTTGGGGCTGAGGCCCCCGTCGCGCTGCCACTCCTTGTGCCCCAGGGCGTAGAAGACCGTGTTGCAGGAGAACTTCAGGGCTTCGCCGAGGGTGATGGGACCGTGGCCCTTGGACTCGAAGTTCGCGAAGCTGCGGCCGCCGAGGCTGTAGGAGCTGCTGCAGTTGTACTTGCTGTCGAAGGGGTAGCCGGCCCGGACGGCCGCGCTCGCCGACACCACCTTGAAGATGGAGCCGGCGGGGGCCTGTCCCTGGATGGCCCGGTTGAGCAGCGGGTAGTTGGAGCCCTTGCTGGTGAGCTTGGCGTAGTCCTTGGCGGAGATGCCGCCGACCCAGGCGTTGGGGTCGTAGTCCGGCTGGGAGGCCATCGCGACGATACGGCCGGTCTTGGTCTCCATGACGACGACGGCGCCCGCGTCGGCCTCGTACTTGCGGCCGGTGATCTTGTCGGTCTCCTGGCGGACGGTCTTCATCGCCTGCTGGAGCTCGTACTCGGCGACGGACTGGACCCGGGCGTCGATGCTGGTGACCAGGGTGGAGCCGGGCACGCCCGGGTCGGACTCGGTCTGGTGCATGACGCGGCCGAGGTTGTCGACCTCGTAGGAGGTGACCATCGCCTTGCCGCGCAGCTGCTTGTCGTAGGTGCGCTCGATGCCCGAGCGGCCGACCTGGTCGGACCGCAGGTGCGGCGACTCGGTGTCCTTGGCCTTCTGGATCTCCTCGTCCGTGACCGGCGAGAGGTAGCCGAGCACCTGGGAGGTGCGCGCCCCGCCGGGGGCCGGGTAGCGCCGGACGGCGGTGGGCTCCGCGGTGATGCCGGGGAAGTCCTCGGGGCGTTCGCGCAGCTGCAGCGCCTGCTGCGTACTGGCTTCGAGGGTGATCGGGATGGGCTGGTACGGGGAGCCGTTCCAGCAGGGCTTCGGGGTCTGGGAGTCGCAGAGGCGGACCTTGTCCATGACCTCCCGGGGGCTCATGCCCAGGACGTCGGCCAGGCGGGTCATGACGCCCTTGCCCTTGTCCTTCATCTTCATCAGCGCGGTGCGGCTCGCGGACACCACCAGGCGGGTCTCGTTGTCGGCGAGCGGGACGCCGCGGGCGTCGAGGACCGGCCCGCGCACGGCGGGCCGCACGACCCGCTGCACGTGGTTGCTCTTCGCCTCGTGGTAGTACTCCTCGCCGTTGCGGACCTGGAGGTACCACAGGCGCCCGCCGAGGGTGACCAGCATCGAGAGGACGAGCACCTGCATGATGACGAGCCGGATCTGCACACGGGAGGTGCGGCCGGTCTCCGGAACATTGGTCACGTCGGCTCCTCCCTCACAGCTTTTTGACGCTCTTCACGCTCTTGACGGCCTTGACGCCCTTTATGCGGACGGCCTTGTTGGCGCGGCCGCGCGCGGTCTTGAGCCGCAGGCCGCCGCGCTGGCTGCCGATGCGCAGGCCGGTGCCGCCGGCCAGCCAGCCGGAGGACACGTCCTTGCCCTGCGGCGGACCGCCGCCGGCCTCGACGGCCATCGGGTCGTTCTCGGCGCGCCGGGCCAGCGCCATGATGAACGGCACGGTGAACGGCGCGAGCAGCAGGTCGTAGAGGGTGGCGGTGAACAGCAGCCCGGTCAGGCCCACGTGGCGGGCGGCGGTGTCGCCGACGAGGGCGCCCACGCCCGCGTAGAGCAGGGTGGAGCCGATCGCCGCGGCGACGACGGTGAGCATGGGGCCCCAGGCGGAGCGGAACCGCCCGTTGTCGGGGCGCACCAGCCCGGCCAGGTAGCCGATGACGCACAGGACGAGCGCGTACCGTCCGGCGGCGTGGTCGGCGGGGGGTGCCAGGTCGGCGAGCAGACCGGCGGAGAAGCCGATGAGGGCGCCGCTGACGTGCCCGTACACGAGTGCGAGGGCGACGACGGTGAGCAGCAGCAGGTCGGGGACGGCGCCGGGCAGTTGGAGCCGGCCCAGGACGGTGACCTGCACGACCAGGGCGACCACGACGAGCGTGGCCGAGAGCAGGATCCGGTTGAAGCGCATGGTCGGTCTGCTCCTACTCGTCGGCCGGCTTGCTGGGCGCGCCGGCGGTTCCGGACGGGGTGACCGTGACGGTGACCGTCGGGGTGGGCTTGGGGGCCTCGGGCTTGGGCGGCAGGACGGCGTCGCGCGGGTCCTCGCGCGGCGGCATCACCACGACGCCGACGATGTCCAGGCGCGAGAAGCCGACGAACGGCCGCACCCAGACGGTGCGGGTCAGGTCGCCGCGGGCGGCGTCGACCTTGACGACCTCGCCGATCGGCACGCCGGGCACGAAGGGCTTGTTGCCGTGCGAGCCGAAGGTGACCAGGCGGTCTCCGGGGCCGATCTTGGCCTTGCCGTTGAGCATCTGGACGGACAGGGCGCGGTCGCCCTGGCCGGTGGCGAAGCCGAGTTCGCCCGTCTTCTCCAGGCGGGTGCCGACGGTGAAGTCGGGGTCGTTGGCGAGGACGACGGTCGCGGTGTCGGGGCCGACGGTGGTCACCCGGCCGACGAGCCCGTCCCCGTTGAGGACGGTCATGTCGCGCTCGATGCCGTCCTTGCTGCCGGCGTCGATGGTGACCGTCCAGGAGAAGCCCTGGGCCGCTCCTATGGCGATGACCTCGGCGCCCTTGATGCCGTACTGCCCTGCGCCGGCCCGCTTGAGCATCTCGTCCAGCTCGTGGATGCGGCTGCGGGTCTGCTCGTCGCTGCCGAGCTTGGCCTTCAGGGCCGCGTTCTCGCGCTCCAGCACGGCGATCCGGTTGTGGCGCTCCCCGGAGTCCCGTACGGCCCCTATGGCGTTGGCGACCGGGTCGACGGCGGTGGCCACGCCCTTCTCGACCGGGCCGAAGACCGCTGCGGCGGCCTGCCGGGCACCGTCGACCGGCGACGCCTCGCCTGCCCTGATGTCCACCGTGATCAGTGCGAACGCGATGGCGATCAGAAGCACCAGGAGCAGCCGGCTTTCTCGTGTGTCCCTCACGTGCGGCGGCCGTGCCTTCCTCGTCGGAATGTTGTTTTGCCTGTATATCAACGATCCGCCGCACGGGCCCGGTAGCACCCGTACGGCGGATCCTTGTGTTCCGCATGGTCCCTCCGGCACGGAGGGGTGTGTGTCAGCGACGGGGCTGCGCGTCCAGGACCTGCTGGAGGGCCTCGAACTCCTCGACGCACTTGCCGGAGCCGAGCGCGACCGAGTCGAGCGGGTCCTCCGCGATGTGGATGGGCATTCCGGTCTCGCGCCGCAGCCGCTCGTCCAGGCCG
Source organism: Streptomyces sp. NPDC048270 (assembly GCF_040652335.1). Lineage (NCBI taxonomy): Bacteria > Bacillati > Actinomycetota > Actinomycetes > Kitasatosporales > Streptomycetaceae > Streptomyces > Streptomyces sp. NPDC048270. Next base: position 12,106 of record NZ_JBEZLV010000004.1, read on the forward strand.
CGCAGCAGCGCGCCGCCGCCGGTCAGGACGATGCCGCGGTCCATGATGTCGCCGGAGAGCTCCGGCGGGCACTTGTCGAGGGTGGTCTTGACGGCGTCGACGATGGCGTTGACGGGCTCCTCGATCGCCTTGCGGACCTCGGCGGCCGAGATGACGACCGTCTTGGGCAGCCCGGAGACCAGGTCGCGGCCGCGGATCTCGGTGTGCTCGTCCTTGTCGAGGTCGTACGCCGACCCGATGGTGATCTTGATCTGCTCGGCGGTGCGCTCGCCGAGGAGGAGCGAGTACTCCTTCTTGATGTGCTGGATGATCGCGTTGTCGAGCTCGTCGCCGGCCACCCGGATGGACTGTGCCGTGACGATTCCGCCGAGGGAGATGACGGCGACCTCGGTGGTGCCGCCGCCGATGTCCACGACCATGTTGCCGGTGGCCTCGTGGACGGGCAGGCCCGAGCCGATGGCGGCGGCCATGGGCTCTTCGATGATGTGCACCTGGCGGGCGCCGGCCTGCGTGGACGCCTCGATGACGGCGCGCCGCTCGACTCCGGTGATGCCGGAGGGCACGCACACCACGACGCGCGGGCGGGCCAGGTAGCGGCGCTTGTGGATCTTGAGGATGAAGTACCGGAGCATACGCTCGGTGATCTCGAAGTCGGCGATGACGCCGTCCTTGAGGGGCCTTACGGCGACGATGTTGCCGGGCGTGCGCCCGATCATCTTCTTCGCCTCGGAGCCGACCGCCAAAATGCCGCCGGTGTTCGTGTTGATGGCGACCACGGACGGCTCGTTCAGGACGATCCCCCGGCCCCTCACGTACACCAGCGTGTTGGCGGTCCCGAGGTCGATCGCCATGTCACGGCCGATGAACGACATGTTGTTCCCCTTGTTCCCCATGAGGAGCGTCTGGCCTTCCAGTTGATAGCGGCTGCTGTCAGGTCGGCGAGGTGGGTGTGTGGGTGGAGGCCCCATCGTAGTGCCGCGAGTACGGACACCGCGCGACGGGACTCCGGCAATCCCGCCGGAATGGATACCCGCCCCCTTAGTGGTGACGACGTGTTCTGCCCAGGCGTTCCCGCTCCTGCGGGGAAATACCGAAGGGCGACCGAAATTACTTCGGTCGCCCCAGGTCATGAGCGCTATTTGGCTGATGTCACGTCAGGGTCAGAGCGCCGGGAAGAAGAGCTTCAGCTCGCGCTCCGCGGATTCCTCGGAGTCCGAGGCGTGGATCAGGTTCTCCCGGACGATCGTGCCGAAATCCCCCCGGATGGAGCCCGGCGCCGCCGCGATCGGGTCGGTGGGTCCGGCCAGCTGGCGGACACCCTCGATCGCGCGTTCCCCTTCGACGACCAGGGCCACGACCGGGCCGCTGGCCATGAAGCCCATCAGCGGCTCGTAGAACGGCTTGCCCTTGTGCTCGCCGTAGTGCGCCTCGAGCGTCTCCTGGTCCAGCGTGCGCAGCTCCAGCGCGGGGATGGTCCAGCCGGCCTTCCGCTCGATACGGCCGATGATCTCGCCCACCAGACCGCGACGGACGGCGTCGGGCTTCAGCAGGACGAGGGTGCGCTGGGTCATGTTGCGGCTCCTTGCGGCATACGGGTGCGGTGGGACGAATCTACAGGGCCGTTCGGACGAGCTGTCACGCAGCGTCAGGCGCTCCGGGGGCCGCCGGCGCCTCCGCCGTGGCCGCCCAGCGGGCCTTGATCGTGTCGATCTTGCGGCCGTAGTGCACCGAGCACCACCACAGCCCCGCGAACACCGCGCCGAGGAAGAACATCGTCGGGACGACGAACCCGCTCACGATCAGGCCGATCTGCAGGGCCCAGCCCAGCTGGACCGCCCCGGGGCGCGACAGCATCCCGCACAGCAGCACCGAGAGCAGCATCGTGACCCCGCACACCGTCCACACCGCGGTCTGGGTCAGGCCGGGATCCTTCATGGCCACCAGGCCCGCGAACCCGATCACGAAGAACTCGCCGATCAGCGTGCTCGCACACAGCGTGCGCATCCTCAGCCCCTCTTCAGCAGCAGGCGGGCCTCGCCCACCGTGATCACGGAACCGGTCACCAGGACCCCGGCCCCTCCGTACTCGGCCTCTTCCTCCGCCAGGGTGATCGCCGCCTCCAGGGCGTCGTCCAGCCGCGGCTCCACCTGCACCCGGTCCTGGCCGAACACCTCGACCGCGACGGCCGCCAGCTCGTCCGCGCCCAGCGAGCGGTGGCTGGAGTTCTCCGTCACCACCACCTCCGCGAAGATCGGCTCGAAGGCCTCGAGCACCCCGCGGACGTCCTTGCCCTCGCTCGCGGCCACCACGCCGATCAGCCGGCTGAACCCGAAGGACTCGGTGACCGCGTCCGCGGTGACCGCCGCCCCCGCCGGGTTGTGCGCCGCGTCCAGCACCACCGTCGGGCTGCGCCGCACGACCTCCATGCGGCCCGGCGAGGTCACCGACGCGAAGGCCTTGCGCACGGTGTCCGCGTCCAGCACCCGCGCGTGCTCCGGGCCGCCGGTCCCGACCCCGAAGAAGGCCTCGACCGCGGCCAGCGCCACCGCCGCGTTGTGCGCCATGTGCGCCCCGTACAGCGGCAGGAAGATGCCGTCGTACTCACCGCCGACCCCGCGCAGCGTCAGCTGCTGCCCGCCGACCGCGACCTCGCGCGCGACCACGCCGAACTCCATGCCCTCACGGGCCACCGTCGCGTCGACCTCGACGGCCTTCTTCAGCAGCACCTGCGCCGCGTCCACCGGCTGCTGCGCCAGGATCACGGTGGCGCCCTGCTTGATGACGCCGCCCTTCTCCTGGGCGATCTCGCCGGGCGTGCCGCCGAGCCGGTCGGTGTGGTCCAGGCTGATCGGGGTGACCACGGCGACCGAGCCGTCGATGACGTTGGTCGCGTCCCAGGTGCCGCCCATGCCGACCTCGACCACGGCCGCGTCCACCGGGGCGTCCGCGAAGGCCGCGTACGCCATCCCGGTGAGCACCTCGAAGAACGACAGCCGGTACTCCTCGGACGCGTCGACCATCTCCACGTACGGCTTGATGTCGTGGTACGTCTCGACGAACCGCTCCGCGGTGATGGGCGCCCCGTCGAGGCTGATCCGCTCGGTGACCGACTGCACGTGCGGGCTGGTGTAGCGGCCGGTGCGCAGCTCGAAGGCGTTCAGCAGGGCCTCGATCATGCGGGCCGTGCTGGTCTTGCCGTTCGTACCGGTGACGTGGATGGAGGGGTACGCGCGCTGCGGCTCGCCCAGGACGTCCATCAGCGCGGCGATCCGCGTCACCGACGGCTCCAGCTTGGTCTCGCCCCAGCGCGTGGACAGCTCCTGCTCCACCTCCAGCAGCGCCTTGGCGATCTCCGGGTCGGCGGGCCGGGCGGGCACCGGGTCGCCCTGGGGCGGTCCGGCCTGGGCGCGCAGGGTGCGGCTGCCGGCCTCGATCACCGCCAGGTCGGGGTCGCGGTCGGACTCTTCGGCCACGATCTGGTCGAACTCGTCGGGCTCGGCGGACCCCTCGAATTCGATCTCGGGGTCGCGGTCGTGGCTCTCGGGCTGCTGCTCACTCACGGAGCCAGTCTACGGACGAGGACCGGCAGGACCTTCGGCCCGGGCGTTTCGGGACTTTCGCCCGGCGGAGCGACCAGATCGTTATGCAAGCCTTGCGGGCAGGAGATTGGGGAACAAATGCCGCAGGCCAGCAGCAACAAGACAGCATCCAGCCGCGACATAGGGATAGACCTGGGGACCGCGAACACCCTGGTCTACGCACGGGGCCACGGAATCGTGCTCAATGAGCCGTCCGTGGTCGCCGTGAAGGCGGGCACCACCACCGCGCTGGCCGTCGGGGCGGAGGCCAAGGAGACCATCGGCCGCACCCCCGGCTCCATCACCGCCATCCGCCCCCTCAGGGACGGCGTGATCTGCGACTACGAGGCCGCCGAGGAGATGATCCGGCACTTCGTGCGCAAGGCGGTCCCCGGCCGGCGGACCCGCACCCGCATGGTGATCTGCGTACCGTCCGGGGTCACCCCCGTCGAGCGCCGGGCCATCGTCCACGCCTCCACCCGGGCCGGGGCCAAGGCCGTCCACCTCATCGAGGAGCCGATGGCCGCGGCCATCGGCGCCGGGCTCCCGGTGGCCGAACCGCGCGGCTCCATGGTCGTGGACATCGGCGGCGGCACCTGCGAGGTCGCCGTCATCTCGCTCGGCGGCATCGTCACCTCCCAGTCCCTGCGCGTCGGCGGGGACCGGCTGGACGCGGCGATCATCGACCACGTCCGCAAGGAGCACGCGCTGCTCATCGGCGAGCGCACCGCCGAGGACGTCAAGGTCGGCATCGGGTCGGCCTGGCCCGTCCCGGACCGGCCGGAGCTGGAGACCCGCACCTTCACCGTGCGCGGCCGCGAGAAGGTCGGCGGCATGCCCAGGACCCTGGAGCTGACCGCCCCGGACGTACGGGCCGCCCTGGACGAACCGGTCGAGGCGATCATCGCCGCCGTCCGCACCACCCTGGAGGAGTGCCCGCCCGAGCTCTCCGGCGACGTGATGGAACACGGCATCGTGCTGACCGGCGGCGGCGCCCTGCTCCCCGGCCTGGACCTGCGGATGGCCTCCGCGACCGGCATCCCGGTCTTCGTCGCCGACAACCCGCTGGACTGCGTGGCGCTGGGGTCGGGCCGCTGCGTCGAGGACCTGGACACCCTGGGCAGCCTGCCGGCCCCGGCCAAGGGCTGACGCCGGGACGAAAGGGACGGCCTAGCCCCGCGGCAGGCTGGCGACGACCTCGTACGAGCCCTCCGTGCGCCGGGCCGTCAGCTCACCGCCCAGGCTGCGCACCCGCTCGCCCATGCTCGCCGTGCCCGAACCCGCCGAGACGGGCGCCCGGCCCGGGGTCCCCTCCGCCAGCGCGTTGCTGACGGCGATGCGCAGGCGCGACCCCTCCACCCCGATCGACACGTCGATGGTCTCGCCGTGGGCGTGCTTGGCCGCGTTGGTCAGGCACTCCTGCACCACCCGGTAGACGGCCGCCTGCCGCAGCGGCGACAGCGCGTGCACCGCCGGGTCCATGGCGAGCCGGACGGGCGAACCGGCCCGCCCGCTCTCCTCCGCCAGCGCGGCCAGCCCCTCCACCCCCGGGGTCGAGGTCCGCCCGCCGCGCTGCACGATGATCTCGTTGAGCACCAGGTGGGCCCGGCGCGCGGTGTCGGCCAGCTCCTCGAAGTCCTTGGCGTACGCCGTCTCGCGGGCCCGCGAGGACAGCACCTCGGAGCGCACCGTCAGCAGGGTCAGCTCCCGCCCGACGAAGTCGTGGACGTCCCGGGCGACCGAGGTGCGCTCCTGCTGCACGGCGTGGAGCACGGCGGACTCGGCCCGCCCCGCCGTCAGCTCCGACACCAGGTCGTGCCGGTACGCGGCGATGCCGACGGCCGAGGCGAGCACCCCGATGGGCACGACCACGCCGAGGAACCCGCTGAAGGTCTCGGCCCGGGACGCGGGCCACTCCGGCACCCCGTAGAACAGGGCCAGCGCGAAGGCCACGTACCCGAGGGTGGCCAGGATGCCGGCCCGGCGGCCCCGGTAGCGGCCGACCGAGTAGAGCGCGAACTGGATCAGCGTCAGCTCGTGCAGCCAGCCGACGAAGAGCAGCGCGGCCAGGTAGGAGATCCAGGGCAGCCTGCGGCGCACCAGCAGGCTCGAACAGCCGACGGCGAGCACGGCGGCGGCGAGCGGCCCGTTGAGCGAGTTGTCGGCGGCCGCGAGGCCGGGGATGTCCAGCGCCATCAGAGCCAGGCAGCTGAGCGCCGTCAGCACGTCCAGCGCCCGCGGGGAGCCGGCCCAGCTCTCGGTGAGCCGGCGGCCCGAGGCCACGACCCGGTGGAGCGCCGAGGCGGCGGGCTTGACGTGCATGCCCTCCATCATCCGTGGTCGTCCCCCGGAACGGGATCCGCACGGACGGGATAACGAGTGATATAGGGCACTTCGGACAGGCCGGAGGTCCCGTTCTCCGGCGACCTTCCGCCCTGCCGCGGGCCCGCCAGCCCCTCGTACCGTCGGAGGAATGACCACCACTCGGGGCACGGCACTGCTCGTGCTGATCGGCGGGCTGCTCGGCACCCTGGCCTCCGGCGTCCTCACGTACGACCGCATCCGCACCCTCGAGGACCCCCGCTTCACCCCGGGATGCAATGTCAGCGCCGTCCTCAGCTGCGGAGACGTGATGACCACCTGGCAGGGCAACCTGCTCGGGTTCCCCAACATGCTGCTCGGCCTGGCCGGCTTCGCCGCGCTCTCCGGCCTGGGCGTGGCACTGGTGGCCGGGGCGGTGTTCCCCCGCCGGCTGTGGCGGGGGCTGTGGGCCGGGGTCGCCGCGGGGTTCGCCTTCACGGTCTGGCTGATCGGCCAGTGCCTCTACGTGATCGGCGCGCTGTGCCCGTGGTGCATGGTCGTGTGGGCGGTGATGATCCCGCTGTTCTGGTACGTCACCCGGCACCTGGCGGGCCCCGGCTCCCGGCTGCGGGCGCTCCCCCACTGGCTGGTGCCGCTGACCGCCTACGCGGTGGTGGCCGTGCTGATCCTGACCGAGTTCGGCGCCCGCCTGCTGTGATGCCGGCCCCCTCGCGGGGAAGCCATACGGAGGAAGGCCCCCACGTCGACCGACGGCGTGGGGGCCTTCCTCGTACTGCTGGGGGCTACTGGGCCGCGGGGAGGCCGTCCAGCTGCGCCCGGATCCGGGTGATGTCCGCCTCGGCCTTCGCGAGGCGGCCCTTGATCTTGTCCACGACGTTGTCGGGGGCCTTGGCCAGGAAGGCCTCGTTCCCGAGCTTGCCCTCGGCCTGCTGCTTCTCCTTCTCGGCGGCGGCCAGGTCCTTGCTCAGGCGCTTGCGCTCGGCGGCCACGTCGATGGTGCCCGACAGGTCGAGCGCGACGGTGGCGCCGCCGACCGGGAGGGTCGCGGTGGCGCTGAAGGAGTCGCCCTCCGGCTGGAGGCGCAGCAGCTGGCGGATGGCGCCCTCGTGCGCGGCCAGCGCCGTACCGCTGAGGTCCAGGCGGGCCGGGACCTTCTGGCCCGGCTGCAGACCCTGGTCGGCACGGAAGCGGCGGACCTCGGTGACGACGGCCTGCAGGTTCTCGATCTCGGCCTCGGCGGCCTCGTCGCGGAAGCCGCTGTCCTTCGGCCAGTCCGCGACGACGAGGGACTCGCCGCCGGTGAGCGTGGTCCACAGGGTCTCGGTGACGAAGGGGACCACCGGGTGCAGCAGGCGCAGGGTCGTGTCCAGGACCTCGCCGAGGACCCGGCCGGAGACCTCCGCCCCTTCGCCGCCCGCGAAGAAGGTCGTCTTGGACAGCTCGACGTACCAGTCGAAGACCTCGTCCCACGCGAAGTGGTAGAGGGCCTCGCTGAGCTTCGAGAACTGGAAGTCCTCGTAGTACGCGTCCACCTGCGCGACGGTCTTGTTCAGACGGGACAGGATCCAGCGGTCGGTCGCCGACATCCGCTCGACCGGCGGCAGCTCGCCCTCGATCGTCGCACCGTTCATCAGCGCGAAGCGGGTGGCGTTCCAGATCTTGTTGGCGAAGTTGCGCGACGCCTGGACCCAGTCCTCGCCGATCGGGACGTCGGTGCCGGGGTTGGCGCCCTTGGCCAGGGTGAAGCGGACGGCGTCGGAGCCGTACTTGTCCATCCAGTCCAGCGGGTCGACCACGTTGCCGAAGGACTTCGACATCTTCTTGCCGCGCTCGTCGCGGACCAGGCCGGTCAGCGCGATCGTCTTGAACGGCGCCTCGCCGTCCATGGCGTACAGGCCGAACATCATCATCCGGGCGACCCAGAAGAAGATGATGTCGTGGCCGGTGACCAGGACGTCGGTGGAGTAGAACTTCGCCAGGTCCGGGGTCTTCTCCGGCCAGCCGAGCGTCGAGAAGGGCCACAGGCCGGACGAGAACCAGGTGTCGAGGACGTCGGTGTCCTGGATCCAGCCCTCGCCCGTCGGCGCCTCGTCGTCCGGTCCGACGCAGACGACCTCGCCCTCGGGGCCGTACCAGACCGGGATGCGGTGGCCCCACCACAGCTGGCGCGAGATGCACCAGTCGTTGAGGTTGTCGACCCAGTCGAAGTAGCGCTTCGACATCTCCTCGGGGTGGATCGAGACCCGGCCGTCACGGACCGCGTCGCCGGCGGCCTTGGCGAGCGTGTCGACCTTGACCCACCACTGCAGGGACAGGCGGGGCTCGACGGTGGTGCGGCAACGCGAGCAGTGCCCGACGGAGTGCAGGTACGGGCGCTTCTCGGCGACGATGCGGCCCTGCTCGCGCAGGGCGCCGACGACCGCGGAACGCGCCTCGTAGCGGTCCAGGCCCAGGAAGGGGCCGTGCACGGTGATGATGCCGTGCTCGTCCATGATCGTCATGTTGGGCAGGCCGTGGCGCTGCCCGATGGCGAAGTCGTTCGGGTCGTGCGCCGGGGTCACCTTGACGGCGCCGGTGCCGAACTCCGGGTCGACGTGCGTGTCCGCGACGACCGGGATGGTCCGGTCGGTCAGCGGCAGCTTGATCTGCCTGCCGACGAGGTGCGCGTACCGCTCGTCGTCCGGGTGGACGGCGACGGCCGTGTCACCGAGCATCGTCTCGGCCCGCGTCGTCGCGACGACCAGGGTGTCCTCGCCCTCGCCGTACTTGATCGAGACGAGCTCGCCCGCGTCCTCCTGGTACTCCACCTCGATGTCGGAGATGGCCGTCAGACAGCGGGGGCACCAGTTGATGATGCGCTCGGCGCGGTAGATGAGCCCGTCGTCGAAGAGCTTCTTGAAGATCGTCTGGACGGCCTTGGACAGGCCCTCGTCCATGGTGAACCGCTCGCGGCTCCAGTCGACGCCGTCACCCAGCCGCCGCATCTGGCCGAGGATCTTGCCGCCGTACTCTTCCTTCCACTGCCAGACCCGCTCGACGAACTCCTCGCGGCCCAGGTCGTGGCGGGACTTGCCCTCCTCGGCGAGCTGCTGCTCGACCTTGTTCTGGGTGGCGATGCCGGCGTGGTCCATGCCGGGCAGCCACAGCGACTCGTAGCCCTGCATCCGCTTGCGGCGGGTCAGGGCGTCCATGAGCGTGTGCTGGAAGGCGTGCCCCAGGTGCAGGGAGCCGGTGACGTTCGGCGGCGGGATGACGATGGTGTACGCGGGCTTCTCGCTCGCGGGATCGGCCGTGAAGTACCCACGCTCCACCCAGCGCTCGTAGAGCTTCCCCTCTACCTCGGCCGGCGCGTACTGGGTCGGCAGTTCGGAGTTGGGGCTGCTGGGTGTCTGCGTGTTCTCGGTCACGGGCACAGTTTAGGGCCGTCACAGTCGAGTCATGAAACCGGTAATCGGGGGGCCCGGCGCCCTGTCCGCTCCCGGCTTCCGACAGGATGTGTGAAACAGATAAGCAACCTCACAGGGGGACGCGGAATGAGCTACAACCAGCCGGGACCGTACGGACAGCAGCCGCAGCAGCCCGGGCCGTACGGGCAGCAGCCCCCGCCGCCGCCGGGCCCCTACGGCCAGCCCGCGCCCCAGCCCGGCTACGGCTACCCGCAGCAGCCGGGCGTCCCGCCGCAGGGCTACCCGCAGCAGCCACAGCAGCAGCCGGGCTACGGCTACCCGCAGCAGCCCCCGTACGGCGGGATGCCCCCGCAGCAGCCGCCGAAGAAGTCCAAGGCCGGCGTGGTCATCGGCGTGATCGTCGCGGTCGCGGTGATCGCGGGCGGCGGCTGGTACTTCCTGGGCGGCGGCGCGGGCGGTGCCATCTCCGCCGACACCAAGGGCTACAAGCTGGTGGCCCCGGAGTCGGTCGACGAGTTCAAGAAGGACCCGAAGTACAAGGAGAAGGCCTTCACCGACAAGGACAAGAAGGAAGCCGAGGGAGTGGGCGTGAAGAACCCCACCCAGGTCGGCATGACCTACCAGTCCGGTGACCCGGCGAACCCCCTGGCCGGCAAGCTCCTCAACTTCTCGGGCGTCTACGGCGAGATCGAGGACCCGGAGAAGGCCGTGGACGCCTACTTCGCCCTGGCCAAGCTGGAGGCCACCAAGGGCGACAGCAAGACGACCGTGGACCTCATCGGCAGCCCCAAGACGATGAGCCCGGCCGGGTTCGAGGGCGCCGTGATGAAGTGCCAGGAGGCCAAGTTCTCCTCCAAGGACGCGGCCGCCAAGGGCCCGAAGGAGTTCACCCTCCCGATCTGCATCTGGGGTGACTACAGCACCCTGAGCACGGTCACCTCCATGGAGATGGCCTCCATCATCTCCGGCAAGTCGGGCTACACCCTGGAGCAGACCGCGGACCTCACCGCGAAGCTCTACAAGACGGCCCGCGTCAAGAAGTAACGGGCCGGCACCACGCGCAGAAGGGGCGCCCCCGGTCGGGGGCGCCCCTTCTGCGTGCTCCGTGCTCCGTGCTCCGTGCGGTTACGCCGACTTCTCGTGCGGGCCCTGGTCCTTCGGGACGATGCGGGGGACCAGCGTCGGGTTGACGTTGGAGCGGACCACGTCCGCCGTGATGACCACGCGGGCCACGTCCTTGCGGGACGGGACCTCGTACATCACCGACATCAGGACCTCCTCCATGATGGCGCGCAGGCCGCGCGCGCCCGTCTGGCGGAGGATCGCCTGGTCGGCGATCGCCTCGAGCGCCTCGCGCTCGAAGTCCAGTTCCACGCCGTCGAGTTCGAACAGCCGCTGGTACTGCTTCACCAGGGCGTTGCGCGGCTCGATGAGGATCTGGAGCAGGGCCTCGCGGTCCAGGTTGTGCACCGAGGTCAGCACGGGGAGACGGCCGATGAACTCGGGGATCATCCCGAACTTGACCAGGTCCTCCGGCATGACCTCCTGGAACTGGTCGCTCGCCTCGATCTCGCGCTTCGAGCGGATCGTCGCCCCGAAGCCGATGCCCTTGGCTCCCGCACGCGACTCGATGATCTTCTCCAGGCCGGCGAAGGCGCCGCCCACGATGAAGAGCACGTTCGTCGTGTCGATCTGGATGAACTCCTGGTGCGGGTGCTTGCGGCCGCCCTGCGGGGGGACGGACGCCGTCGTGCCCTCGAGGATCTTGAGGAGGGCCTGCTGGACGCCCTCGCCCGAGACATCGCGCGTGATCGACGGATTCTCGCTCTTGCGGGCGACCTTGTCGATCTCGTCGATGTAGATGATCCCGGTCTCGGCCTTCTTGACGTCGTAGTCCGCGGCCTGGATCAGCTTGAGCAGGATGTTCTCGACGTCCTCGCCGACGTACCCGGCCTCCGTCAGCGCCGTCGCGTCGGCGATGGCGAACGGGACGTTCAGCATGCGCGCGAGCGTCTGGGCGAGGAGGGTCTTGCCGGAGCCGGTGGGGCCCAGCAGCAGGATGTTCGACTTCGCGAGCTCGATCGCGTCCTCGCGGCCCTGCGCGCCGCCGTTCTCGCCGGCCTGGACCCGCTTGTAGTGGTTGTACACCGCGACGGAGAGCGCCTTCTTCGCCGGCTCCTGGCCGACGACGTAGCTCTCCAGGAACTCGTAGATCTCACGGGGCTTGGGGAGTTCCTCCCACCGGACCTCGGAGGTCTCCGCGAGCTCCTCTTCGATGATCTCGTTGCAGAGGTCGATGCACTCGTCGCAGATGTACACACCGGGTCCTGCGATGAGCTTCTTCACCTGCTTCTGGCTCTTTCCGCAGAACGAGCACTTGAGCAGGTCGCCGCCGTCACCGATGCGTGCCACGAGGTGCTTCCCCTTCGCCTGGGAGACGCCTGGTTCAGCGCTCCTGGTGCCTCATATCCGACGGTACCTTGCCGGGGGCCCCGTGCGGGGCCCCCTTGACGTGGTTCACATCGCCGAATGCGGCGGCGCGTCCACGCCAACTGGCGGCAAGGATCAGTGCGAACTCTTGCGGGTGGAGATGATCTGGTCGATCAGGCCGTACGCGAGGGCGTCCTCGGCCGTGAGGATCTTGTCGCGCTCGATGTCGTCGCGGATCTTCTCGATCGGCGTCGTCGAGTGCTTGGCCAGCATGGTCTCCAGCTGGTCGCGCATGCGCAGGATCTCGTTGGCCGCGATCTCCAGGTCGGAGAGCTGCTCACGGCCGGTGCCGCCGGAGGGCTGGTGGATCAGCACGCGGGCGTTCGGCAGGGCCATGCGCTTGCCGGGGGTGCCGGCGGCGAGCAGGACCGCGGCGGCGGAGGCCGCCTGGCCCATGCAGACCGTCTGGATGTCCGGCTTCACGAACTGCATCGTGTCGTAGATCGCCGTCAGCGCGGTGAAGGAGCCGCCGGGGCTGTTGATGTAGATCGAGATGTCGCGGTCCGGGTCCATCGACTCCAGGCACAGCAGCTGCGCCATGACGTCGTTGGCCGAGGCGTCGTCGATCTGCACGCCGAGGAAGATCACGCGCTCCTCGAACAGCTTCGCGTACGGGTCGTACTCGCGCACGCCCTGCGAGGTGCGCTCGACGAAGCGCGGGATGACGTAGCGGTTGTCCACCTGCGGGCCGGAGTAGAGGCCGCTCGCGGAGAAGTTGTTCTGCATCTGGGTGTTCACCATCCTGGTGGCGTTCTGCGGGCTGTCGGCTGCTCGGTGCTGGCGGGGGGCCTTGGGTCAGGCCCCGGTGCCGCCGCCGCCCGGCACGTTGGACGCGGCCGAGATGATCTCGTCGATCAGGCCGTACTCCTTGGCCTCCACGGCGGTGAACCAGCGGTCGCGGTCGCCGTCGCGGATGATCGCCTCGACGGTCTGGCCCGAGTGGAACGCGGTGATCTCGGCCATGCGCTGCTTGGTGCGCAGCAGGTACTGGGCCTGGATCTTGATGTCCGACGCGGTGCCGCCGATGCCGGCGGAGCCCTGGTGCATCAGGATGTCGGTGTTCGGCAGGGCGAAGCGCTTGCCCTTGGCGCCACCGGTGAGCAGGAACTGGCCCATCGAGGCGGCCATGCCCATGCCGATGGTGACGACGTCGTTCGGGATGTACTGCATGGTGTCGTACACCGCCATGCCCGCCGTCACCGAGCCACCGGGGCTGTTGATGTACAGGTAGATGTCCTTCTCGGGCTCGGCCGCGAGGAGGAGGAGCTGCGCCGTGATCTTGTTGGCGATCTCGTCGTCGACCTGCTGGCCGAGGAAGATGATGCGCTCGCCGAGCAGCCGGTTGTAGACATGGTCGCCGAGGCCGCCACCGATGGACGGCTCACCCGCGGCGTAAGGCATCAGATTCGTCACGTATCCACCTGCTCGTCTCCGACGGCCATGTGCCGTCTCAGCGTCTCGTTCTGGGGCGCGGCCCTGCCGTGCGGACGAGTCCGCCGGCATCCGGTTACTCCCGTGCCCTCGTATTCATGGACCCTAACGCGCAGGTAGGACAACGCCATCCCGCTTCCCGAACTGTTCGCTCGGAGCGCAAGGTCCCGGGCCCTTCCGGGGGGAGTGCGGAAGGGCCCGGACGCGCCGGCGTCCGGGCCCTTCGGGGCACTGCTCAGTGGGCTTCGCCCGGGGTGCTACTTGGCCTCGTCGGCCTTCGCCTCGGCGTCGGCGTCGGCCTCGACCGTCTCGGCGGCCTCGTCCTCGTCCTCGTCGGAGAGGTCGATGACCTCACCGTTGGTGTCGACGACCTTGGCGGCCTCGACGACGACCGCGAGGGCCTTGCCGCGGGCGACCTCGCCGACCAGCATCGGGACCTGGCCGCCCTCGACGACGGCCTGGGCGAACTGGTCGGGGGACATGCCGGAGGAGGCGGCGCGGCGCATGAGGTGCTCGGTGAGCTCCTCCTGGTCGACGCCCAGCTTCTCCTTGTTGACCAGCGCGTCGAGGACGAACTGGGTCTTGATGCCCTTGACGGCCTGCTCGGAGGTCTCGGCCTCGAACTCCTCGACCGTCTTGCCCTGGAACTCCAGGTACTTCTCGATGGTCAGACCCATCTGGCCGAGCTGGTGGTGCTCGAGGTTGTGCTTGCGGGTCTGGACCTCGTCCGCGAGCAGCTTCTCGGGGATCGGGACCTCGACGAGCTCCAGCAGCTTCTCCAGGACGCGCTCCTGGGCCTGCGTGGCCTGGTCGTACTGCTTCATGTTCTCGAGGCGCTTGCGGCTGTCGGCCTTGAGCTCGTCGAGGGTGTCGAACTCGCTCGCCATCTGGGCGAACTCGTCGTCCAGCTCCGGCAGCTCGCGGGCGGAGACCTTGGTGACCTTGACGGTGACCTCGGCGTCCTTGCCCTCGGCGGAGCCGCCCTTCAGCTGCGAGGTGAAGGTGGCCTCGCCACCGGCCTCGAGGCCCTTGACGGCCTCGTCGATGCCGTCGAGGAGCTCGCCCGAGCCGATGGTGTAGGACACGTCGGAAGCGACGCCGTCCTCCAGCACCTCGCCGTCGACCTTGGCCTCGAGGTCGATGGTGACGACGTCACCGTCGGCGGCGGCGCGCTCGACGTCCTTGGTGGACGCGAAGCGGCCGCGCAGCTGCTCGACGGACTTCTCGACGTCCTCGTCGGAGACCTCGATGGCGTCGACCTCGACCTCGATGCCGGAGTAGTCCGGGATCTCGATCTCGGGGCGCACGTCGACCTCGGCGGTGAAGGCCAGCAGCTCGCCGTCCTTCAGCTCCGTGATGTCGACCTCGGGCTGGCCCAGCGGGTTCAGGTCGGCCTCGTTGACCGCCTCGGTGTAGAACTTCGGGAGGGCGTCGTTGACGGCCTCCTCCAGCACCGCACCGCGGCCGAAGCGCTGGTCGATGACCCGGGCCGGGATCTTGCCCTTGCGGAAGCCCTTCACCGTGACCTGCTGGTTGATCTTCTTGTACGCCGCGTCGAGGCTGTCCTTGAGCTCCTCGAAGGGCACCTCAACAGTGAGCCGAACCCGAGTCGGGTTCAGGGTCTCCACGGCGCTCTTCACGGTTCGGTCTCCTTGTGGCTGACTGCTGGGGATTCTGCCGTCACGCTGAGATTCAGCGGTTCGGCGGACTTCGGCCCGGTACATCAGACACACGGGCACGCAGCTTGCATAGTAACCGCAAGCGGCAATCAGCCCACAACGCGATCTTGTGGTGGCCCCCGATGGCTCGAAGGAGACACTGCTGGTGGTCGGGGTGGCCGGATTCGAACCGACGACCTTCCGCTCCCAAAGCGGACGCGCTACCAAGCTGCGCCACACCCCGTCGGTGCGACACGTAGGGTACATGCCCGGAGACCCTCCGATGCGCGGGGTTTCCGGAGTTTCCCGCCGGTATCCCCGGCGACCTCCGCACCGACTCCCCGGCACCCCCTCGCGGCACACTCGAATGCGGTGTGCACTCCCCCGGCACGACCCGCTAGGATGCTGTCCGTGCCACGGTCCCCGGACCTGTGGCGCATGCTGCGGGTGTAGCTCAATGGTAGAGCACTAGTCTTCCAAACTAGCTACGCGGGTTCGATTCCCGTCACCCGCTCTGAAACACAAAGGGCCAGGTCAGAGGACATCTCCTCGACTTGGCCCTTCGTCGTTCCCGGGGCTCCGATCAGCTCCGCGTGCCCCCTGCGTGCCCCTTGCCCCGCGGATCTTCCTCCGTGCCCTTGCCTGCCCTGCGGCCCTTCTTCACAAGCCCACTCAGCGCGTTGGCGATCAGCCGGTCCCGATCGGCGCTGGCGTGCTGGTAGATCAGCGCGGCGCGAGCGGTGCTGTGGCCCATGCGCGTCATCAACTCCCGCGTACTGGCACCTGTTGAGGCGGCGAGCGTATTGCCCGTGTGCCGAAGGTCATGGAAATGCAGCCCCTTGACCCCCGCCTCGCCGCACGCCTTGTGCCAGAGCCGGTTGAAATGGTTCCGGCGCGGAGTCGCCCCCTTGGCGCCAACGAAGACACGCCCGTCGGCGCCGGGCTCGGCGTACCGCTTCAGGTGCTGGCGGATGTCCGGGAGGATCACCCCGGGGATGGAGACCGTCCTCTTACCTGCGGCACTCTTCGGAGCCTTGATCTCCCGCTGACCGTTGCTCAGCTCGGCGACGGCCCGCCGGACGCGTACGGTCCCGCCCTCTAGGTCCACGTCCCGCCGGTGGAGGCCGATCAGCTCACCCCAGCGCAGTCCGAGGAAGCCGGCCATGAGGACGAGGGCGCGGTAGCGCGGCTGGATCGCCTCGGCCAGCGCGTAGACCTCGTTGACCGTGGCGGTCGGACGTTCCGGGGTGTGTACGGAACTGGCGCCCTTGACCTGGCAGGGGTTCCGCCGGATCAGCTCGTCGGACACGGCCGTCCCCAGGATGGCGCGGAGCAGGGCGTAGGCCTTGGCCACCGTGGTGGGGCCGGTGCCGGCGGCGAGCTTGTCGGCACGCCAGCTCCGTACGAGGGGCGGCGAGATCTCCGCCAGGTTGACGGCGCCGAGGACCGGCTCCAGGTGGTGCTTGAGGAGCGAGCCGTAGAGCTGGCGCGTGGTGCTGGTCAGCTCGCGCTCTTTGATCCAGGCGACGGCGTACGGCCCGAAGGCGACCTTCCCGGCGTCCGGGTCCTGCCAGTCCCCCTTACGCATCTCGGTCTGCTTGTCGGCGAGCCAGTCGTCCGCGTCCCGCTTGGTCCGGAAGGTCTCCGGCGCGGGACGGAGCTGCCCGTCCGGGCCGAGGTACCGGGCCTGGTACCGGCCGGAGGGCAACTTCCGGACCCGGCCGAATGGACGGCGCTTTCCGGCCATCAGGCAGCCACCCCCAGACGGCTCCTACGCGGCTCGATGGTGTGAGCGTCGATGTACGCCCGTACGGCACTCTCGGGAATCCGCACGTGCCGCCCGACTTTCACGTAGGTGATCCGCCGCTCTTCCACCAGCCGCCGGGGGAATCGGACGGTGGTGCCGAGCAGTTCGGCGACCTGGACGACGCTGAGGTAGCGCTCATTCATGCTGCTCTCCTTGCAGGGCTTCGCGGGCGGTCTGGCGGTTCAGCTGAATGTCGCGGGCGATGGTGGCGGCCAGTACCGACTCCCCCGGGCTGTGGCCGTGGCCGGCGTACTGCCAGGAGGCGAGGACGAGCACGCTGTCCGGCTCCACGTCGTCCAGGCCACGGGCTTCGCGTTCCTGGGCGGCGCGATAGTCGGCGCGGGTCTGGCGCAGGGCACCGAGGGTGGTGGAGTACCGGCGGGACTTGGTGGAGAAGTGGCCGCGGAAGCCGAGCATGTGCGACCAGGCCGCGAGGCGGCGGTCCGGGTAGAGCAGGTCCAGGTCGAGGCAGGCCGCGACCAGGCGGGCGGCGTGGTCGGGGACATCGAGGAGGACCAGGGCCTCGCGGTTGCCGATACGGCGGTCGAGGGTGCCGGTGTTCTCGGCGGCCTTGGTCGCGTACTTGGCGACGTACGAGGCCACGGCCTGCTCGGTGATGTCCGAACCGTCGCCGAAGGCCTTGATGGGGCGGACGTCCAGCTGCGTGCCCCAACGAAAGATCCGGGCGGGCTGGTCGGCGGCCGCCGGGACCGTGACCGAGGTGTACGTATGGGCGACGGCGGCGCGGACGGAGCGGTCGAGGAGTCCGGTCGTGGCCCAGGCCGGCGGCGGAGTGTCCGGGCCGCTGGGTCCGTCGACGCGGATCACGGCGTGGAAGTGGACGGCGCCGCGCTTCTGGAACTCGGCGACCTTGCCGTAGGAGATCCGAGCCTCCTCCTTGATTTCGCGTTGAGTCAGTCCGGCGCGGGCGGCGATCTCGCGGCGAAGCCGGGTGGTAAAGCGCTGCCAAAGCTGACCGGCGTGGTTGTTGAAAAGGACGGCAGCGGCGTAGTCGTACGTGGCCGGGTCGAGGGCGGTACCCAGTTCGGGCGCGTCCTCCTGGTGGTGCTTGCCGCAGCGGCACGGGCGGCCGGCGGGGCGGTTGTGAACCGGGCCGAAGGACGGCGCGGTGAGGGTGGCGAAGACGCGGGGGTGCTCGCGGACGGCGGCGGGGATGTCGCGACGGTCGTCTCCCGCGAGCCCGGCCCGGATCAGGTGGTAGGTGTCCCCGGAGTAGGTCCAGGCGCAGGCAGGGCAGCGGGAGGCTCGACGGTTGCCGCAGGCGATCCGGAGTCGGGCGCCCGGTTCGTTCTCGGTGGAGTAGCGGTGCAGGATCGCACCGGACGTCTTGTCTTTGGCGACGGTCCATCCGGTGATGTGGATCGGGTCGGAGCAGCCGCCGGTGCGGCGGATCTGGTCCTCCCACCGGGCGTAACCGGGAGCCCCGGCCACCTTCAGCATGTCGCCGAGGAGGCCGGGATCCAGGTCCGCGAGGGTCGCGGAGTCGGTCACGCGGTCACCTGCCGGTCAGCTCGAGCAAGGCGGCGCAGGCCCAATCCGTGGCAGGCGGGGCAGTGGGCGGTGATGGTGCGCAGGGCACCGGTGCGGTCCCGGCCGCCGAGGGAGATCCTCACGGCGGGGAAGCCGTCACAGTTCGGGCAGACCTGAGTCGGGGCGTGGTGGTGCTGGGACATGATGGTGCTTCCTTCCGGATCATCTGGTTCGGGCAGGAGCACGGCGCCGGGACGGCGGAGACTTGGCGGTTGAGGCCGTCCCGGGGCCGGTCAGCGGTGGTGTCGGCCGTTGAGCAGCGAGCGCAGGACGACGGCGCAGACAGCGACCGAGGCGCCGGTGATGGCGACGGCCAGGAGCAACGAGACGACCACCGCGCCGACAACGAGGACCAGGCCCGCCCCAGCGGCGACGGCGGCAACGAGGCCGGCCGGAGTGAGACGGACGGCGGGCAGTTGCACGCGGGAGGCCGGCTGGCCGGGAGCAGGGGTCTGGGGGCAGTCGCAGACCGGGGCTGTGCCGCGGTGGGGCTCAACAGTGGGGATCGGCTGGACGAGCGGGGTGACGAGGCCGGTCGGGAGCGGGTTGACCGGGATCTTGGGCCGGATCATGTGGTTCTCCTTCCGGGTCGGGTTACTTGTTGATCGCGGTGTCGATGGCCGGTGCAAGGAAGCTGTCCGCGAGGAGGAAGCCGCCGAGGAGGATCACGGCGACGAGCCAGAGCGGCGGGCGGATCAGCTTGTAGCCGAGAACGCCGACGATGATCAGGGCGAGCCAGAGCGGGACGTCCACGAGAGCTCCTTCGGGGTCAGCTGACGCGGCAGCGGTGGGAGCGGGCGGCGAGCTGGGCGGCGGTCGAGGAGCTGTAGTCCGAAGACCAGCCGCAGCCGTCGGAGGTGCAGACGGCGGTGTCCTTGGCGCGGCCGTGGCGGTTGCGGTACGTGCCGATCTGGACCGGGCCGATCTTCATGAGCGAGCGAAAGTGGATCCGGGCGGGCATCGAGCCTCCTCAGACGAGCTGGGCAGCGATGGCTTCGGCCATCGGGGACGGGACGCCGAGCCGGGAACGCAGGGTCTCGGTGTCGATGTCCGAGCCGGTGCGGGTGCGGTGGTCGGCGGCGATCTTCTGGGCATGGGCTACGAGAGCGGGCGGAACGGTGTCGACCGGCTCAGGCACGGGCAGGGCGGGGAGCGGGTCGGCCTGTACGCCGGGTTCTGTCGCCCGGTCAACCACGGGCGGGGGCTCCGGATCGCTGGGGGGCGTAGGCCGGTGAACCAGGAGCGTTCCACCGAGGAAGGCGAGCGCGGGCCATCCGGCGACGAGGATTCGGAGCCAGTCCGGGACGTCGCGCAGGTCGAGAAGGCCAGCGGTGGCGACGTTGGCGCC
This sequence comes from Streptomyces sp. NPDC048270, assembly GCF_040652335.1. Taxonomy (NCBI): domain Bacteria; kingdom Bacillati; phylum Actinomycetota; class Actinomycetes; order Kitasatosporales; family Streptomycetaceae; genus Streptomyces; species Streptomyces sp. NPDC048270. The sequence goes on from NZ_JBEZLV010000004.1 coordinate 31,698, forward strand.
AAGCGAGGCGGCGAGGGCGACGGCGAACCAGGACCAGGCCGCCCGCGAGGGCTCCCCCGCGTCCCGCAAGCTGCGCAGGCGGTGCCAAGCGGCGACGAGGAGCAGGTCCACGCTGACCGGATAAGCCCAGGCCTTCCAGCCGTGCTGTCCGGCAGCTTCGGCTAGGTCGTGCAAGTGGGCGAAGGAGAGGGCTCCGGCGATGACGGCCTGGACGAGGACGGCGTCCGGACGAACCAGGCGGGGCATGGGATTCACCTCCTTTCAGGCATGGGGCGGGTAGGGACTTGGCGCGTGAGGCCGCGCCGACCGAGTGGGACAAGTGCTTAGAAGGCACCTGCTGCGGTGGCCTTCGGCTGGACCTTGCCGATGAGGACGCGGACCGGAACCGCGGGCCGGAAGAGCTCCAGCTCCGGGATGGCCGGGGTGCGGTGCGCGTGGCCGTTGCAGGTGTCCACGGCGTGGCGGAGCGTGGTGTGCGGGGCCCGGATGCGGGACCAGCCGCCGGAGGAGTCACCGGCCACGGCCGTGCCGGGGCGGTCCTTGTCGATCTGGACGGCGGCGAGGACGGCGTCCGGGGAGATGTCCCCGAAGGCCATGTTCGCGGAGGTCTCGTCGTTGACGCGGTGGGCAGTACGGCCAGTGAGCTGGGCGCGGAGCATGGTGATCCCCTTGCCGAGCTCGGAGCCGAAGCGCTGCCCGCAGATCTCCAGGTAGATGCCGGCGGCGCGGCCGAGCTGGGAGAGCCGGACCAGGTGGGTGACGATCTGATCCCGCCGGGCTTCATCCGCCCTGCTCGCGGCGAGGGCGAGCTCCGCTACCTCGTCCACCAGGAGCACGACGGGCACGGGCCGCAAGTGCGCGGGCAGATCCCAGATATCGGCGGTGATCTCCGCATCCGGCAGGCTGACGCTGATGCGCTGCTCGGCACGTATGAGCTGGTAGACGCGACCCATGTACTCGACGAGAGCGGCCAGCAGGTCCACAGCGGCGTCCGGATTGTCCGCCAGGGCAGTGAACCGCGCTGCCAGTGGAGAGAGCTCCACCCCGTTCTTGCAGTCAATGCCGACGAGGGCGACGTTCTGCGGCGCGAGCCCTGCGACGAGGGTGCGCTGATACACAGACTTCCCCGACTGCGTCGCGCCGACGTTCAGGGCGTGCGGGACCTGCCGGTAGTCCCGGTAGTGCACTTCCCCGTCCTCCCGCAGTGCTACCGGCACCCGGAGCCCCTCAGCGGGAACGACCGCAGGCATGCGCACCCGCCTGAGTACGTCGTATCCCGTCATCCGCAGCTCGACCACGCCGGAGCGGATCTCGCGAGAGACGACGTTGTGGAGGGCGAAGGAGTGCCGCAGGCGGTCGGAGGAGGCGGAGAAGTCGAATGCGTCCTGGCCCGGCCGGAGTTTCAACCGCAGCACCAGACCGGTCGCCGTGGGGCGAAGCCGCAGGATGCGGGGCGAGCGGGGCTCGGGAACAGGGCGGTTGGCTGCCCGGGCGAGTGCCAGCCGCCAGCGGGAGGGCGGGACGGTGAGCCCGCAGGCGTCCATCACCGGCCGATAGCGGGTCAGGACGCGGACCGTCGCGAAGGTGACCCCGAAGGTCATCCAGTACCAGGTGGGCCGCAGCCAGCGGAGCGCGAGCACGAGGGCCACGGCGAGGACCACCAGCAGCGTGATCCATAAAGCATCCATGATCAGCCAGCCTTCGCGAGCGAGGTGACGGCCACGGCACGGAAGCTAATGCCGTGGCGCTTCTGGCCGTTGAACTCGTTCTCCCACGGCCGGGCGACCAGCCCGGTCAGCGCGACGGGGGTACCCATGGCCAGCTCACCCGAGATGTCGGGCTCCGCCACCGTCACAGGGATGACCTCGGCGTTTCCGTTCATCACGAACAGCACGTCAACGGTCATGAGGTTGTTGCCGGTGTCGCCGTCCAGGGCGATCTGACCGGTCTTCTTGTCCCGCATCTTGAGCTGCGGGGGCTGGGCGACCATCACGGTCGCGCCGGAGGTGTCGACAGGAATCTGACGCACAGCAGATCACTCCTCTATAGAGGTCAAGCTCCTTCACTCCTGTATAGGAGTTACATGAAGAAGAGTGCACGACTCCTATACATGAGTCAACCCGCCGCGAAGGGAAACTCACGGCGGGCTGTGGAGAGTTGACCGGGCGTCAGTCGCGCGCGGGGATCCGGTACTCGAAGACGAACTGGTCAGCAGCCATGAGGGTGTCGCAGACCTCGACCACGCGCCCCTCCTCCGTGACCGCGTTCCGCAGCAGGTGGACGACCGGGGAGCCGGGGCTCAGCGACAGCTCGGTGGCTTCAGCCTTGGCAGCCGGCCGGGCCTGGAGCGTCTCCACGAACTCCGCGAAGACGTGACCGTGATCCTCCAGCCGGGCGTAGATACCGCCGGGCCCCGGGTTGTCGGCGAAGAGTTCGGGGATATCCTTCGCGACGTCCCACGGCAGGTACGACGTAGCCGTCTCCACCGGCGTCCCGTCCCGGAAGTACAGCCGCCGTCGGGCCAGCACCTGAGTCCCCACAGCCACCCCGAGCCGCTCAGCGATCTCCTCCGGCGCCTCCATCGGCCCGCGGAAGAGCATGCTCACCGAAGCCTCAGCCCCGGACTGAGCCGACTCGGCCAGGTACGCCGCCTTGCCCTCCTGCCGGTGCGTACGCCGGAAGCGATCCGAGGACCGATGCCGGACGGGCGGCCGGGCCTTCACGAACGACCCCTTGCCGTGCCGGGTCTCGACCAGCCCGCTCGCGCGGACCTCCAACATTGCCTTGCGGACAGTCCCGCCGGCGACGCCGTACCGCTCAACCAGCTCGGACTCACTCGGCACCATGTCGCCGGCCTTCAACGCGCCAGCCCGGATCTGCTGAACGATGTCGTCAGCGATCTGCACGTAGCGCGGCACAGCCCCTCGGCCACCTCCTACTGCGGTTCCCATAGTCCTTCTCTTCCTCCTATGCTCCTGTACATGAGTACGGGTTCCCCGCAGGCCAAGTCAACGCCACTGCACTCCGTGTCCGTAGCCGGGGCAGTGCTCCGCGAGGACGGCCGACTGCTGGCGATCCGCCGAGCCGACAACGGGACTTGGGAGCTCCCGGGTGGAGTCCTTGAACTTGCCGAGTCCCCTGAGGCCGGCGTCCGCCGCGAGGTCCTAGAGGAAACCGGCGTTGAGGTCGAGGTCCAGGAGCTCACCGGGGTCTACAAGAACACCACCCGAGGCATCGTCGCCCTGGTCTTCCGCTGCAAGCCGTCCGGCGGGAACGAACGCACCTCGGAGGAATCAACCGCGGTCGCCTGGCTCACCCCGGAAGAGGTCGCAGCCCAGATGTCCGAGGTCTACGCGATCCGCCTCCTGGACGCCCTGGATCACGCGGGCCCCCACGTCCGCAGCCACGACGGCCGCCAGCTCGTCACCTCATGACCCACGAGGAGGCTGTGCGCCTGGTCCAGCAACTCATGGACGGCGACATAGCGACCGAGGACGAGGGCAGCAAGATCATCGAAGCCCTGGAACTGGGCCTACGGTGCCCGCACGTCAGCGACTACATCTTCTACCCGGGCCCCGGGCAGCACCCTTCCGCCGAGCAAATCGTCGAACGAGCCTTGGCCTACCGCCCGATCACTCTCTGATCCCGAGGCCATGCGGTAAGAGTTTCCCTACTTCATCAAGGCACCCGCCGCGCACGCGCGGCGCGCGCGGCCCGTCGCCCGGGCCTGCGCTCCTGTCTGCGCCCCGCTCCAGCCCGGCCGCCGGCCGCACGCCTACGGCTCGGGTAGATGGTGGGAGAAACCCGCGGTGGCTGGGGCGGTCGGCTCCACGGCTTTACCCACCTCCCCGGTTCGGGTCCCGCGTCGGGCAAGACCAGGGGGCCACTCGACCACATTGCGGTCAGGCCCAAAGCCTGCCCGAGTTGCCAACCAGCGTACGGCCCCCTGATCATGCCCGACCCCAAACCGGGCAGGACACCGGCCAAAGCCGCTCCGCCGCCCGAGTTGCTTGGCTCAACGTAGAAACCGAGGAGAAGGCTCTCTTCCCCGATGTCACCTCAACTAGGCTGTGACAAGGCGCTAGGTGCAGAGGTGAGGGGGACGTTACGTGATGCGCATCGGCATGATCGGCCACGGATCCGAAGAAGAGTTGCGATCACTTCGCGAATGGCTGCTGGAGAGCCCTGAAATCCGCAGGCACGCAAGGATCACCTGGGACTTCGAAGAGCCACAGCCGGGCGAGATGAGCGGAGGCGCCGTAGCGGCCATTCAGCTCATTACCGATAACCTTTGGCAGATTGCTACCTTCGCACTTTCATACGCCACATGGCGGAAGACTCGCAGCCGGAACACCTCGGTAACAATCGAGCACAACGGTCGACGCTTGGTAATCGAGAGCGATGAAGAAGACACAGTGAATCGCATCATCAGGGAACTCGGCGACGAATAGGAAGTGTGGTGACACTTCCAAATCCTCAAGCATCTCGTGCAGTCCTTATCGGCGTAGGAGATTACACCCACCTGCCGAATCTCACGACGGTGCGGCAAAACATTGCCACTCTTGCGCAGATCCTCACGAGCACCGCGTCATGGAACCTTCCGCCGAAAAATTGCATCACCGTGCATGATCCCAGGACGCCAGAAGATTTGGTCGACCCTGTTCACCAGGGTGCCCAAGAAGCTACGGATGCCCTGCTGGTTTATTATGCAGGCCACGGTCTCCGAGGCAATAGCCGCGGTGAATTTCGACTCACACGATCAACTTCTCGACCGGGGGCTCCGCACACTTCAACAGATTACAACGATGTGCGAGAGACACTTCTCAATTCATCAGCTGTCACGCGCATTGTGATTCTTGACTGCTGCTACGCCGCGACAGCCCTCGGAGTCATGTCAGACCCCACCTCATTGGCCGAAGAGGCGTTCATTGAGGGAACATATTTGATTGCTGCCGCCGGGGAGACGCAAGCAGCCATGGCGGATAACGGTCACGGATTTACCGTATTCACGGGTGAACTGGTAGACCTACTTCGAAATGGCATACCGGACAAAACCAAGCAGTTTATTGACCTGGATTCCACCTACTCGCACTTGCTTCAATCACTTCGCTCCAAGGCTCGCCCACTTCCCCATAGAAGGGTGAGGGATTCCCCAGGGCGCCTTGCTCTTTCATTGAATAAGCAATGGAGCGACAAGGAATCATCCCCAAATGCGACCAGCGCCGACACCGCTTTGGAGATCCGACTAGAGGCGACCTCAGCACCTCCCGAGGACGGTCAACCTTTTACTGCCCCGCGTGCTGTGCGCGCCTCACCGTCAACCGGTCAGCCACAGACGGCCCCTCCCCCTAGCAGCATCACGCGCAACTCAGGTGCAGCAATAGCAACCGCCGGCACCTGGCTAGAAGCCGCTGACCAAAGCGAAGCGCCTAGCGAGGTTCCACTCGCAACGTGGGCATCACCAGGGGCGCAGCCAACGCTCGGCAACGTCATTCAAGTTCACCCCGACAGGAGGGCGCCCCGCACCCTCTCGGAGCTCAGCGAATTCTGGCCCGAGATCTTGGAGGCAGTGAAGGGCCACCGACGGTTCGCATGGATCGCGCTTAGCCACTATGCCAAGGTGGCAGAATTTGACGGAAATCGCGTCGTTCTCGAATTCGACACGAAAGCCCACTCGGATAGTTACCTTGAAGCAAAGGCAGATGAATCCCTGGAGCACGTCGTGCGTGAGGTTCTCATGCTCCCGTGGACATTCGAGGTGCGAGCTAAAAGCGCGGCCAACCCTACGGCGCCGAGACCTCAATGGTCACACAACGCTGGCGAATGGCCTACCAGTCGAAAATTCGCAGATATACATAATGCCGCCCCGCTCGGCTCGAACATTACGCGAGGATCCACTGAGCAACGACTCGCCGACCCATCGGTAGTCGATAAAAGCTGGGCCGCCGTCCTTGCTGAGGTTGAGAAGCGCCGACGTTTCGCTTTTATTGTCCTGAACAATTACGCGAAAGTCGAATATTTCGGAGAGTATACCGTACTCTTGATGTTCGCAAACGAGTCGGCCTTCCGCAACTACAATTCATCAGGCGTCCATCAATTGCTTGAGGCGACCCTATTGGAGATATTTCAGCGCCCGTATCATGTCGAAGCATGCACTAGTTCCGGGTGTGTGAACTTTTAACGTTGAGCACACGAGTCATCCGAAAGTCTCAACTGCGAAATATTTCCTTCGGACCCGGGTCTACCGGGAAACCTGCCCTTGCTTTCACAGGCGAAGCCCCCAGAGGTCGTCTGAGGGCTCGCTGACCTTCGGATTCGATGGCACTAATCTGGAGTCGCTGACGGCTGAGAGGCGCAATGTAGGCGGTGACCACGGCTGTTTGCCACGCGGACTGCGTCTCCAAGGGCTCGCGTCAGGTCTTGGGTCAAGAGGCGGAGTTCAGCCGGATCTAGATCATCGTCGGCGAGGACTTCGAGGGCATGGCCCAGGAGGTCTGTACCGATGCCGAGTTGGGCGGCCTCAGCGTTGTCAGCAAGGCGAGATATATAGCCAGCGGTCTCGTCTGCGCTCAGGAAGCAAGGTTTACCGTCCGGGCCCGACCAGGGCAAGAGTCGCAGCTCATTGTGGGGTGTCATCGTTCCGCCCTCCTGGCTTCGGCCATGTGGTGCGTGGTGAAGACTGCGTCGGCTCGGTCGCCGGGGAGGGACAGGAGGGCCGCCTCGACCACGCGGCCGGTGGTGTCGGTGGCCACGCGTGTGATCGATAGGACGGCCAGGGTTGAGCCGATGCGAAGGGTCGTCGCTTCGTCTGGAGTGGGGAGGCGGGTGCTTACCGTTTCCTGGACCACGGCCAGCGGTGGGCGCAGGTATGGCAGTCGTGCGGCTAGCAGGCCTTCCGGGACGTCAGCCGGCGCCAGGTCTCGCGGTATGTAGATGCGAGCCAGGCTGTGCGGTGTCTTCCCCTCGTGGGTGAGGCACAGGAATTCCGTCAGGGGACTTCGGGGCGAGACCCGGAGGAGGGTGGTCAGGTGACCGTGCGCTCCCAGGTTGGTGGTGCGGATGGTGGTGTGGAGCTCCCCCTCGGCCGCGGTCAATGCGCACGGCGTGGATCCGCCGCCGACGTACCTGGCCCTTCGGAGCGGGTGGCGGACGAAGTTGCCGCTGCCGTGGATCTTCTCTACGAGGCCTTCGGCCTGGAGGAGCGCGAGGGCGTTCCTCAGGGTGGGTGTGCTGACCGCGTAGCGGGTGGCTAGTTGGGCTTCGGAGGGGAGACGTTCGCCGGCCTTCAAGTGGCCCTTCGAGATCTGATTCCGGAGGTCGTCCGCGATGGCGTGGCGGCGGGACGGTGCGGGTTGGGTCACCAGTTCCTCCGCATCCGGAGGGCGATGAAGCGGGTTCGGGCGTGCATGGTCAGGAGTTCGCCGGACTCGAAGCAGAGTCGCTTCGCGCTGGCGGGGAGTTGGATCAGGTCGATGACGCGGCATGGTTGGCCGCCGATCTGGATTACGTCGCCGCGTTGGACGGTGGTCGAGGTGATCTCGACGTTTGTGGCGAGGGCGCCGCTTGGGGTCCATCCGTTCACTGGGCCACCTGCCGCGGTTCGGGACGGTCGTTCGGGGTGTGGCAGGGGCAGTCGCAGGCCTCGTAGATCACGGGGACGCCTACCGGAGCCGTCGCGGGGGACGACTGCGCGCACTCGTGGTGGGTGCCGATCGTGCAGGAGCTCGACCGGTAGGGGGCGGGGTCCGCAGCAGGCGGTAATGCCGGCCGGAGGGGGCGCCCCCTGGTGCGGGCGGTTGTGGGGACCATACGGTTCGACATGCTGATCAGCTCCTATCGCTGATGGCCAGGTCCCCGGACGTCGCCCGTCGCGGGGACCGCTTTGCGTACGGCGGCCCAGAGGGTGCGGCCGGTCAAGCTGCTGGCTAGGAGCCCGAATCGGTCGGCCTCCGCCACCACTTCCAGGACCTCCCGCCATGTGGAGGCGGGCAGTGCTTCCGGTACCTCCGCTTCGATCGACGTGTAGCGGGCGTGCTCCTCCACTCGCGTGGTCAGAGCCAGGGCAGACAGTCGGGCGGCGATGCTCTCGGCTCTTGAATCCGAAGCGGGCACCGAGGGCCTCCGTCGCCGAGTGAACACGTTGAGTGAAGCTAGTTAACTAGATTAGAGCTAGTGGACTAGATTTTCTACATGCCTGAGCAGCCGCCTTATCTCCGTATCGCCGACGTACTGCGGCAGCGGATCGCGGAGCATGACTGGAACGTTGGTGACCGGCTCCCCTCGCGGACGCAGATCGCCGAGGAGTGTGGCGTCGGCGAGAACGTCGTTCGTCGGGCGCAGGAGCTCTTGATCTCCCAGGGTGTGCTGGAGGGGCGAGCGGGCTCGGGTACGTACGTCGCGGAGCCACGGCAGCGGGTGCGAGTTGTTCGGTCGTCCGCTCGTGAGCAGCCGGGTGGTTCTCCCTTCCGTGCAGACATGCAGGCCTTGGGCAGGCAGGGGAACTGGGAGAGTCGGACCGAGGCGAAGGTTCCCGCGCCGGTCGAGATCGCCACGCGTCTCGGGATCTCGGTTGGGGAGCTGTGCGTGCGCACGGTGTACGAGTTCCTTGCCGATGGCAGGCCGGTGCAGCTGTCGACGAGTTGGGAGCCGTACGAGCTCACCGCCGGCACGCTCGTGGTCCTGCCCGAGGGTGGGCCACATGCTGGCGCTGGCGTCGTGAACCGGATGGCCGTCATTGGGATCACGGTCAGCCACGCCGTTGAGCAGCCGGAGCCGCGGCAGGCGACTGCCGAGGAGGCGTCGCTTCTCGGGATCCAGAAGGCTGCCCTGGTGACCCACATCCGGCGGACCTACTACAGCGACCAGGGGCAACCCGTGGAGACGGCCGACATCGTCATTCCCGTCGCACTGTGCGAGGTCGTGTACGAGATTCCGATCAGGAGCTAAGGGCTGTCACGTGGAGGGTCGGCGGCTGGGCGCGGCCCAGGGAGTCAGACCCGGACGGCATGATGTCCTCCGTGACGAACAGCGCAGACCTGCATCCTGACCGGATACCGGGGTACGACGGCGGCCCCCTCACGCACGGGGTGGGGTTCCTGGAGGAGCACTTGTTCTGGCTAGGGCACCTCTACTCGTGTGTCCATTCCGAGGAAGCCGAAGAACTGCTCTTCGGCGCCGACTACGACGCGGCAGGGGAGTTCCAACGGCGGTTGTGGGAGCAGGCCAAGTGGCCGACCTTCACCATCCCCCTTGCCGGTGATCACCGTCTCCACGTCGTCTATCGCACCTTCGCGGACGATGCCGGCACCGACTACCTCCTCCACCACCCCGACTGGGAGAAGGCCGAGCGCCTCGCCCAGGACGACGGGCACTTCATAGGGCCGGGCCTGTCCTGGCCTGAGCTGGCGGCCGCTGCGGACAACGCGCTGCCGGGCGGGAGCAACACCGACCCCCACGCCCGGCTCCTACTCCTGCTTCCTGCGTTGGGCGACGACGAGCTACCCGAAGATGCCGTGGACCGCCTGGCGGCCGCGCTACGCGCTTATACGAGCGTGGAGGACCCCGAGGCCCTCGGAACCATCCTCCTGGACGCTCAGGGGGCGACGGGCCCCGCACGCTGGACAACAGACGGCCGCGGTTGCGCCGTCAACGATGGCGAGTACTCCTTCCGCAACCCCGCCAACCACTTTGCGCTGCCGGCCGATCGACTGTCCCGGGTGGCAGCCGCGCTCGCCCCTTGACCCGTGTGCGCCCTATCGACCCGGTGTCCTGGCGCGTGTCTCCCGCGTGCCCGATCGGAGGGGGTCGTTGAGGGCATAGCGGGGAACAGCAGCGAGAGAGCAGGGAACCGGCAGGTCAGCGAGTTGGCTGGTCAGGGTGAGTGCGCGTACGCGATCTTCCAAACTAGCTACGCGGGTTCGATTCCCGTCACCCGCTCTCGATTGACTCAGGGCCAGGTCAGAGGAGTTCTCCTCCGCCTGGCCCTGATGCGTTTCCCGCCCCTGCGATCAGCCGTCCGTGCCCCGCATGCCCCGCGCCGCGTGCGCGCCCCACGTACGATCGGCGCACATCGTCCAGGGGGTCTGGCGGGTGGGCGGTGGGTGGGCGCGGTCAGAGTTTGATGTTGGCGATCATCGTGGCCAGCGAGTTGAGGAAACGGTTCACGTCGTCCGAGATCGAGCTGGACGCCAGGAAGAAGCCGAAGAGGGCCGCGACGATGGCGGGTCCGGCCTTGATGTGGTTGCCGCGGATCAGCACCACCAGGATGACCCCCAACAGAACCACCACTGACAGCGAAATGGCCACAACTGATCACACCTTCGGTCGTCCCCTGGTCGGCCCGGGGCGTGCGGCCACGCACACCCACACGGACCATCCTCCCACCAACGGGCCCCGCCTATCCGCCCCGTGACGAATCGCCATCGTTCCGTTTCCGCCGACCGGTCCGGAGGGCGGGTCAGGCGAGGCCGAGGAGTGAGCGGACATATGCGTACTTGGCAGACAGGCGCTCCCGCGTGGGGCCGTCCAGTACGGACAGGCGCGCGGGATCGGCGTTGTGCGCGAGGTCGGCCTCCTTGACCAGCAGGGCGCCCGGGGTCGCGAGGATCCGGGCCGCGTACTGCTCGACCGGTTCGCCGGGGCGCTTGGTGACGGCCAGGACGATGTCCTTGACGGGCTGCGGCAGGGCGGCGGAATCCAGCCAGGTGAGGCTGAGCGCCTCGTCCTCGATCGCGTCGTGCAGCCAGGCCGCCGCCTGCTGGTCCGGGCTGCCGCCGCGCAGGCGGACTCCCTCGGCCACGGCCGCGAGGTGCTCGGCGTAGGGCCGGCCGGCCTTGTCGGTCTGGCCCTCGTGCGCGGACCGGGCCAGGGCCTCGACCTCGATGAGGGTCAGGGGGCTGCTCGTCATGCGATCTCCCTTGCCGCTGTCCGGAGGGCCTGCGCGACCCGGTGTACATCCGCCTGCGTGGTACGCCAGTTGGAGAACGCGGCGCGCAGGGCTGCGGTTCCCTCGTGGACGGTCGGGGTGACGAACACCTCGGCGGCCGCGGCCTCGCGCAGGGCGGTCAGCCGGGCCGGGGTGGGGTCGGCGGCGAGGGTGAAGCAGACGACGTTGAGGCGGACCGGGGCCAGCAGGGTGAAGGCGGGGTCCGCGGAGAGCTCCTCGCCCAGCCCGCGGGCGCAGGCGATGTCGCGTTCGACGATCTCCCGGTGCCCCCGGCGGCCGTACGCGCGGAGCGTGAACCAGGCGGCGAGCGCGCGCAGCCGACGGGAGTTCTCCGGGGTGAGGTGGACGAGGTCGGGGTGGTCGGCGAGGGGGCCGAGGTAGGCGGCGGAGTTCTGGAAGACCCGGGCCTGGAGGTCGCGCCGGCGGGTGAACTGGACGGCGCTGTCGTAGGGGACGTTGAGCCACTTGTGCAGGTCGACGCAGAGGGAGTCGGAGGCGTCGAGGCCGGCGGCGAGGTGGGCGTGGTCCGGGGAGAGGGCGGCGAAGGCGCCGAAGGCGGCGTCGGTGTGCAGCCAGAAGTCGTGGCGCCGCTTGAGGGCGGCGACGGCCCGGAGGTCGTCGAAGTCGACGGTGTTGACGGTGCCGGCGTTGGCGACGACCACGGCCGGTCCGGGGGTGTCGGCCAGGGCCCGGTCCAGGGCGGCGGGGTCCACGGCCTCGCGGCCGGGCAGGGTCGGGACCTTGACGAGGCTGCGCCGCCCCAGGCCGAGGACGGCGAGGGCCTTGGCGATGGAGGAGTGCGGGGCTCCGGAGAGCACCCGTACGGGGCCGAGGGCCGCGGCGCCGTCCTCGGCCGGGGAGACGCCGAGGCGTTCGCCGAGCCATTCGCGGGCGATGGCGAGGCCGGTGGTGTTGGACATGGTGGCGCCGCTGACGAAGGTGCCGGAGTGCTCGGGCGAGAGGTGGAAGAGCGCGCGGAGCCAGCCGACGGTCTCGCGCTCGAGGTCCTGGCCGGCGCCGTCGAGGGCGGAGTTGGAGTTCTGGTCGTGGGCGGCGGTGAGCCAGTCTCCGGCGAGGGCGGCGGGGGTGGCGCCGCCGGTGACGAAGCCGAGGTAGCGGGGGCCGGCGGAGGCGGACAGCCGCGGCTCCCAGCGCTCCCGGAAGGCGGCGAGGGCGACCTCGGTCCCGCCGCCGTCCTCCGGGAGGGGCTCGGCCGCGCTGTCCGTGCCCGGCTTCCCGGGGGGCGGTACGACGGGACGCGCATCCAGGGCTGCGAGGGCGTCGGCGGCGGCACGGCGGGTGGCGTCGAGGAGTTCGGGGAGGCGGGCGAGGTCGGCGGCGAGCGTGCGGTCCATGGGGGCACGGTAGGCGGCGGCGCGGGCGCGGGGGCGTGCCAATCGGCACCAGGTGGCCGGTGCCGCTCGGCCGGGCCGCTCGGCCGGGCCGGATCCTCCCGGAGTCGAAGCCGGGGGGGGGACCCGCGGGCGGAACCCCGGCCCGCCGCGACCGCTCGCCGCCCCCGGCCGGGGGAACGGCGGCGGAGTCTTGTTGACCGAGGCCCCTGGCCACCCGGCCGGGGCGCGACTCCGGAGCCCTGCTGGCCAAGGGGCGCACTCCGGCCCCGGGGGGAGGTCTATGCCGCGCGGGGCGGAGGACCCGGCGCCCCGGCCGACCGCCCCAGTCGGCGTGTGCCGTCGGAGGTACCCGCGGCAAGGGCGGTGTCGCTCATGGCTGAGGACGCACCCGGGGGCAGTGCCGAGCGCCGGCAGGCCGGAGGCGTCCGTGGCGCGCGGGGCAGAGGGGGTAAACCCCCGCCCCCGAGTTGCCGCTTCGCCCCGGCAAGCCGGGGGCGGGAAGCACCGGTCCGGCGTTGCGGCGGCCCCGGCACCGGCGGGCCGTCCGTGGTCACCCGGGCCCGGGGCCAAGCCGCGGACCCGGCCACCCCGCCCCGGGGCGAAACCCGGGCCCGGCCACACCGGCCCGCCGCGACCGCTCGCCCCGGCCAGGGCCCCTGGCGGGCCCGGTGGCCGCCGGGCCCGCACCTGCCACCCCGGCCGGAGCTCGGCAGGCCGTTCCCGGCGGTTGGGGCCGGGGGTTCCGTGCACAATCCGGGCAGGCGATCCCCCGGGCCTCGACGGGCCGCTTCTGGCGGCCGGAAACCGGGGCTGGGGGCTGGGGTCGGGGGCTGTGGGGCCGGGGCTGAGGGCCGGGGCTGGGGCTGGGGGGCTGCAGACCGGGAGCCGGGAGCCGGGAGGCCGCAGGCCGGGAGGCCGCAGGCCGGGAGGCCGGGAGGCCGGGAGGCCGGGAGGCCGCAGGCCGGGAGGCCGGGAGGCCGGGAGGCCGCAGGCCGGGAGGCCGGGAGGCCGGGAGGCCGCAGGCCGGGAGGCCGGGAGGCCGCAGGCCGGGAGGCCGGGAGGCCGGGAGGCCGGGAGGCCGGGAGGCCGGGAGGCCGCAGGCCGGGAGGCCTCAGGCCCGGGAGGCCGCAGGCCGGGAGGCCTCAGGCCCGGGAGGCCTCAGGCCGCAGGCCGGAGGCCCCACGCCGCAGCCCCGGATGTCCCGGCGGGTGGCCGGGTGGGGGCCGGGTTATGGGGAGCGGCGGATGAGGAGGAGGGCTCGGTCGTCGTTGACGTCCTTCGCGACCTTTTCGATCAGGTGCCAGGCCGCGCCGTCCCAGCCCGAGGCCACGTAGCGGTCGGCTTCGCCCGTGAGGCGGTCGATGCCTTCGCTGATCTCGCGGTCGGCCGTCTCGACCAGGCCGTCGGTGAAGAGCATCAGGACGTCCCCGCGGCGGAGGTTGCCCCGGGCGGGGGTGAACTCGGCGCCGTCGTAGACCCCGAGCAGCGGGCCCTCGCCGGTCTTCTCCTGCCAGCGGCCCGTGCCCGCGCAGAGCTGGAGGGCCGGGAGGTGGCCGGCGGAGAGGAGTTCGTAGTCGCCGGTCTGCAGGTCCAGGACGAGGTGGATGGAGGTGGCGAAGCCCTCGTCCCAGTCCTGGCGGAGCAGGTAGCCGTTGGCGGCGGGCAGGAAGCCGTGCGGGGGCAGCGCCCCGAGCAGGCCGCCGAACGCGCCCGAGAGGAGGAGGGCGCGGGAGCCCGCCTCCATGCCCTTGCCGGAGACGTCGGTCAGGACGATCTCCAGGGTCCGGCCGCCGTTGGTGCGGGCGGCGACGACGAAGTCGCCGGAGAAGGACTGCCCGCCGGCGGGGCGCAGCGCCATCTCGCGGTGCCAGCCGCGCGGCAGGGCGGGCAGTTTGCTCTGGACCCGGATCCGCTCGCGCAGGTCGAAGAGCATGGTGCCGCCGCGCCGCCAGGGCACGCCGACGCGGCTGCGGAACTGGGCGATGACCAGCCCGAAGAATCCGCAGGCCGCGACCACGAGCACGGTGCCGGGGGTGACCCGGGCGGGGCCCTGGGTGTAGGGGCCGAGGACGAGGGCCTCGACGATCAGCGCGGCGGCGGAGGCGGCGTACAGCGCGAGGAGGCTGGCGGGGCGCAGCAGCAGCCCGCCGGCCACGATCGGCAGGACGAGCGCCGAGGGGGAGAACCAGACCGGCAGCATGATCGTGCCGCAGGCGATGGCGGGGATGGTGAGGAGGAGGCCGGCGAAGGCGAGCCAGTCGGAGGCGTCCCCGCGGAAGTAGTCGACGGCGGATTTGCGCAGGGAGGTGCGGGCCCGGTGCGAAAGCATGCGCATCCGGGCCATGACGGTGTCCACGCGTGCTCCGGCCATTGCTTCGGGACCTTATCCATCCCGGCTGTGGATGCGCAGGGGTACCCCTGGTCCCGGGGTCCCACGGCGGCGGAAATCTCTTCGACCGGGACCGAATGCCCTGATAGGGATGGCCTTATGGCACTTGAGATGCGTGTGTTGCAGTGGGATGAGTGGGATGTCTGGTTCGGTCAGCTGGAACTGGCGTTCGGCGGAGTGCCCGAACTCGCACAGGGCCGGGAGCTCTACCGTTCCTTGACCGAACCCGAACGTTCGCTCGGCGTCTGGGACGGCGAGCAGTGCGTCGGCTCGGCCTCGGCGTTCACCTTCCGCCTCTCGGTTCCGGGCGGGGCGCGGGTGCCCGCGGCCGGGGTCACGATGGTGGGCGTCTCCCCCACGCACCGGCGGCGCGGCGTGCTCCGCTCGATGATGCGGCGGCTGCTGGACGACGTACGGACGGCCGGTGAGCCGCTCGCCGTGCTGACGGCCTCCGATCCGGCGATCTACGGGCGTTTCGGCTACGGCACGGCGGCGTACGCCCTGGCCGTGGAGATCGACACGACCCGCGTCCGGCTCTCGGTGCCCCCGGGGACGGACGAGGTGTCCGTGCGGCTCGTCGACCCGGAGAAGGCGCTGGCCGACTGCGAGCGGGTGTACGCGGAGCTGGTCTCCCGGCGGCCCGGCATGCCGGCCCGGCAGCCCGGCTGGGACCGGTTCGTGCTCTCGGATCCCCCGGAGGGCCGGGACGGCGCCTCCCCGCTGCAGTGCGTGGTGGCCGAGGGCCCGGACGGCGAGATCGCCGGCTACGCCCGCTACCGGGTCAAGCCGGAGTGGGACTACTCCGGCTCGGAGGGCAAGGTCGAGGTCGTGGACCTCGACGCGCTCGACCCGGCGGCGACGGCGGCGCTGTGGCGCTACCTGTTCGGGATCGACCTGACCTGGACGGTGCGGGCGGGCCGGCGGCCGGTGGACGACCCGGTGCTGCACCTGGTCAGCGATGTGCGGCGGTCGAAGCCGAGCGTGCGCGACTCGCTCCACGTACGGCTGGTGGACGTGGCGGCGGCGCTCACTGCGCGGACGTACGCGGCTCCGCTGGACCTGGTGCTGGAGGTGGAGGACGCGTTCTGCCCGTGGAACGAGGGGCGGTGGCGGCTGGTGGCCGACGGGGAAGGTGCCGCCGTCTGCACGCGGACCGCGGAGCCGGCGGACCTGGAGCTGTCGGTGCGGGAGCTGGGCTCGGCGTACCTGGGCGGGACCGCGCTGGCCTCGCTGGCGGCGGCCGGGCTCGTCCGCGAGCTGCGCCCGGGCGCCGTGGTGCGGGCCTCGCGGGCCTTCGCCGGGGACGTCGCCCCGTGGCTGCCGCACGGCTTCTGACGGCCGGCCCGGCGGGGCGGCCCGCACGGCTTTCTGACGGCCGGCCCGGCGGGGCGGCTCCGCCCCGACCGCCGCTAGCGGGTCTGGCAGCCGGGGCACCAGAAGAGGTTGCGGGCGGCGAGGTCGGCGGTGCGGATCTCGCTGCCGCAGATGTGGCAGGGCAGGTTGGCCCTGCGGTAGACGTACACCTCGCCGCCGTGGTCGTCGACCCGCGGCGGCCTGCCCATCGCCTCGGGCAGGTGCTCGTCGCGGACGGTGTCGATCCGGTTGTTCCGGACGCCCTGGCGCATCAGGACGGCCAGGTCCGCCCACAGGGCGTCCCACTCGGCGCGGGCCAGGTCCTTGCCCAGCCGGTACGGGTCGATGCCGTGCCGGAAGAGGACCTCGGCCCGGTAGACGTTGCCGATGCCCGCGACGACCTTCTGGTCCATGAGCAGGGCGGCGACGGTGGTGCGGGAGCGGGATATCCGCTTCCAGGCCCGGTCGGGGTCGTCGCCGGCCCGCAGCGGGTCGGGGCCGAGCCGGTCGTGTACCGCCTTCTTCTCGCCCTCGCCGATCAGCGCGCAGGCGGTGGGTCCGCGCAGGTCGGCGTAGTGGTCCTCGTTCAGCAGCCGCAGCCGGACCGTCTCGGCCGCGGGCGGCGCCGGGGCGGGGCCGAAGCCGAGCTTGCCGAACAGGCCGAGGTGGATGTGGATCCAGGCGTCGCCCAGCGCGAGGAAGAGGTGCTTGCCGTGCGCCTCGGCCGCCTCCAGCTCGCGCCCGTCGAGCAGGGCCGCGCTCTGCGCGAAGCGGCCCTGGGGGCTGCTGACACGGACCGGTCGGGCGGCGAACCGCTCGGTGTGGTCCTGGGCGAGGCGGTGGATCGTATGCCCCTCGGGCACGGCGAACCTCCTGGGAAGGAAAACGGCCGCGCCGCCCCGGCGGGGACGGCGCGGCCGGAAGCGGAATCAGCCCTGCGGGTGGTGGGCCGGGATCGGGGGCAGCTCGCCGGTCTGCTCGTACGCGGAGAGCATCTCGATGCGGCGCGTGTGGCGCTCCTCGTCGGAGTACGGGGTCGCCAGGAAGGCCTCGACGAAGCCGACGGCCTCTTCCTGGGTGTGCATCCGGCCGCCGACGGAGATCACGTTGGCGTTGTTGTGCTCGCGGCCCAGCTTCGCGGTCTCCACGCTCCAGGCGAGGATCGCGCGGACGCCCTTGACCTTGTTCGCGGCGATCTGCTCGCCGTTGCCGGAGCCGCCGATGACGATGCCGAGGCTGTCGGCGTCCGCGGCGGTCTTCTCCGCGGCGCGGAGGCAGAACGGCGGGTAGTCGTCCACCGCGTCGTAGATGTGGGGCCCACAGTCGACGGGCTCGTGGCCGTTGTTCTTGAGCCAGTCCACCAGGTGGTTCTTGAGCTCAAAGCCTGCATGGTCGGATCCGAGGTACACGCGCATGGTCCGAGTGTGGCACGAGGGGGCCCGGCAGCCCGCAACCGGGTGTCGCGTAAGTCACTTCTCAACCTCAAGTAAACCCAAAGAACGCAGATGGGACAGGGCAGGACCAAGGTCCCGGACGTTCGCCCCTTCGCAACGATCCGGATTGAGGCCTTCCGTCCTGCGTTCATCTCAGGTTTGAATGCCGGGGCCTCGCAACCCGAGAACCTAAGGATCCGTCCATGAGCTCCACGACGACCCTTCAGAAGGCAGGAGACCCCGCCGGTAACCCCGGTCAGGGCCAGCCCTCCGACGGTCTGAAGGCCGGTCTCAAGAACCGCCACCTTTCCATGATCGCCATTGGCGGCGTCATCGGCGCCGGCCTCTTCGTCGGCTCCGGTGGCGGCATCGCCAAGGCCGGCCCCGCCATCCTGATCTCCTACGCGCTGGTCGGCGCGATGGTCGTCTTCGTGATGCGGATGCTGGGCGAGATGGCCGCCGCCAGCCCGAACTCGGGTTCGTTCTCGGCCTACGCCGACCGCGCGCTCGGCCGCTGGGCCGGCTTCTCCATCGGCTGGCTGTACTGGTTCTTCTGGGTCGTGGTGCTCGCCGTGGAGGCCACCGCCGGTGCCGCCATCCTGGAGAACTGGATCCCGGCCGTCCCGCAGTGGGCGTGGGCACTGATCGTGATGGCGGTCCTGACCCTCACCAACCTCGGATCCGTCGCCTCGTACGGCGAGTTCGAGTTCTGGTTCGCGGGCATCAAGGTCGTCGCCATCGGCGCCTTCGTGGTCATCGGCATGCTGGCCGTCTTCGGCGTCCTGCCGGGCTCCGACAACCCCGGCGCGGGCTTCGCCCACCTGACCGACGCGGGCGGCTTCTTCCCCAACGGCTACGGCGCGGTCCTCACCGGTGTGCTGATGGTCGTCTTCTCCTTCATGGGCAGCGAGATCGTCACCCTCGCCGCCGGTGAGTCGGAGAACCCCCGCAAGGCGGTCACCCGGGCCACCAACTCCGTCATCTGGCGGATCGGCGTCTTCTACCTCGGCTCGATCTTCGTCGTGCTGACGCTGCTCCCGTGGAACGACAAGTCGATCACCGAGAAGGGCTCGTACGTCGCCGCCCTGGACTCGATCGGCATCGCGAACGCCGGCACGATCATGGAGGTCATCGTCCTGACCGCCGTGCTGTCCTGCCTGAACTCGGGCCTCTACACCGCCTCCCGCATGGCCTTCTCGCTCGGTGAGCGCGGCGACGCCCCGAAGGCGTTCGCCAAGGTCAACGCCAAGGGCGTGCCGGTGGCCGCGATCCTGGGCTCCACGGTCTTCGGCTTCGTCGCCGTCTACTTCAACTACGCCTTCAAGGACACGGTCTTCAACTTCCTGCTGAACTCCTCGGGTGCCATCGCGCTCTTCGTCTGGCTGGTGATCTGCTTCACCCAGCTGAAGATGCGCGGGATCCTGGTCCGCGAGGCCCCGGAGAAGCTGACCGTGAAGATGTGGCTCTTCCCGTGGCTGACCTGGGCCACCGCCGCACTGATCATGTTCGTGATCGGCTACATGTTCGTGGACGACGCGAACCGCCAGGTGGTCACCCTGTCCACGCTGGTCGCCGGCCTGGTCGTGGCCGTCGGCGTGGTGCTGGACTTCCGCCGCAAGCGGGCCGCCGTCCAGGGCTGACCCCATTCCGTCCCGCACGTACGCCGGAGCCCGGCCCGCCTCGTCAGGCGGGCCGGGCTCCGGCGGTACGGGGGCGGGGCCGGCGTCAGCCGCGGCGGCCGGCCAGCTTCCAGGCGGCCGGGAGGGCGCCCATCGCCAGGGCGGCCTTGAGCGCGTCGCCCACCAGGAACGGGGTCAGGCCCGCCGCGACGGCGGCGCTCAGGGACATCCCGGTCGCGCCCATCAGGTACGGCACGCCCACCGCGTAGATCACCGCGGAGCCGAGCACCATCGTGCCCGCCGTGCGCAGGACCGAGCGGTCGGCGCCGCGGCGCGCGAGGGCGCCGACGACGGTGGCGGCGAGCAGCATGCCCAGCACGTAGCCGAAGGAGGCGCCGGACGCCCCGGAGGTGCCGCCCGCGAACCAGGGCATCCCGGCCGCGCCGAGCAGGGCGTACAGCCCCAGCGCGAGGAAGCCGCGGCGGGCGCCGAAGGCGGTGCCGACGAGCAGGGCCGCGAAGGTCTGGCCGGTCACCGGGACCGGGGAGCCGGGTACGGGCACGGCGATCTGCGCGGCCAGTCCGGTGAGCGCGGCTCCGCCGACGACGAGCGCGATGTCGCGGACGCGGCTCGCGGGCAGCAGGTCGGCGAGGACGGCGCCGGGCCGGAAGGAGACGGAAGCGGTGCTCATCGGTGGGCTCCGGAAGGTCGTGGTGACGGGACGATCACCGACGTTAGTCCGCGGCCCGCGGCGCCCCCACCGCCGCCCGATACAAAGGCATACTCCTCGGTTTGGTGGAGACCGCACAAAGACCCTCACCCACACCCGTGTTCGCGTGATCCGTGTCACGGGGAAGATCCGACAACACATCCGTTTTGCACACAAGGCCGCCGCTCAGTGAGACTGTAGGGTCCCGCCAATCCGGATGCGGAGCCCCTACCGCCGCTGGGCCGAACGAGAGTACGAGCACCCCTCATGCGCGACCGCTTGCCCGAAGCTCCCCCGATCACGGGCGACCTGCCCGCGGAACCCCTCAGCCACAGCCTCAAGCAGCGCCACCTGACCATGCTGGGCCTCGGCGGCGTGATCGGCGCCGGGCTCTTCGTCGGCTCCGGTGCCGGCATCGGCATCGCCGGCCCGGCGATCATCTGCTCCTACCTGCTCGCGGGGGTGCTCGCGATGCTCGTCATGCGCGCACTCGGCGAGATGTCGGCGGCGATGCCCGCCTCCGGCTCCTTCTCCGTCTACGCGGAGAAGGCCCTGGGCCGCTGGGCCGGGTTCTCGGCGGGCTGGCTGTACTGGTTCCTGCTGGTCGTGGTGCTCGCCGTGGAGGCCACCGGCGCCGCGAAGATCGCCAACGGCTGGGTCCCGTCGATCGACCAGTGGGTCTGGGTGCTGCTCTTCATGGTGGTCTTCACCGTGAGCAACCTGGCCGCCGTGCGGAACTTCGGCGAGTTCGAGTTCTGGTTCGCCGCCCTGAAGGTCGGCGCGATCGTGCTGTTCCTGATCCTCGGCACCCTCGCGGTCTTCGGCCTGCTCCCGGACACGGATCCCGTGGGCATGGCCAACCTCACCGGGCAGGGCGGGTTCTTCCCCGAGGGCTTCGGCGGAGTGGTCGCCGGCATGCTCGCCGTGATCTTCGCCTTCGGCGGCCTGGAGGTCGTCACGATCGCGGCCGCCGAGTCGGACGACCCGGCCCGGTCCGTGTCCCGCGCGGTGCGCAGCGCGGTGTGGCGCATCCTCTTCTTCTACGTCGGTTCGATGGTGGTCATCGTGACCCTGCTGCCGTGGGACTCGCTCAAGCCCGGCGAGAGCCCGTACGTCGCGGTCCTCGACTCGATCGGCATCCCGGCGGCCGGCCAGATCATGAACATCGTGGTGTTCGTGGCGCTGCTGTCGGCGCTGAACGCCAACCTGTACGGGTCCTCGCGCATGGTGTTCTCGCTGGCCGAGCGCGGCGAGGCGCCGAAGGCCCTGCTGAAGGTCTCGGGCGGCGGGGTGCCGCGGCGCGCGGTCTTCGCCTCGGTGGCCTTCGGCTTCGTCTCGGTGGTGCTGAACCTGCTGTGGCCGGACACGATCTTCCTCTACATGCTCAACGCGGTCGGCGCGGTGCTGCTGTTCGTGTGGGCGCTGATCGCCGTCTCGCAGCTGAAGCTGCGCCGGATCATCGAGCGGGACATGCCGGAGCGGCTGACCCTGCCGATGTGGCTGTTCCCGTACGCGACCTGGGCGGCGCTGCTCGGCATGGCGGCCGTGCTGGTCCTGATGCTGTTCGACGACTCGGCCCGGCCACAGCTGCTGTGGTCCACCGGGGCGGCCGCCGCGGTGCTGGTGGTGGCGTGGGTGCGGGAGCTGCGGACCCGTCGGACCTGACGGTTCGCGGCGTGTGCGGCAGGGCCCGGGACCCAGGTCCCGGGCCCTGCCGCGTTCTGCGGGCGGGCGATCACGTCCCGTGAAGCAAGTGTCCGGATGATGGACGCACACCGTCCGACTATCGGACGTTTCGGCAGACTGGCCCCCATGAGCCAGAGCACCATCACACCCCCCGGGCAGCAGGCGCCGCCGCGGACCGACGCCGGATCCCCCCTCGGCAACGGACTCAAGCAGCGCCACCTCTCGATGATCGCCCTCGGGGGCGTCATCGGCGCCGGACTCTTCGTCGGGTCCGGCGCGGGCATCGCCGCCGCGGGCCCCTCGATCGTGCTCGCGTACGCCGCGTCCGGGATCCTGGTGATGCTCGTGATGCGGATGCTCGGCGAGATGTCCGCCGCGAACCCCGCCTCGGGCTCCTTCTCCGTCCACGCCGAGCGGGCCATCGGCCCCTGGGCCGGGTTCACCGCCGGTTGGATGTTCTGGACGCTGCTGTGCGTGGGCGTGGCCATCGAGGCCATCGGCGCGGCGCACATCATGACCGGCTGGTTCCCGGGCACCCCGTCCTGGATGTGGGTGCTGGTCTTCATGGCGGTCTTCTGCGGGTCCAACCTGGCGGCCGTCTCGAACTTCGGCGAGTTCGAGTTCTGGTTCGCCACCCTCAAGATCGGCGCCATCGCGCTCTTCCTGGGCCTGGGCGTGCTGGCCGTCCTGGGCGTCCTACCCGGCACCGGCTCCCCCGGCGCCGCCAACCTGCTGCACGACGGCGGCTTCCTGCCCAACGGGGTGGAGGGCCTGCTGGTCGGCCTGCTGGCCTCGGTCGTCGCGTACGGCGGGCTGGAGACGGTGACCATCGCGGCCGCCGAGTCCGAGAACCCGGTCAAGGGCGTGGCCAAGGCCGTGAAGACGACCATGTGGCGGATCGCGGTCGTCTACGTCGGCTCCATGCTGGTCATCGTCACCCTGCTGCCGTGGAACGACCCGGCGGTCACCGCGGACGGGCCGTACGCCGCCACGCTGGACCACCTGGGCATCCCGGCGGCCGGCCAGATCATGAACGTGGTCATCCTGATCGCCCTGCTGTCCGCGATGAACGCCAACATCTACGGCTCCTCGCGCATGGCCTACTCTCTCGTCGCCCGCGGCCAGGGCCCCAAGGCGCTGGGCAAGGTCACCGGCCGCGTGCCGCGCCGCGCGGTGCTCGCCTCCTGCGGCTTCGGCTTCGTCACCGTGCTGCTGTCGTACTGGTACCCGGACACCCTGTTCGCCTGGCTGCTGAACATGGTCGGCGGGGTCATCCTGATCGTCTGGGGCTTCATCGCCGTCTCGCAGTTCGTGCTGCGCCGCCGGATGGAGCGGGAGGACCCGCGGAAGCTGGTCGTGCGGATGTGGGGGTTCCCGTACCTGACGTGGGTGGCGCTGGCGGGCGTGGCCGGGGTGCTGGTGCTGATGGCCCTGGGCGAGGACACCCGGGTCCAGGTGGTCTTCACCGGCGGCCTGACCGTGGCCCTCGCGGCGACCGGACGGGTCCTCCAGAAGCGGGCCGCCGCCCGCGTCTGACGGACCGGAGGCAACCGGGGCGGGTCCCGTGCGCGAGCACGGGGCCCGCCTTCTTCGTACGCCCCCGAACTCAGGTAACCCTTACGTGTGACCAGGAATAGATACTGCTAGCGTGCAGTTGCGCATTGATTGCAATAAGCAGTTGGCACGCTGAGGGGACCGGATAACACGCATGGCCATCTACACGCTTCCTGAGCTTCCGTACGATTACGCGGCGCTGGAGCCGGTGATCAACCCGCAGATCATCGAGCTGCACCACGACAAGCACCACGCGGCCTATGTGACGGGCGCCAACAACACGCTGGAGCAGCTGGCGGAGGCGCGCGACAAGGAGAACTGGGGCGCCCTCAACGGCCTCGAGAAGAACCTCGCGTTCCACCTCTCCGGCCACATCCTGCACAGCATCTACTGGCACAACATGGCCAGCCCGAAGACCGGCGAGGGCGGCGGCGAGCCCACCGCGGCCGACGGCCTGGGCGACCTGGCCGACGCGATCACCGAGTCCTTCGGCTCCTTCGCGAAGTTCAAGAAGCAGCTGACCTTCGCCTCCTCCGCCACCCAGGGCTCCGGCTGGGGCGTGCTCGCGTACGAGCCGGTCAGCGGCCGCCTCGTCGTCGAGCAGGTCTACGACCACCAGGGCAACGTGGGTGTGGCCAGCACCCCGATCCTGGTCTTCGACGCCTGGGAGCACGCCTTCTACCTGCAGTACAAGAACCAGAAGGTGGACTTCATCGAGGCGATGTGGAACGTCGTCAACTGGCAGGACGTCTCCACGCGCTACGCCGACGCCAAGGCGAACACCCCGCTGCTGATCCCCGCCAAGGGCTGAGCGCACCCCCGAGCCCGTCCGCCTCGTGATCGTCTTCTCAACCTTCACCGGCGGGCGTGTCCAGCAGAAGACCCCCGTGAGGACGTGACTCACGGGGGTCTTCTGTGTGCGACGGTACGGGCTACTCGAAGGAGGGGCCCTTGGTGCGGGTGCGCTTGATCTCGTAGAAGCCGGGGATCGAGGCGACGAGCAGGGTGCCGTCCCACAGCCGGGCCGCGGCCTCGCCGCGCGGGGCCGGGGTGACGACCGGGCCGAAGAAGGCCACGTCCTCGCCGTCGGCGCCGGGCACCGAGATCACCGGGGTGCCGACCTCCTGGCCGACCCGGTCGATGCCGTCGTCGTGCGAGGCGCGCAGCACCTCGTCGTACTCGTCGGAGTCGGCGTACGCGAGCAGCTCGGCCGGCAGCTCCAGCGCCGACAGCGCCTCGGCGATCACCTCGCGGGTCGCGCCCTTGCCCTCGTTGTGGATCCGGGTGCCGAGCTCGGTGTAGAGCTTGCCGGTGATCTCGTCGCCGAACTTCTGCTGGGCCGCCACGACCACGCGCACCGGCGCCCAGCCCTTGGGGCCGAGCAGCTCGCGGTAGTGCTCGGGCAGTTCGTCGAGCTTGTTCTCGTTCAGGACGGCCAGGCTCATCACGTGCCAGCGGACCTCGACGTCGCGGACCTTCTCGACCTCGAGCATCCACCGGGACGTCATCCAAGCCCAGGGGCACAGCGGGTCGAACCAGAAATCGACCGGGGTCTTCTCGCGCACCTGGGTGTCGGACATGTCTCTCCTCGCATCGCTCACGGCGTCGTTCGTGGTGTCCCCCTCCCCAACCAGCGCGCGTTCGCACGCATTCCCCCCATGGGAGGATTCGATCGAAGGAACCCGACCACGCACGAAGGAGTGCACGTGCCCGGAGAGAATCTGTCCCGCGACGAGGCCCGCGAGAGGGCCGGACTGCTGTCCGTCGACGGGTACGAGGTGGTCCTCGACGTGAGGTCCGCGGTGGACGAGGCCGAACCGGCCGAGGGCCCCCGGACCTTCCGCTCGGTGACCACGATCCGCTTCCGGGCCGCGGTCCCCGACGCCGCCACCTTCGCGGACCTGATCGCCCCCTCCGTGAACTCCGTGACCCTCAACGGGCGCGCGCTGGACGTGGCCGCCGTCTTCGACGGGGCGCGGATCGCCCTGGACGGCCTGGCCGCCGAGAACGTGCTCGTGGTCGACGCGAACTGCGCGTACAGCCGGACGGGCGAGGGCCTGCACCGCTTCGTGGACCCGGAGGACGGCGAGGTCTACCTCTACACCCAGTACGAGCCGGCGGACGCCCGGCGGGTGTACGCGAACTTCGAGCAGCCCGACCTGAAGGCGCCCTACCGCTTCGAGGTGGCCGCGCCCGAGGGCTGGCAGGTGTGGAGCAACGGCGCGGAGGAGTCGCGGGAGGCGGGGGTCTGGCGGTTCGCCGAGACCGCGCCGATCTCCACGTACATCACCTGCGTGGTGGCGGGCCCCTACCACTACGTGACGGACTCCTACACCCGCGGGGACCTGACGATCCCGCTCGGCGCGATGTGCCGCAAGGGGCTCGCCAAGCACTTCGACGCGGACGACGTCTTCCTGGTCACCAAGCAGGGCTTCGACCTGTTCCACGAGATCTTCGACTACCCGTACCCCTTCGGGAAGTACGACCAGGCCTTCGTGCCGGAGTACAACCTGGGCGCCATGGAGAACCCGGGGATGGTGACCTTCCGCGAGGAGTACATCTTCCGCGGCAAGGTGACACAGGCCTCGTACGAGCGGCGCGCGAACGTCATCCTGCACGAGATGGCGCACATGTGGTTCGGCGACCTGGTCACCATGAAGTGGTGGGACGACCTGTGGCTGAAGGAGTCCTTCGCGGACTTCATGGGCTCCTTCGGGCTGGTCGAGGCCACCCGCTTCGACCAGGCCTGGGTGACCTTCGCCAACAGCCGCAAGGCGTGGGCCTACCGTGCCGACCAGCTGCCGTCCACCCACCCGATCACGGCGGACATCCGTGACCTGGAGGACGCGAAGCTGAACTTCGACGGGATCACCTACGCCAAGGGCGCCGCGGTGCTCAAGCAGCTGGTCGCCTACGTGGGGCGGGACGCGTTCCTGGAGGGCGCGCGGCGCTACTTCAAGGCGAACGCGTACGGGAACACCACGCTGGACGACCTGCTGTCGGTGCTCGCGGAGGTCTCCGGGCGGGACATGGCCCAATGGTCGCGGGCCTGGCTGCAGACGGCCGGGGTCAACGTGCTGACACCGCTGGTGACCTGCGACGCGGGCGGGCGGGTGACGGAGCTCGCGGTGCTGCAGGAGGGCGACGAGCTGCGGCCGCACCGGGTCGCGGTGGGCCTCTACCGGCTGGAGCCCGACGGCACGCTGGTCCGCTACGCGCGGGCCGGGACCGACGTGTCGGGCGCGCGGACCGTGGTCACCGAGCTGGCGGGCCGGGAGCGGCCGGACCTGGTGCTGGTCAACGACGAGGACCTCACCTACTGCAAGGTCCGCTTCGACGAGGGCTCGCTGGCCACGCTGCGGGGGCACCTGGGCGACCTGACGGATCCGCTCGCGCGGGCGCTGGGCTGGTCGGCGCTGTGGAACCTGACGCGGGACGGGCTGATGCCCGCGCGGGACTTCATCTCGCTGGTCCTGGCGCACGCGGGACGCGAGACGGACGTCGGCGTGCTGCAGATGCTGCACGCGCAGGCGCTGACCGCGATCACCCACTACACGGCGCCGGGCCGGCGCGAGCAGGGCGGCCGGGAGCTGGCGGCGGGCGCGCTGCACGAACTGCGGCTGGCGGAGCCGGGGTCGGAGCACCAGCTGACCTGGGCCCGGTTCTTCGCGGCGAGCGCGGCGACGGAGGGCGACTTCCAGCTGCTGCTGGGGCTGCTGGAGGGGTCCGCGCGGATCGACGGGCTGGCGGTGGACCAGGAGCTGCGCTGGGACTTCCTGCTGCCGCTGGCCGCGCACGGAGCGGTCGACGAGGGCGCGCTCAGCGCCGAACTGGCGCGGGACGACACGGCGTCGGGCAAGCGGCACCAGGTGCGGTGCCTGGCGGCGCGGCCGTCCGCGGCGGTGAAGGACCAGGCGTGGGCGGCGGTGGTCGAGTCGGACGCGCTGTCGAACGCGCTGGTGGAGGCGACGATCGCCGGTATGCAGCAGCCTTCGCAGCGAGGGCTGCTGGCGGTCTTCGCGGAGCCGTACTTCGAGGTCATCGAGCGGGTGTGGGCGGACCGGTCGATCCAGATCGGCATGGACGTGGTGAAGGGGCTGTACCCCTCGCTCTCCGACCCCGAGCCGACGCTGGCCGCCACCGACGCCTGGCTGTCCGGCCACCCGGACGCGGCCCCGGCGCTCCGCCGCCTGGTGATCGAGTCCCGCGACGACCTGGCCAGGGCGTGGCGCGCGCAGCGCTGCGACGGGGCTTCGGACAACTGACCCCGCTCCGCGGTCAGGGGCGCCGCCCCCGGAGGGGATCCGGGGGCGGGCCTGGGGCGGGACCCGGGCGGCGCAGCCTATCGGCGGTCGAACGCCCGTACTTTAGCCCCGGCTTGTCCCGATTTGCCGACGGGCATGTAACAGGGGTTAGCGAGGCCATGGCCTGAGGGAATCACCGCGTCATGAACCACAACGCACCCCTCCCCCTCGCCCACCTCACCGGCAGCCGCCCCCGCGTGCTGACCCTGGCCCAGCTCCGCGAGCACGGCGTCACCGCCTCCGCCGCCGCCGAGCGGCCCTGGCAGCAGATCCTGCCCGGGGTGTTCCTGCTCCACGCGGGGCCCGCGACCAGCGAGGAGCGGCTGCACGCCGCGCTGCTCTACGCGGGCCGCCGCGGCGGCGAGGTCATGATCACCGGGCTGGCGGCGCTCGCCCTGTACCGCTTCGGCTCCGCGCCCGCGCTGCTCGGCCTCTCCCACATCGACGTGCTCGTGCCCGGCACCCGCCGGCTGCGCTCCACCGGTGACGTGCGGATCGTGCGCTCGCACACCCCGCCCCGGCCCCAGGAGGTGACCGGCCTGCCGGTGGCCCCCGTCGCGCGGGCCGTCGCCGACGCCGTCGCCCAGCTCGACGACGCCGCCACCGTGCGCCGCCTGCTCAGCGAGGCCGTCCGCGGCGGGCACTGCGAACCGGCCGCCGTGGTGCGGGAGCTGACGGTGGCCCGGCTGCTGAACCGCCCGCACGTGGTCGACGCCGTCGAGTCGCTGCTCGCCGAGGGCCGCGCCATCGCCGAGGACCGGCTCTACCACCTCGTACGGGGCTACGACCTCCCCGAGCCCGTCTGGAACGTGGACCTGCGCCTGCCCGGCGGCCCGCACCTCGGCGGGGTCGACGCGTTCTGGCCCGAGCACTCCGTCGCCGTGGAGATCGACACCCGCGCCCCGCGCCAGGGCGAGGACGAGCAGTGGTCCGAGTGCGTCCGCAAGCGCGAGACCCTGGAGCGGCTCGGGGTGACCGTCATCCACATCACCCCGCGCAAGCTCCGCGACTGGCCCGAACAGCAGGCCGCGGTCGTCCGGACCGCCCTGACGGCGTCCGGCGACCGCGAACCCGCCTCCTATCTGGTGGTGCTGCCCAGGTGAGGCGAGTACTCCGGGGCGCTCCACCGCAGCCGCCCCGGATGCAGACTCTCCACCACCGACTCGACATGGAAGCGGACGCGCCGCTCCCCGTCGGCCCCGAACTCGGTCTCCGCCCGGCCGCTGAGCTGGAGCAGCGCCCCGCTCTCCCAGTCGGGGAAGAGCAGCCCGGCCCGCGGATCGGCCGCCAGGTTCCCCAGGGTGAGGAACATGGCGTTGCCCGCGTAGTCCGGCCAGGCCAGCTCCCGCGGCGAGGACACCTCCACGAAGCCCGGCAGCCCGCCCCGGTGGCTGGCGTCCACTCCGTCGGCCTGCGCCGTGGTGGCGACGAAGAAGGTGTCGGCGGCGCGCAGGGCCCGCTCCTGGTCGGGGGTGAGCGCGTCCCCGCGCCGCACGACACCGGCTCCTTCGGCGGCGAGGTCCAGCGGCTGCCGCTTCTGCAGGTACTTCGGGCAGTTGGAGAAGACCTGTTCGGCGTGCACGGCGAACCCCCTCCCGGTCACCTCGAGGGTTCCGTTCAACCGCATCCGGCGCCGGGTGCGCGGATCGAGCGCGATGGTGCCGACCCGGGTCCCCCCGGTGGCCAGCGCCTGCGCGAGCGGGTCGCCCGCCGGTAGTCCGCCGGCGACCGTGATCCGGTCCGGGCCGGTGGCCCGTACGAAACCGGGCGCCCCCGTGAGCAGCGAGGCCCACATCCGCCCCGCGCCGTCGGCGGCGCCGACGACCAGGTGGGGCTGGAGTCCGAGGAACGCCGCGGCGACGTCCCGGATGCCCGTGCCGATCGAGCGGCCGACGTGCTCGGCCGCGGCCCGTACGCCGACCCGCTCCTGCACGGCCAGCGGGCCCTCGTGGTAGGCGCCGCTGCTCATTAGAAGAACCCGCAGGTCGGAGCCCCTGCGATCGGGGCGGGCTCGTCTTCGGCGCCGGCGGGTACCGAGATCTCCAGGCGGGTGCCGTCGGGGTCGTGGAAGAAGATGCCGCCGGAGGCGGCCCCCTCGCCATGGGCGACGACGCCCTCGTAGGCGAACTCCACGCCCAGCGACCGCAGCCGCTCCTCGAACTCCCGCACCTCCTCGATGGCGCCGGCCGAGAGCGCGAGGTGGTGCAGTCCGGCCGAGGCCGGGGCGAAGGCGCCGTCGGCCTGCTGCCACAGGGTGAGGACGAGCTCGCCGTCCTGGCCGAGGAAGGCGAAGCGGCGCCCCTCCTCCCTGCCCTCGCCCAGCAGCCGGAAGCCGAGGGCGTCCCGGTAGAAGGCGAGCGACCGGTCGAGATCGGTGACGTTCAGGCCGACGTGGCCGGTGCGGAGCCCGCTGATGACGCTCGTCATGGAAGTACCTTCCCCAGAGGATTTCTTCTCTAACCTTCTAAACTCACGTTAAGGGTTATAGAGGCGGGGGTCAACCGGTCACGTACTCTTGAGGGGTTAGCGTCAGGGTGGCGGGAAGGTACGGAGACATGACGGCGGCGGACCCACGACCCCTGACCGGGGAGCCGGTCGCCCTCGACCTGCTGAACACCCGCTGGGCCGCCGAGGGCGGACCGCTCGACCTCTTCGCGGGAGCCGCCGGGCTGTCCCGGGTCGAAGGGCTCGCCGTCTGGCTGGAGAGCACCGGCCTGGCCGGCCGCTTCCGCGCGGACGCCCCGACCCTCGTCCACCTGCTGACCGCCCGCGAGGCCCTGGCCCGCGCGGTGGCCGACCCGGCCGACGAGAGCGCGCGGCGCCTGGTCGACGCGGTACTGGAGCACGGCCGGATCCGGCCCACCCTCACCGCCGAAGGCCCGGGCGAGCGGGCCGAGTTCGACGACCCCACCTGGGGCCCGGCCTGGACGGCCGCCCGGAACTACCTGGAACTGCTGGACTCCGCGCCCGGCCGGATCCGCAAGTGCGCCTCCGAGAGCTGCGTACTGCACTTCCACGACGTCTCGCGCAACGGCACCCGGCGCTGGTGCTCGATGGCCGCCTGCGGAAACCGGGCGAAAGCCTCCCGCCACTACGCGCGCACGCGCGAGCGCTGAAAGCTCGAAAGTTGTCACACCCGATCCGGCGCGGAGCCCTGCCCCGCCCCTGACGCGCCGTCGGAAAGTCTACAAATCTACTCTCCAGCCCTTTGGGTCGTCCACATCTGTCCCGGTACGGCCGCGCTGGCGCATGCTCCGCGTTGGCGAGAGTCCGCCATGGCAGGTCTCGGTCAATGACAACTCTCCCCAAAGACCTTGCTCTTGCGCAAAGCTGACCGGTCATCCGGCACCGAAATCCGGACCATTTCTTCCACTGACCAGGGATGCAGATGACCCTCGAATCCCCCAGCTCCATACCCGGGGCCAGACGCGCCGTGCGCGTCGCGGCCGCGGCCGGCCTGGTGGCCGCCCTCGTGGCCACCGGCTCCGCGCCCGTCTTCGCGGCCACCGGCACGGACACCCCGGGCGCCACGGCGGCCGTGAAGTCCGCTGACCAGAAGCTCGGTTCGGCCGACGCCGAGCTGCTCCAGGCGGCCAAGGCCAAGGGTGACGCGACCGTGACCGTCATGGTCGCGACCGCCCCCGGCCAGACCAAGCAGGTGGCCGACCAGCTCGACGCCGTCCAGGGCGCCTCGGTGGGCCGGACGTACGACAAGCTCGGCTACGTCCGCGCCACCCTGCCCACCGCCAGGGCGGAGGCCGCGCTGAAGGCGGCCGCCAAGCTGTCCTCGGTGCACGGCATCGACCTGCGGCACGAGATCCAGCTGCCGGACCCGCGTCCCGACGCCCACAACGCCTCGGACGCGGGCAAGAAGACCGCGGCCGAGACGTACCCGGCGCCGGACCGGAACACCCCGGCGAAGAACCCGTACAACCCGTCCTTCGAGACCGGCGCGGTGGACTTCGTCGAGAAGAACCCGCAGGCCGACGGCCGTGGCGTGACCATCGGCATCATGGACTCGGGCGTCGACCTCGGCCACCCGGCCCTGCAGAAGACCACCACCGGCGAGCGCAAGATCGTCGACTGGGTGACGGCGACCGACCCGATCGCCGACGGCGACGCCACCTGGCGCGCCCAGATCACCCCGGTCACCACCGCGGGCGGCAGCTTCACCGCGGGCGGGGCGAGCTGGAAGGCGCCCGAGGGCACCTTCCAGTGGAGCCGGTTCAGCGAGTCGATCACCGCCAACGGCGACATGAAGGGCGACGTCAACCGGGACGGGGACACCACCGACCGGTTCGGCATGCTCTACGA
This sequence comes from Streptomyces sp. NPDC048270, assembly GCF_040652335.1. Classification (NCBI taxonomy): domain Bacteria; kingdom Bacillati; phylum Actinomycetota; class Actinomycetes; order Kitasatosporales; family Streptomycetaceae; genus Streptomyces; species Streptomyces sp. NPDC048270. The sequence continues at coordinate 63,359 of NZ_JBEZLV010000004.1, forward strand.
CGCCGCCTCCGGCACCGTCCGCGTCGACACCGACCAGGACGGCGACTTCACGAACAACGAGCCGATGAAGCCGTACAAGGACGGCTACCAGATCGGCTATTTCGGCACGGACAACCCGGCGACCGAGGTCGCCGAGCGCATCCCGTTCGTGATCGAGATCCGCAAGGACGTCCCGATGGACCCGCTGGGTGGTGACTGGGTCGGCAAGAAGGCCGACTTCGTCAACATCGGCATCATCGAGTCCGAGCACGGCACGCACGTCGCCGGCATCACCGCCGCCAACAGCCTCTTCGGCGGCAAGATGAACGGCGAGGCGCCCGGCGCCAAGCTCGTCTCCTCGCGCGCCTGCTCCTGGTCCGGCGGCTGCACCAACATCGCGCTGACCGAGGGCATGATCGACCTCGTCGTGAACCGCGGCGTCGACATCGTCAACATGTCGATCGGCGGCCTCCCGGCGCTGAACGACGGCAACAACGCGCGTTCCGAACTCTACAAGAACCTCATCGACACCTACGGTGTCCAGCTCGTCATCTCGGCGGGCAACGAGGGCCCCGGCGTCAACACCATCGGCGACCCCAGCCTCGCGGACAAGGTCATCTCCGTGGGTGCCGCGGTCTCCAAGGAGACCTGGGCCGCCAACTACGGCTCCGGCGTGGCCAAGAAGTACAACATGTTCCCCTTCTCCTCGCGCGGTCCGCGTGAGGACGGCGGGTTCACGCCGACCATCACCGCCCCCGGCGCGTCCATCAACACCATCCAGACCTGGCTGCCCGGCGCCCCGGTCAAGGAGGCCGGCTACGCGCTCCCGGCCGGTTACGGCATGCTCCAGGGCACCTCGATGTCCTCGCCGCAGGCGGCGGGCGCCAGCGCCCTGCTGATCTCGGCCGCCAAGCAGCACAACATCAAGCTGACCCCGGCGAGCCTGCGCGTGGCGCTCACCAGCACCGCGAAGAAGATCGACGACGTCCCGGCGCACGCCCAGGGCTCCGGTCTGATCGACGTCCTCGGCGCGTGGGACTCCATCCAGGGCGACGCGAAGGCCAACGAGTTCACGGTCAAGGCCCCGGTCGACACCGCGATCGACCAGTTCCTGAAGACCCCGGGCTTCGGCACCGGCCTGTACGACCGCGAGGGCGGCCTCAAGGTCGGCCAGAAGAAGGTCTACAACGTCGTCGTCACCCGCACCACGGGCGTCAAGTACGGCACCCGGCACAACCTGAGCTGGCGCAACGACGACGGCACCTTCAAGGTCATCGGCGGCTACGACTACGTCACCCTGCCGCTGAACAAGCCCGTCACCATCAAGGTCGAGGCCAACGCCAAGTCGGCCGGCGTGCACAGCGGCATCCTGCAGCTGGACGACGAGACCACCGAGGGCATCGACAAGCAGATCCTGGCCACGGTCGTCGCCGCCGCTCCGCTGGCGAAGCCGTCGTTCACGCTGTCGGACACCTCCTCCGTGCAGCGCAACAGCCACAAGTCGTACTTCGTGACCGTCCCGGCGGGCGCCAAGACCCTCGAGGTCGCGCTCGGCGGTCTCGCGGCGGGCAGCCAGACGCGCTTCATCTCGATCCACCCCTACGGTGTGGGCGTCGAGGACAGCGCGACCACCCAGTGCTACCCGAACTACGACAACCCGGCGAACACCTGCCGCCCCGACCTGCGCTCGTACGCCGACCCGCAGCCGGGCGTCTGGGAGATCGAGGTCGAGTCGCGCCGTACCTCGCCGCTCCTCGACAACCCGTTCAAGCTGGACGTCTCCGTGCTCGGCGCGGCCTTCGACCCCGCGGTCAAGGTCCTGCCCGAGGTCAAGCAGGGCACCCCGGCCCCGGTCCAGTGGTCCGTGAAGAACGAGGCCGCGGCCATCTCCGGCGGCAAGCTCCAGGGTGGACCGCTCGGCTCGGCGAAGGTCGCCAAGCCGACCATCGCCAACGGTGAGACCCACACCACCGAGGTCACGATCGGCGAGGGCGTCTCCCGCCTCGACATCGCGATCGGCAAGGTGTCCGACACCGGCGCCGACCTCGACCTCGACGTGTACAAGGACGGCGTCAAGGTCGGCTCCTCCGCCGACGGCGACTCCGAGGAGAGCGTGAGCCTGGTGAACCCGGGCGCGGGCACCTACACCATCGACGTGTTCGGCTACGCGGTCCCGTCCGGCTCCACCACGTACGACTACCGCGACGTGTACTTCTCGGCCGCCCTGGGCTCCGTCCAGGTCGACGAGACCACCGCGGTGAACCTCGCCAACGGCGCCTCCGCGGCGGTCTCGGCGAACGTCCTGGTCAACGCGGCGGCCCCCGAGGGCCGGCAGTTCTTCGGCCAGGTCCGGCTGCTGAACGCCCGCGGCACCGCCGCCGGCACCGGCAGCGTGCAGATCGAGAAGGTCCTCCCGTAACCCGGTAGGAACGCGAAGACCGGAGGGGCAGCGCTCGTGGTGACGAGCACTGCCCCTCCGGGCATTCCCCCCTCCCCTCAGGCGGTCAGCCCTTCAGGGAGCCCAGGTCCTGGGCGTAGGTGCCCACCGCGTGGGCGATGACGTCCAGGTTGGTGTCGAAGACCTTCAGGTCCAGGTTCTTCAGGGTGTCGCCCGCCCCGTGGTAGTTCGGGTCGTACGGGGCCCCCGCGGTGCCGCCGTGGCGCTCGGCCTGCTCCACGGTCTTGATGCCCTCGGCGCCGGTGAAGGTGCCGCCGGCCGGGATGCCGTTCGCGATGAACGGGCCGTAGTCGGAGCGGCCGTCGAAGTCGCTGCCCTCGTGGGGCTTGCGCTTCTTGTCGAGGAAGCCGTTGATCAGGGCCTCGATCTGCGCCGATCCGGCCGGGCCCGCGCCCGCGCCGGTCCTGTCGGAGTCGTCGCCGTCGTAGACGAACTGCACCGGGTTCGGCGAGGCGATCATGTCGAAGTTGAGGTAGAGCGCGATGTCCTTCTTCTGCCGGTCGGACAGCTGCGCCACGTAGTGCTCGGAGCCCAGCAGGCCCAGCTCCTCCGCCGACCACCAGGCGAAGCGGACCTTGTGGGCGGGGCCCTTGCCCTTCTTGTTGGCGCCCTCCTCGGCGAGCTTCAGCGCCACCTCCAGCAGACCGGCCGAGCCGGAGCCGTTGTCGTTGATGCCGGGGCCCTCGGGGACCGAGTCCAGGTGGGCGCCGACCGCCACCACGCGGTCGGAGCGGCCGCCGCGGGTCTCGGCGACCACGTTGCGGGTGGTCTTCCTCACGTGCTCCTGGTCCAGTTCCAGGCGTACGGACACCTCGCCCGCGGCGGCGGCCGCCGTCAGCGCCTCGCCGTCGGCCAGGGTGATGCCCGCGCTCGGGATGACCCCCTCGGCGGGCGAGGAGAAGCCGCCGCGGACCGGGGTGGTGCCGCTGTGGTTGTAGACGATGACGCCGAGGGCGCCGGCCGCGGCGGCCGCCTTCTGCTTCTCCACGAAGGTGCAGGACCCGCGCTTGACCAGGGCGATCTTCCCGGTGAAGGCGCCGGCCGGGTAGTCGTCGGCCGTGCAGCCCGGGGTCTCGTCGACCCGCGCGAGGGCGAGCGGGGCGGTCAGCCCGCCCGCCGGGGTGGACTTGGTGAAGGTGAACGCGGCGGTGGCCAGCTCGCGGCCCTGCCCGCCCCCGCCGCCGCCGCCGAGGACGAAGGCCTTCTCCGTCTTCGTGTGCGCCTCGTGGATGTCGAAGTCCTGGTAGGAGACCGCGTACCCGGCCTTCTTCAGCGTGTCGTGGACGTAGGCGGCGGAGGCCGCGTGGCCGGGCGTGCCGGCGGCCCGGTTGCCGCCGTTGGCGTCGGCGATCTGCTGGAACTTCGCCAGGTGGCGGTAGGCGCCGCGGGCGGTGACCTCCGCCACCAGCTCCTTGGCGAGCCTGCCCTCGCGCGGGTGGGCGGCGGCCGGAGTGGCGGCGAGCAGGACGGGTGCGGCGACGGCGGCGGCCGCGAGGGCGGCGAGCGCCGGTATGGACCGGCGGCGGTGGCGGATGGCGCGCACGGTGGATCTCCCCGAGTCGGATGGGTCGCAATGCGGACGGCCACGTCCGGATACCGGTCGTGGCAGATCGGACGCTAACCGCCCCCGAACAGGCAAAACGGGCGTTCAGGGGCCGTGCAACACGCACGCCACGGACTCGTCACACGGGTTCACATCCAGGACACCGTCCGTTCCTCGGACAATGGATTGGACAAGGCTCGTGGGGTCGAACGCATGATGGCTTCACGCGCGCCCGCGTCGTACGTACTGAAGGAGTCACCGTGAGGGTCGGAATCGTCGGAGCCACCGGACAGGTCGGCGGAGTCATGCGCGGCATCCTCGCCGAGCGGAAGTTCCCGGTGGACGAGCTGCGGCTGTTCGCCTCGGCCCGTTCGGCCGGCTCCACCCTCGAGTGGGAGGGCCGGGAGATCACCATCGAGGACGCCTCCGCGGCCGACTACTCCGGCCTGGACATCGTGCTCTTCTCGGCGGGCGGCGCCACCTCCAAGGCCCTCGCCGAGAAGGTCGCCGCGCAGGGCGCCGTCGTGATCGACAACTCCTCCGCCTGGCGCAAGGACCCCGAGGTCCCGCTCGTCGTCTCCGAGGTCAACCCGCACGCGATCAGGAACCGCCCCAAGGGCATCATCGCGAACCCGAACTGCACCACCATGGCCGCGATGCCGGTGCTGCGCCCGCTGCACGCCGAGGCCGGCCTGTCCGCGCTGGTCGCCACCACCTACCAGGCCGTGTCCGGCTCGGGCCTGGCCGGTGTCGCCGAGCTGCGGACCCAGGCCTGTGCGGTCGCCGAGGCCGCCGACCAGCTGACCTTCGACGGCGGCGCGGTGGACTTCCCGGAGCCGGCCGTCTACAAGCGCCCCATCGCCTACAACGTCGTCCCGCTCGCGGGCTCGATCGTCGACGACGGCTCCTTCGAGACCGACGAGGAGCAGAAGCTCCGCAACGAGTCCCGCAAGATCCTGGAGATCCCGGAGCTCAAGGTCTCCGGCACCTGCGTGCGCGTGCCGGTCTTCTCCGGCCACTCCCTCCAGATCAACGCCCGCTTCGACCGCCCGATCAGCGTCGAGCGCGCGTACGAGCTGCTGAAGGACGCCCCGGGCGTCGAGCTGTCGGAGATCCCGACCCCGCTGCAGGCCGCCGGCCGCGACGCCTCGTACGTGGGCCGCATCCGCGTCGACGAGACCGTCGAGAACGGCCTCGCGCTGTTCCTGTCGAACGACAACCTGCGCAAGGGCGCGGCCCTGAACGCGGTCCAGATCGCCGAGCTCGTGGCCGAGGAGCTGCGCGGCTGATCGCGCTCGCGACGGCGGAAGGGGCGGCACCGCGACGGTGCCGCCCCTTCCCGCGTCCGGGCCCGGGTACGGCCGGTATCTCCGGGCGGGGCCGGGGCCCGGCGTGGAAGGATGGGCCGGAACGTCACCATCAAAGGAGATGACCGCGTGCCAGGCACGAATCTCACCCGTGAAGAGGCCCAGCAGCGTGCGAAGCTGCTCACCGTCGACTCGTACGAGGTCGAACTCGATCTCAGCGGCGCGCAGGAGGGCGGCACCTACCCCTCCGTGACCACCGTGCGCTTCCAGTCGGCCGAGGCCGGGGCCGAGACCTTCATCGACCTGGTCGCCCCGGCCGTGCACGAGGTCGTCCTGAACGGCAGGGCGCTCGACGTCGCCGCCGTGTTCCGGGACTCGCGCATCGCCCTGAAGCACCTGGCGGCCGGCGCCAACGAGCTCCGGGTCGTCGCGGACTGCGCCTACACCAACACCGGCGAGGGCCTGCACCGGTTCGTCGACCCGGTGGACCAGCAGGCCTACCTGTACACCCAGTTCGAGGTGCCGGACGCGCGGCGGGTCTTCGCCAGCTTCGAGCAGCCCGACCTGAAGGCCACGTTCCAGTTCACCGTGACGGCCCCCGAGGGCTGGACGGTCATCTCGAACTCCCCGACCCCCGAGCCCAAGGACCGGGTGTGGGTGTTCGAGCCGACCCCGCGCATCTCCTCGTACATCACCGCGCTGATCGTCGGCCCGTACCACGCGGTGCACAGCTCCTACGAGGGCCCGGACGGGCAGTCCGTGCCGCTCGGCATCTACTGCCGGCCCTCGCTCGCCGAGTTCCTCGACGCGGACGCGATCTTCGAGGTCACCCGGCAGGGCTTCGACTGGTTCCAGGAGAAGTTCGCCTACGCCTACCCCTTCGCCAAGTACGACCAGCTCTTCGTCCCGGAGTTCAACGCGGGCGCCATGGAGAACGCGGGCGCGGTCACCATCCGCGACCAGTACGTCTTCCGCTCGAAGGTGACGGACGCGGCGTACGAGACGCGCGCCGAGACGATCCTGCACGAGCTCGCGCACATGTGGTTCGGCGACCTGGTCACCATGGAGTGGTGGAACGACCTGTGGCTGAACGAGTCGTTCGCCACCTACACCTCGATCGCCTGCCAGGCGGACGCCGAGGGCTCGAAGTGGCCGCACGCGTGGACCACGTTCGCCAACTCCATGAAGACCTGGGCGTACCGGCAGGACCAGCTGCCGTCGACACACCCGATCATGGCGGACATCCGCGACCTCGACGACGTGATGGTCAACTTCGACGGGATCACCTACGCCAAGGGCGCCTCGGTGCTCAAGCAGCTCGTCGCCTACGTCGGCACGGACGCCTTCTTCAAGGGCGTGCAGGCGTACTTCAAGGCGCACGCCTTCGGCAACACGCGCCTGTCCGACCTGCTGGGCGCCCTGGAGGAGACCTCGGGCCGCGACCTGACCGCCTGGTCGACGGCGTGGCTGGAGACCGCGGGCATCAACGTCCTGCGTCCGGAGATCGAGGCGGACGCGAGCGGTACGGTCACCGCATTCGCCATCCGCCAGGAGGCCCCGGCGCTCCCGGCGGGCGCCAAAGGCGAGCCGGTCCTGCGCCCGCACCGCATCGCGGTCGGCCTGTACGAGCTCCAGGGCGGCGCCCTCGTGCGCACCGACCGGATCGAGCTGGACATCGACGGCGCGCTGACGGCGGTGCCGGAGCTGGTGGGCCGCGCCCGCCCGGCCGTCGTGCTGCTGAACGACGACGACCTGTCGTACGCGAAGGTCCGCCTGGACGAGGTCTCCCTGGCCAACGTCACCGCGCACCTGGGCGACTTCACGGAGTCCCTGCCGCGGGCGCTGTGCTGGGCCTCGGCCTGGGACATGACGCGGGACGGCGAGCTGGCCACCCGCGACTACCTCGCGCTGGTGCTGTCCGGCATCGGCAAGGAGTCCGACATCGGCGTCGTCCAGACGCTGCAGCGCCAGGTGAAGCTGGCCGTCGACCTGTACGCCGACCCGGCCTGGCGCGAGGAGGGCCTGGCGATCTGGACCGGGGCCGCGCTGGAGCACCTGCGCGCGGCCGCACCGGGCAGCGACCACCAGCTGGCGTGGGCGCGCTCGTTCGCGGCCACGGCCCGTACCGAGGAGCAGCTGGCCTACCTGGCGGCGCTGCTCGACGGCTCGGCCGTGCTCGAGGGCCTGGCCGTCGACACGGAGCTGCGGTGGACGTTCCTGGAGCGGCTGGTCGCCACGGGCGTCTCGGGTGAGGAGGCCGTCGCGGCGGAGCTGCGGCAGGACTCCACGGCGGCCGGCGAGCGCCACGCGGCGACCTGCCGGGCGGCGCGCCCGACGGCGGAGGCCAAGGCCGCGGCCTGGGCCTCGGTGGTCGAGGCCGACGACCTGCCGAACGCGGTGCAGGAGGCGGTCATCGGGGGCTTCGTGCAGGCCGACCAGCGCGAGCTGCTGGCGCCGTACGCCGAGAAGTACTTCGCGGCGGTCAAGCAGGTCTGGGACACCCGCAGCCACGAGATCGCCCAGCAGATCGCGGTGGGCCTGTACCCGGCGCTGGCGGTCTCCCCGGCCACCCTGGCCGCGACGGACGCCTGGCTCGCCTCGGCCGAGCCGAACGCGGCCCTGCGCCGCCTGGTCTCGGAGTCCCGTGCGGGCGTCGAGCGCGCCCTGCGGGCCCAGGCGGCCGATGCCGCTGCCGCTGCCGCTCAGGTCTAGGGGGCATTCCCGGGGCGGCGCCCGCACCTCGCGTGCGGAGCCGCCCCGGGTCCCCGGGCCCGGCCGCGACCTCAGGTGCGGCGCCGCCCCCGCAGCCCGCGCCTCAAACGCCGGCGGGGCGGGATCGGGCGTCCGGGGCCGCGGCGGCGCGCAGGGCCGAAAGGACGTGGGCCACCGCGGGTGCGGACTCCGCTCCCTGGCGGACGGCCGCGATCACGTGCCGGGTCGGGCGGTCGTGGGCGAGCACCCGGACGGCAACGCCGGAGGCCCGGCTCGAGACCATGCGCGGTACGAGCGCCACCCCCATCCCGGCCTCCACCATGGCCAGGATCGCGGTCCAGCCGGACGCCGAGTGCGCCTGCTCCGGCACGAACCCCGCCGCCTCGCACGCCCCGACGGCGATCTCCGACCAGGGCCCGCTGCCCCCGTAGATCCACGGGTCGCCGGACAGGTCCGCCAGCCGCAGGTCCGGCGCGTCCACCAGCGGATGGCCCGGCGGGAGGGCCACGTCCAGCGGGTCCTCCAGCAGCGTCACCCGGGTGAACCGTCGGTCCCGCGCGGTCGGCGCGTGCGCCGCCAGGGACAGCGCCAGATCCACGCCTCCGGCCGACAGCAGCTCGTACGACTCCGCCGCCTCGGTCTCGCGGACCCGGACCTCCACCCCCGGACGGGACCGTCGCAGCATCGCCACCGCCGGGACCACGAGGGCGGGCACGGCGGTGGAGAAGGCGCCGATCCGCACCTCCCCCGCGTCCCCGGCCAGGTACCCGGCCAGCTCGGCGTCGGCCCGCTCCAGTTCCGCGAAGACCGCCTCCGCGTGCCGCAGGACGAGGTGCGCAGCGTCCGTGAGCCGGACCCGGCGGCCCTGGGCCTCCAGCAGGCTCACCCCCAGCTGCCGGGCGAGGTTCGTCAGCTGCTGCGAGACGGCCGAGGGCGTCATGTGCAGCGCCTCGGCCGTCGCGGTCACGGTCCCCTGTTCGGCGAGGGTCCGCAGGATCCGCAGCTTCTTGATGTCCCACTCGGTCATGGGGCCGAACCTACCGCCGGGATCCCAGGGCGACGCCGCCCAGGATCAGCGCCATGCAGAGCAGCTGCGCCGGTCCGGTCCGCTCGCCCAGCAGCAGCAGGCCGAGGCCCGCGACGCACACCGGCTGGAGGTAGTAGACGACTCCGGCGCGGGCGGCCCCGATGACCGAGATCGCCTTGTTCCAGGCGAAGAAGGCGACGGCGGAGGAGAACACCCCGACGTACAGCAGCGGGCCGGCCGTGCCCGCGGTGACCTCGAAGCCGCCCTGGACGGCGACGGAGACCGCGTAGGCGGGGGCCAGCATCAGTGCGCCGAGGACGAAGGTGGTGATCAGGAAGGCCAGGCCGCCCAGTTCGGCGGGCTTGCGCTTGAGCAGGGCGCTGTAGCTGGCGAAGGAGAGGGCCGCGCCGAACATCCACAGGTCGCCGGCGCCGAAGTCGAAGCCGAGGGAGCCGTCGCCGACGAGCAGCAGCACGCCGAAGGCGGCCAGCAGCAGCCCGAAGGTCCGCCGCTTGCCGAGCCGTTCGCCGCCGAGGCGGGCGTAGAGCGCCATGATGACCGGCGAAGCGGCCATGATCATGCCCATGTTGGAGGCGGAGGTGGTCAGTCCGGCCTGGTGGACGAGGGTGTTGTAGAGGGCGACGCCGAACAGCGTGGCGAGGGAGACGAAGCCGAGGTGCCTTCGGATCAGTGCCCGCTGCTGCCAGGCCTGGCGGGCGGCGAAGGGGGCGACCGCGAGGGCGGCGATGATCCAGCGCCAGAAGACGGCCTGGACGGGCGGGACGCTGTCGGCCATGTCCCGGGTGGCGACGAAGCTGCCGGACCAGACGACCGTCGCGAGCAGGGCGAGGAGCACGCCGAGCCCGGCGGCGCCCTTCTTCCCCGCGGCTGTGGGCTTGCCCTGCGAAACGGTGCGGACGCGGTCCATGACGGCCACTGTGTGTATCCCCCTCGGGGTCGGGTTGCTGTGTCGTGGGAACTACCGTCGCACCTGCTCATTGCTCAGGTCCATCGAAATGTTTCGATCGATCTGTTCAGTAGAACTGAACGGTTGGGGGGTGCGGGCGACCGCGAGCTGGCCCGCGAGGGTGGCTCCGAAGGCGATCGCCATGCCCACGAGCTGGACGGGGGTCAGCGCCTGCCCGAGCGCGGCCCAGCCGATGACGGCCGCGGTGAGCGGCGAGAGCGGGCCGAGCAGGGTGACGGAGGTGGCGGTGAGCTTGCCGATCCCGCGGAACCAGAGCCAGTACGCGATACCGGTATTGATCAGCATCATGTAGCCGTAGCCGAGCAGGGCCGGGCCGTCGAGCGCGGGCGGGGCCCCTTCGACGAGCGCGGCCACGGGGATGATGACCAGCCCGCCGGCGGTGAGCTGCCAGCCGGTCATGGCCAGCGGGCCGACCCCCTCCGGGCGCCCCCACCGCTTGGTCATGACGGTGCCCGCGCCCATGGCGGCGGAGGAGATCACCCCGGCGACGACGCCGACCAGGTCGAGCTCGGCCTCGGCGGTGAGGACGACCATGCTCACGCCGAACGCGCCGACGACGGCGGCGAGCACGGTGCGCAGGCTCGCCCGCTCCCCGAGGACGAGGGCGGCGAGCCCCACGACGAACAGCGGCCCGGCGGCGCCCAGTATGGCCGCGACGCCGCCGGGCAGCCGGTAGGCGGAGAGGAAGAGCAGCGGGAAGAAGGCGCCGATGTTGAGGGTGCCGAGGACGGCGGACTTCCACCACCACGCGCCCTTGGGGAGCGTACGGGCCAGGGCGGTCAGCAGCAGCCCCGCGGGCAGGGCCCGCATCACCCCGGTGAACAGGGGCCGGTCGGGCGGCAGCAGTTCGGTGGCGACGGCATAGGTCGAGCCCCAGGAGATGGGCGCGAGGGCGGTCAGGGCGACGGTGGCGAGGCGCTTCATGGCAGGTGGCTCCTCGGGAGAGGGGGAGGGTTCAGGCGGCGGTGGGCGCGAGCGGGCGGGCCGGGGCCGGCGCCGGGGGCTCGGGGTGCACGGCCTGTGCGGGAAGGTGCCGCTCCAGCCGCAGCAGCGCGAGGGCGGCGCCGAGTGCGGCGACGGCCAGGACGGCCCAGGGCAGCCGCCCGTCGACCGAGAGCAGGGCGGTGAACAGGGCCGGGGCGAGCGCCGTGGCCAGCGCGTACGAGAGCTGGTAGGTGGCGAGGTAGCGGCCGCGGACGGCTTCGGGCGCGGCCGAGACCGACAGGGCGCCGCCGGAGGGGCTGTGCACGAGTTCGCCGAGGGTGTAGACGACGACGATGGCCAGCAGGGCGACGAGGGTGGCGCTCTGCCCGGGCCGCAGGGTCCCGAGCACGATCTGGCCGGTGAAGGCGGCGGCGAAGAGCAGCGCGCCGAGGGCCGCGGAGCGGGTGCGGCGGGCGCCGGAGCGGCGGACCCGGCCCGCGACCAGGACGCCGACGCCCGCGCACAGGGCGGTGTTGAGGGTGAAGGCGGCTCCGGTGAGGGAGTCGGGGGCGGCCAGCCAGGTGGAGAGGTAGAGGGGGAAGAGCACGGAGAGGGCGGCGTAGCCCAGCGCGGTGAGGAAGTTGGCGGCGGTGAGCCCGAGGAAGGGCCGGTCCCGCAGGACCGTCCGGTACCCGGCGGGCGCCGGCCGGGCGGGCCCGGCGGCGAGCGGTGCGGCGGCGGCGAGCGGGCGCACCCGGCTGACGAGCAGTCCGGCGAGGGCGAAGGCCAGCGCGTTGCCCCAGGCGGTGTAGGTGAAGCCGCCGGTCCCCCACAGCCCCAGCACCCCGGAGACGAGCAGGGCCCCCGCGCCCATCCCGGCGTTCTGCAGGGCCCGGGTGGAGGCCTGGAGCCGGTCGCGGCCGGAGCCCTGCGCGACCTCCCCGATCAGGGACTGCTGGACGACGCCGAAGGACCGGTCGGCGAGCGCGGTGACGAGGGCGACGGCGGCGAAGGCGGCCAGGGAGCCGGCGAAGGGGTAGAGGGCGAAGCCGGCCGCCCGTATCGCGTAGAGCACCAGGTTGACCTTCTTGGCGCCGAACCGGTCGACGGCCGTGCCCGCCAGGGGCATGAAGGCGAGTCCGGCCACTCCCGTGACGGTCAGGACCAGGCCGACCAGGGTGAAGGAGAGGCCGGTGACGTGGTGGAAGAAGACGAGCGAGAACGGCACGTACATGCCGATGCCGACCGCGCTGATCCCGATGCCGAGGAGCAGGGACCGCTCCCCCTCCACCCGTGCTTCCTTCATGGTTCCCCCCGAGAAGTTCGCTTGCTCGGAAGTAGCTTACCGCTAAGCTACTTTCCGTCAAGCAACTTTCTTGCGAACGACCGAGTGGAACCGGATACTCCAGCCATGAAGGAAGAAAAGGTCGAGAAGGACGCCGTCGACGCCATCACCGACCAGTGGTACGCGGTGCGCCCCGAGCTGGACACGGCACCGATGGCCGTCTTCGGACGCCTCTACCGGATCACCAAGGCCATGGGCGATGCGATGGAGCAGACCTACTCCCGCTTCGGCGTCTCGCGCGGGGAGTTCGACGTCGTCGCCACGCTGCGCCGCTCGGGCGCCCCCTACACGCTCTCGCCGCGCCAGCTGTCGGCCACGCTCATGCTCACCACCGGCGGCATGACGGGGCGGCTGGACAAGCTGGAGAAGGCCGGGCTGCTGTGCCGCAAGCCCGACCCGCACGACCGGCGCGGCCTCCAGGTCACCATCACCGAGCGGGGCCTCGCACTCATCGACGAGGCCGTCACCGCCGGCCTGGAGGTGCAGCGCGCCGCGCTGCGGGGCCTGAGCGAGGAGGAGACCGCGGTCCTCACCGGCCTGCTCCGCAAGCTGCTGGCCGGGGTCTGAGAACACGGCAGGGCGCCGAGGGTCGCCACCCGGCCGCGATCAGCGGCCGTGCGGACCCCCGGCGCCCGGGACGTCGTGCGGTACCGGTCCCGCGGGACCGGACCGGATCAGCTCTCCTGCTGCTTGCGCGACTTGTCGCCGACCATCACGAGACCCGTGATGACCAGGAACAGAACGATCGGGGCGGCCACGAACAGGCCGAGCGTCTCGCCGATGCTCAGGCCCGGACCCGGGTCGTCGCCGTCGTCGCGGGTCAGCGCCAGGGCGGGAGACGTCATCAGCAGCATCATCAGCGTCGTTCCGGCCGTGACGGCGCCGGCGCGCAGAGCGTTCTTCTTGTCCACGGTGCAAACGTAGCGAACGTCTGAACGGCCCGCGCGCCCGGGGGTGCCGTACGGGGTCACCCGCCCTCGGCGAGCCCCTCCCGCACCGCGCCCAGCAGGGCGTTCGCCCGCGGTGAGGCGGTCAGCTCCTCCAGCGTCAGCGGCCGGCCCGAGGCATCGGCGACCGGGAGCCGCCAGTTGGGGTACTGGTCCCACGTCCCCGGCAGGTTCTGCGGCCGCCGGTCCCCCACCGCGTCCGGCAGCCAGACGCCGACCAGCCGCGCGGGGGTGCGCAGCAGGAAGGCGTACAGGGCCCGTACGGCGGCCTCCTCGCCCTTGGCGTCCAGTCCCAGGCGGTCCAGTACGGCCAGCCACTCGGCGGTGTCGGCCGCGTCCTCCTCCCGCTCCCGCTCCACCGGGCGGGTCAGCAGACCCAGCCGGTCGCGCAGTTCCACGTGCCCGCCCGCCAGCTTGGCGGCCGTCGGCGGCAGGTCGTGCGTGGTGGCGGTGGCCAGGCAGTCGGCCCGCCAGTCCGCCGGCAGGAGTGGGCTGCCGTCCCCCGCCCAGTCCCGCTCGAACCACAGCACCGAGGTCCCGAGCACCCCGCGCCGGGCCAGGGCCTCGCGGACCCGCGGCTCCACCGTCCCGAGGTCCTCCCCGATGACCAGGGAGCCGGCGCGGTGGGCCTCCAGCACCAGGATCGCCAGCATGGCCTCGCCGTCGTAGCCGACGTACGTGCCCTCGGCGGGCGGGCTGCCCTCCGGGATCCACCAGAGCCGGAACAGGCCCATCACGTGGTCGATCCGCAGCGCGCCGGCGTAGGTGAACACCCCGCGCAGCAGGGCCCGGAAGGGGGCGTAGCCGTTGGCCGCCAGCCGGTCCGGGCGCCACGGAGGCAGGCCCCAGTCCTGGCCGCGGGCGTTGAAGGCGTCCGGCGGGGCCCCGACGGAGATCCCCGGGGCGTGGAAGGGGCCGGTACGGGCGTCCGAGCCGTCCGGATGCACCCCGACGGCCAGGTCGTGCACGATGCCCACGGCCATCCCGGCCTCGCGGGCGGCCCGCTGGGCGGCGGCGAGCTGGGTGTCCGTCAGCCAGACCAGCCAGCGGTGGAAGTCGATCCGCTCGTCGGGATCCTCCCCGGCCGCGGCCGCGCACCAGGCGGCGTGCCGGTTCAGGGCGGGTCCCTGCCCGGCGCGGAACTCCCCGTAGGCGGCCTCCCTCTCGGGGGTGCGCGGGACGGCGTACAGCAGCTCCAGGGCGCGGCGCTTGAGGTCCCAGACGGCGTCCCGGTCGATCAGCGCGCCCTTCTCCAGGACCTCGCGGCGCAGCTCCCCGCCCCGGGCGGCGAGCGCGGCGAGGGCCTCGCGCTCGGGGCAGCGGGCGTATTCCGGCACGTCCTCGACGCGCAGGTGGACCGGGTCGGGGAAGCGGCGCGAGGAGGGCCGGTAGGGGGAGGGGTCGGTCGGGGTGCCGGGCACGGCCGCGTGCAGCGGGTTGACCTGGATGAAGCCGGCGCCGTGGGTCCGCCCGGCCCAGCGGGCGAGCTCCGCCAGGTCACCGAGGTCGCCCATGCCCCAGGAGCGCTCCGACAGGAGGGAGTACAGCTGGACGAGCAGCCCGTGGGCCCGTTCGGGCGCTGCGGGGGCCCGGTCCGGGGCGACGATCAGGGTGGCCGCGGCGCGGCGCCCGTCGGGCAGGGCGGCCGTGATCCGGTGCACGCCCAGGGGCAGCGCGTCGGGCAGCGGCCGGGCGGGGCCGGCCGCCCAGGCGGTGGCCTGCCGCGGGCCCTCCTCGGGCTCCAGGCGCATCCGGGTCCCGGTCGGCAGCGCGGCCAGCGCCGCGGGCGGCGGGCCGCCCTGCCAGTGCACCAGGACGGGCGGCAGCACCCGGGCCCCCTCCTCCCGTTCGGCGGCGGCCAGGCACGCGCGGACGTCCTCGGGAGTGCGGGCGGGCACGCCGAGGGCCCCGAGCACGGTGGTGACCGTGTCCTGCGGCACCTGGACGGTGACGTCCGCGGCGGGCTGGTAGGCGGTGGCGATGCCGTGCAGGGCCGCGAGCCGGGCCAGGTCGTCCATCGACGGGCACTCCTTAGGGCGGGCAGGACATGAGAGGCAATCAGAAGCGCGGCGCGGAAGGGCGGTACGCCGCGCGGAGAACCGGAGGGGAACACCGCAGGAGACAACGGCGGGAACGGCCGAAGGGGAACGAACGCGGGGGAACACCGCAGCCTTACCCACTCGGAGGCATCGCATTCCTGGCGTATACCGGTCAGATCGCCCGCCCGCGTTGACACTCCAGCCGCACGAGTGGTGGGCTCGGGCTCATTCGTACGAGCGGGGGACGTCTCGGGACGGGGAGGCTCTGTGCAGCTCAGGGGCAGGAAGCGGGCGACGGCCGCCGCCGTCGCGGTGATCGGATCGCTGCTGGGCGGTGCCGTCGCGGCCACCCCGCGCGGGGCCTTCGCGGTGCCTTCCGTACCCGGCGCCCCGGGCACCCCGGCCGCGGATCCGGCGGCCGGCGTCCCCGGCGGGCCCGCACTGGATCCCCGGGCCGACGCCCCGCGCGGCCCGGCCGAGGGCCCGGCCGTGTGGCCCCGGCCGCAGTCGATGGCCGCCGACGCGGCGCGCGAGGTGCCGTTGGGGGCGGAGGCCGTGCTGGTGGCCGCCGCCGACGCCGACCCGTACGCGGTCCAGGTGGTCCGGGACGCCCTGCGCGCGGCGGGCGTGCGGAGCCTGCAGGAGCGGGCCCCCGGGGCGCCGCTGCCCGGGAGGGGCACCGTCGTACGGCTCCAGGGACCGGACGCCCAGGAGGCGCTGCGGGCGCTGGGGGCGGCCGAGGCCGGCGACCTGCCGGACGGCGGCTACCGGCTGGCCGTGGGGCGGTCCGGCGGCCGCGACACCGTCGCGCTGGCCGGCGTCGGCGAGGACGGGCTGTTCCACGCGGCGCAGACGCTGCGCGCGGTGCTCGCCGGGGGCGGGGCGAAGGTGCCCGGCGTGCAGGTGCGGGACTGGCCCGCCGCGCCCGTACGGGGGATCGCGGAGGCGTTCTACGGGCAGCCCTGGACGCACGAACAGCGGCTGGCGCAGCTGGACTTCATGGGCCGCACCAAGCAGAACCGGCTGCTCCTCGCGCCCGGTGACGACCGCTACCGGACCACGGCCTGGCGCCAGGACTACCCGCGCGAGCAGCAGGCGGAGTTCCGGGCGCTGGCGGAGCGGGCCCGCGCCAACCGGGTGGTCCTGGGCTGGGCGGTGACGCCCGGCCAGTCGATGTGCCTGTCCTCGGCGGCCGACCGGGCGGCGCTCGCGCGCAAGCTGGACGCGATGTGGGAGCTGGGGTTCCGCGCCTTCCAAGTGCAGTTCCAGGACGTCAGCTACACCGAGTGGGGCTGCGAGGAGGACCGGGAGCGGTTCGGGAAGGGCCCGAAGGCGGCCGCGAGGGCGCACGCCGAGGTCGCGGGCGGGCTGGCGGCGCACCTCGCCGCGCGGCATCCGGGGGCGGCCCCGCTGTCGCTGCTGCCGACGGAGTTCTACCAGGAGGGCTCCACCGACTACCGGACCGCGCTGGCGGGCGCGCTGGACCCGCGGGTGGAGGTGGCCTGGACGGGCGTGGGGGTGGTGCCGCGCACGATCACCGGCAAGGAGCTCGCCGGGGCCCGCTCGGCGCTGGGCCATCCGCTGGTCCTCATGGACAACTACCCGGTGAACGACTGGGATCCGGGCCGGGTCTTCCTCGGCCCGTACACGGGCCGCGAACCGGCGGTCGCGGGCGGTTCGGCGGCGCTGCTGGCCAACGCCATGCCGCAGGGCACCCTGTCGCGCATCCCGCTGTTCACGGCGGCGGACTACGCCTGGAACCCGCGCGGTTACCGGCCCGGGGAGTCCTGGGCGGCGGCGGTGCGCGAGCTGGCGGGCCCCGACCCGCACACGCGCGAGGCGGTGGCGGCACTGGCCGGGAACAGTGCGGCCTCGGGTCTGAAGCAGGAGGAGTCCGCCTACCTGGCCCCGCTGGTCGAGCAGTTCTGGAAGGCCCGCGCGGCGGGTGACCCGGCGGCGGGGACCGAGCTGCGCAGGGCCTTCACCGTGCTGCGCGAGGCGCCCGGCCGGCTGCCGGCGCTGGCGGGCGAGGCGGGCCCGTGGCTGGAGCGGCTCTCGCGCTACGGGGCCGCGGGCGAGCTGGCCGTCGACGTGCTGCGGGCCCAGGCCCGCGGGGACGGGACGGCGGCCTGGCAGGCCGCCCAGGCGCTGGCCCGCGCCCGGCAGGCGCTGGCCGAGGAGGGCCCGGCCCGGGTGGACCGGGCCGTCCTGGAGCCCTTCCTGGCCAAGGCGGTGGAGGAGTCCGACGCCTGGACCGGGGCCGCCCGCCCGACGGGCGAGGTCACCAGGGACGCGCAGGCCTGGACCGTACGGCTGGACGCGGAGCGCCCGGTGGCCACGGTGACGGTGATGACGGACCCGCTGCCCGCCGGGGCCCGGGGCGCAGCGGTGGAGGCCCACGTTCCGGGCGAGGGCTGGCGCACGGTCGGCGAGGCCGCGCCCTCGGGGTGGACGCAGGTGGACACGGCGGGGCTGCGCGCCGACGCGGTCCGGCTGTCCTGGGCGGGGGCCGGGGCAGCGCCGGCGGTGCACCGGGTGGTGCCGTGGCTCGGGGACGGCCCCCGGGCCCGTTTCGAACTGGCGGACGGGGGCGGGGCCGACGCCGAGATCGGCGGCGCCCCGCGGCGGCTCTCGGCGGAGCTGGCCGCGGTGGGTCCCGGCGAGGTCCGCGGGCCGCTGTCGGCGCAGCCGCCGCAGGGCATCGAGGTCCGGCTGCCGGCGACCGCCGTGGCCCCGCGCGGCGGGCGGTCCTCGATCCCGTTCGAGGTCGTGGTCGGCCCCTCCGTCGCGCCGGGCACCTACCGGGTCCCGGTGGCCTTCGACGGGGAGACCCGCACGCTGACGGTGCGGGCGGTGCCGCGCACCGGCGGGCCGGACCTGCTGCGGGCCGCGCGGGCGAGCTCGTCGGCGGACGAGACGCGGGACTTCCCGGCCTCGGCGGCCGTGGACGGCTCCCCGTCCACCCGCTGGTCCTCGACCCCGGTGGACGGCGCCTGGTGGCAGGCGGAGCTCCCCTCCCCGGCCCGCGTCGGCCGCCTGGAGCTGCACTGGCAGGACGCGTACCCCTCGGCCTACCGGGTGGAGACCTCGCCGGACGGGAAGACCTGGCACCCGGCCGCCGCCGTCCCGTCCTCGCGCGGCGGCGCCGAGACGGTCCGCCTGGACGCCGACGGCACCCGCTTCCTGCGCGTGACGTGCGAGCGCCGCGCGACGCGCTACGGCTGCTCCCTCTGGTCGGCGGAGGCCTACGCGGTCGCCCCGTGACCCGCGGCTGCGCGCCTCGACGCCGCCGGCTCCGGACGCGCGGGCCGCGTGCCGCGGCGGCCCGCCCGGCCCCGCCGGCGTCGAGGCGCGGGCAGCGACGGCCTAGGAGGCCGCGACCCCGATGCGCTCCAGTGCGTCCTCGGCCCCGTACGGCTGCAGGTACGGCATCCAGCGCGGGTCCCGGTGCCCCGTCCCGATGATGCGCCAGGCCAGCCCGGAGGGCGGAGCCGGCTGGTGGCGCAGGCGCCAGCCGAGGTCGACCAGGTGCCGGTCGGCCTTGACGTGGTTGCACCGGCGGCAGGCGGCGACGACGTTGTCCCACACGTGCTGGCCGCCCCGGCTGCGCGGGATGACGTGGTCGACGCTGGTGGCGACGGCACCGCAGTACATGCAGCGGCCGCCGTCCCGCGCGAACAGGGCGCGCCGGGTGAGCGGAACGGGCCCCCGGTAGGGGACCCGCACGAAACGCTTGAGCCGGACCACGCTGGGCGCGGGGACGACTCTGGTCGCGCTGTGCAGATAGGCGCCGGATTCCTCCAGGGAGACCGCTTTGTTCTCCAGGACGAGGACGAGCGCGCGGCGGAGCGGTACGACGCCGAGGGGCTCGTACGACGCGTTGAGGACCAGGACGTGCGGCACGGACTGCCTCCTTGTACGCCGGCGGCGCGTGGCTCGCGCCGGGACGATCTGCTCTCCAGTCTCTCCTTAGGGCTGGTCGAAACGCCACCACGCGCCCGTAACGGGTCCGAGGTGTTTTCAACCACACCCACGTCATCCCCAGGTGAGCCTGGTCTCTCCCTCGAACACTGCGTCGGGGTGAAGGTAATGCCCCGTTAGTGTGGTTGGTCTGTCCGCATATCCGCCCCCGGGCTCCGGCCGGGGGGAACCCCGCGGGCAGACCGCTACTCCTGGAGGTATTCCGCCGTGCCCTGGCCTGCCGCCCTGCTGCCCCTGGCATCCGACTCCCCGGACGCGTCCACGACCATCAAGGAGACGCACGAGAGCGTCACCGAGGCCGCGAGCTTCATCGAGGAGAACTGGGCCACCTGGCTGAGCATCGGCCTGCGCATCCTCCTGATCATCGTGATCGCGGCGGCCCTGCGCTCGGTGGTCCGCAAGGCGCTGACCAAGCTGATAACCCGGATGAACACCAGCGCCGAGGCGGTCGAGGGCACCGCGCTCGGCGGGCTGCTGGTCAACGCCGAGCGGCGCCGCCAGCGTTCGGAGGCGATCGGCTCGGTGCTCCGTTCGGTCGCCTCGTTCCTGATCCTCGGCACGGCTGCGCTGATGGTCCTCGCCGCCCTCAAGATCGACCTGGCCCCGCTGCTGGCGAGTGCCGGTGTGGCCGGTGTGGCGATCGGTTTCGGCGCCCGGAACCTGGTGACGGACTTCCTGTCCGGCGTGTTCATGATCATGGAGGACCAGTACGGCGTCGGGGACAAGATCGACGCCGGGGTGGCCTCCGGCGAGGTCATAGAGGTCGGCCTGCGGGTGACCAAGCTGCGCGGGGACAACGGCGAGATCTGGTACGTGCGCAACGGCGAGATCAAGCGGATCGGCAACCTCAGCCAGGGCTGGGCGACCGCGATGGTGGACGTGCAGGTCAAGCCGTCGGAGAGCCTGTCGCGGATCCGCGAGGTGGTCCAGCAGGTCGCCGACACCCTGGCCAAGGAGTCCCCGTGGGACGAGCGCCTGTGGGGTCCGGTGGAGGTGCTGGGCCTGGACGAGGTGCTGCTCGCCTCGATGACGGTGAAGGTGTCGGCGAAGACGATGCCCGGCAAGCAGTTCTCGGTGGAGCGGGAGCTGCGCTGGCGGATCAAGGAGGCCTTCGACGCGGCGGGCATCCGGATCGTCGGCGGCATGCCGGCGGACGAGGAGGACGAGGCGGCGGCGGACCCGTCCGCCGCGGTCGCCGCGCCGTCCGCGCTGTCCAACCCGACCTCTCCGCAGTCCCTGGCCACGGCGCCGATCCCGCCGCCGGCCGGCCCCCGCATCACCAAGTAGCCGCCCCCTCTCCCCGTACCGCTGCCCCGCCGGCCGTCGTCCATGACACAGCCGGCGGGGCAGCGGCATTGACACGGGTCAAACAGCGATAGGAAACTTACCTAACAGTTCACCCCGGTGAGGGAGAGAGAGCCAGCATCATGCCCGCCGCCACGCCCGGAACACCCAGCCTGCTGCGCGCCATGAACGACCGCGCCGCGCTCGAGCTGCTCCTGACCCACGGACCGCTGTCCCGGACCCGGATCGGACATCTGACGGGGCTGTCCAAGCCCACCGCCTCCCAGCTCCTGGCCCGCCTGGAGGCGGCCGGACTCGTCGTGGCCACCGGCACCGACGGCGGCCGCCCGGGCCCCAACGCCCAGCTCTACGAGGTCAACCCGCGGGCCGCCCACGTCGGCGGCCTCGACGTCACCCCGGACCGGGTGCTGGCGGCCGTCGCCGACGTGACCGGGGCCGTCGTCGGCACGCACGAGGTCCCCTACTCCCCGGACAAGGACGTCATCGAGCAGGTCGCCGAAGCCCTCGGCGGAGCCGTCAAGGCCGCCGGGCTGCACCGCTCGGACCTGCACCGGGTGGTCATCGCCACACCGGGCGCCTTCGACCCGCAGACCGGCCGGCTGCGCTACGCCAGCCACCTCCCCGGCTGGCACTCCCCCACGCTCCTGGAGGAACTGGCGGCGGCCCTGCCGATGCCCGTCGAGTACGAGAACGACGTCAACCTCGCCGCCGTCGCCGAACAGCGCGGCGGCGCCGCCCGCGGCCACGAGGACTTCGTCCTGCTGTGGAACGAGGAGGGCCTCGGCGCCGCCCTGGTGCTCGGCGGGCGGCTGCACCGCGGCTGGACCGGCGGCGCGGGCGAGGTCGGCTTCCTGCCCGTGCCGGGGCACCCCCTGGTCCGCCAGGTCACCCGCGCCAACACCGGCGGCTACCAGGAGCTCGCCGGCGCCCAGGTGGTCCCCGGGCTCGCCGAGCGCCACGGCGTCGAGGCGGAGCCCCCGCCGCCCGCCGGGCACCCGCACAGCGCGGAGGTGGCCGCCGCCGTGGCGCTGCTCGCGCGGGCCGCGGCCGAGCCCGAGGGGGCGAACCTGCGCTTCCTCCAGTCCTACGCCACCCTGCTGGCCACCGGTCTCGCCTCGCTCGTCGCCGTGCTCGACCCGGAGATCGTGGTGCTCTCCGGCGCCGTGATCGCCGCCGGCGGCGACCCGCTGCGCGGCCTGCTGGAGGCCGAGCTCGCCGAACTGGCCCCGTCCCGGCCCCGGCTGGTCTCCGGCGAGGTGCGGGAGCGTCCGGTGCTGCGCGGCGCGCTGGAGAGCGCGCTGGCCGCCACCCGCGAAGAGGTCTTCGACACCTCCCGCTGAACCGGCCCGCCGAACCGGCGCGCCCCACCCCCGCCGTCCGGACGGGCCCCGCCCGGACGGCGGCACCGAACCACCCCACGCCCCACCCCCGTTCCACCGCTCGCCCTGCTGCACACCTCCCAGGAAGTCCCCCGCGCAGAGAGTGACACCGACATGCCCAGAACCTCCCGCCTGACCTCCGCGGCCGCCACCGCCGCCGCCCTCACGGCGATATCCCTGCTGGCCACCGCGTGTACCGGCGCCACCGGCAACACGGCGGGCGACGATCCCGCCCAGGACGTCACGATCAACTTCTGGCACGGCTGGTCCGCGCCCGGCGAGGTCAAGGCCATCGAGGAGAACATCGAGCGGTTCGAGGCGGCCCACCCGAACATCAAAGTCAAGGTCACCGGCAACATGACCGACGACAAGATCAACCAGTCGCTGCGGGCGGGCGGGGACAAGGCCCCCGACGTGGTGTCCTCCTTCACCACCGACAGCGTGGGCAAGTTCTGCAACTCGGGCGCGTTCGCCGACCTGAACCCGTTCCTCGAGAAGTCCGAGATCGACAAGGCGAAGGTCTTCCCGCAGTCCCTGCTCGGCTACACCTCCTACCAGGGCAACCAGTGCACGCTGCCGCTGCTGCACGACGCCTACGGCCTGGTCTACAACAAGGACGCCTTCGAGGCGGCCGGCATCACCGCCCCGCCCAAGACCTGGAGCGAGTTCACCGAGGTCGCGCAGAAGCTCACCAAGAGCAAGGGCGACTCCTACGAGCGGGTCGGCGTCATGCCCACCTTCCACGGCTACGAGACCACCCCGATGCGGCTGGCGGCGCAGTGGGGCGCGACGTACTTCGCCGCGGACGGCAGGTCCAACCTGGCCGGGGACCCGGCCTTCGGCAAGATGCTGACCGCGCAGAAGGACCTGGTCGAAAAGCTCGGCGGGTACGAGAAGCTTGAGCGCTTCCGGGCCTCCTTCGGTGACGAGTGGGGCGCCGAACACCCCTTCCACAAGGGCCAGGTCGCCATGCAGGTGGACGGCGAGTGGCGGCCGAACATGGCCCGTGAAGCGGGCGTGGCCTTCAAGATCGGCACCGCGCCGCTGCCGGTGCCCGACGACCTCCTCGCCGACTACGGCAAGGGCTACGTATCCGGCACGATCATGGGCATCGCCGCGGGCAGCAGGAAGCAGAACGCGGCCTGGGAGCTGGTGCGGTACATGACCACCGACACCGAGGCGGTGGTGGCCTTCGCCAACGGCATCCACAACGTGCCCTCCACCCTCGAGGCGCTGAACTCGCCGAAGCTCCAGGTGGACGAGAACTTCAGGACCTTCCTCGACATCGCCAGGCACCCGAAGTCGAGCACCACCCCGCCCCAGGCGGACGGCGGCACCTACCAGCTGACCTTCACCGACCTGGCCTACCAGCACGAGAAGGGCGCGGTCGCCGACCTGCCGGGCGCCCTCGCCAAGACGGACGCGCAGATCGACACGGACATCGCGAAGGCGAAGTAGCCCCCAGATGACCACGCACACCCTGCGGGCCAAGCGCCGCCGGTCGGCACTGCGCACCCTGGCCTTCATGGCTCCCTGGATGATCGGGTTCGCGGTCTTCTTCGCCTACCCGCTCCTGTCCACCGTCTACTTCTCCTTCACCAAGTACGACGGCTTCCGGCCGCCCGTCTTCAACGGCCTGGACAACTGGACCTACGTGTTCACGCAGTACCCGCAGTTCTGGCCGGCGATGCGCAACACCCTGTGGCTGGTCGTGGTCATGGTGGCCTGCCGGGTCGTCTTCGGGCTCGGCGTCGGCCTGCTCATCACGAAGGTCAAGACCGGGGCCGGGATCTTCCGCACCCTGTTCTACCTTCCCTACCTGGCCCCGCCGGTGGCCGCCACCCTGTCGTTCGTCTTCCTGCTGAACCCCGGCACCGGCCCGGTCAACACCCTGCTGGAGGGGATGGGCCTGCCGCAGCCCGGCTGGTTCACCGACGCCGACTGGTCCAAGCCCGCCCTGACCATGCTCGCGGTGTGGGGCGTCGGCGACCTGATGGTGATCTTCATGGCCGCGCTGCTCGACGTACCGAAGGAGCAGTACGAGGCGGCCGAGCTGGACGGCGCCGGGGCCTGGCAGCGCTTTCGCCACATCACCCTGCCGAACATCTCGCCGATCATCCTGTTCGCCGTGGTGACCGGCGTGATCCAGGCGATGCAGTACTACACCCAGCCGCTGGTCGCGGGGAAGGTGGCGGCCGGTGTGATCGGCGGCTCCGGCCAGCAGTTCGAGCCGGGCTACCCCGACAAGTCCACGCTCACCCTGCCGCAGATCGTCTACAACACCGGCTTCCAGCGCTTCGACTACGGCACCGCCTGTGTCCTCGCCCTCGTCCTGTTCGCCCTCTGCATGGCCTTCACCGCCCTGCTGATGCGCCGCCGCGGCGGCCTGATCGGAGGTGGGCACCGATGACGCCCGCACACCGGCGCACAGCCGTACTCCAGTGGATCGCCGTGCACTCGCTCGCGATCGCCGCCGCGCTGTTCTTCGTCCTGCCCTTCGTCTTCGTCTTCCTGACCTCGCTGATGACCGACCGGCAGGCGCTCACCCGCGACCTGGTGCCCGACACCTGGGTCTGGGAGAACTACGCCAAGGTGTGGAACACCCCGGGCTTCCTGACCTGGTGGCGCAACACCCTGCTGTACGCCGGGCTCGGCACGGTGCTGACCGTGGCCTCCTCGATCCCGGTGGCCTACGCGCTGGCCAAGTTCCGCTTCCGCGGACAGCGGGTCTCGATGCTGCTGGTCATCGCCATGATGATGCTGCCGCCCCAGGTCGTGATCATCCCGATGTACCTGTTCTGGGCCAAGCAGCTGGACCTCTCGGGCACCCTGTGGCCGCTGATCATCCCGCTGGCCTTCGGCGACGCCTTCTCCGTCTTCCTGCTCCGCCAGTTCCTGCTGACCATCCCCGACGAGTACCTGGACGCGGCCCGCGTCGACGGGTGCGGCGAACTGCGGGCCCTGCTGCGGGTCGTGCTGCCGATGGCGAGACCGGGCATCGCCGCGGTCGCGCTCTTCTCGTTCTTCTCCCTGTGGAACGACTACTTCGGCCCCCAGATCTACGCCTCCGACAATCCCGCCGCCTGGACCCTCAGCTACGGGCTGGAGTCCTTCAAAGGGGCGCACCACACCAACTGGAACCTGACCATGGCCGCGACCGTGCTGGTCATGGCCCCGGTGATCGTCCTCTTCTTCTTCGCCCAGAAGGCGTTCGTCGAGGGAGTCACCCTGACCGGAGTGAAAGGCTAGGCATGAAACTCGCAGTGGTGGGCGGCGGTTCCACCTACACCCCCGAGCTGATCGACGGCTTCGCGCGGCTGCGCGACACCCTGCCCGTCAGCGAGCTGGTGCTGATCGACCCCGCCGCCGAACGGCTGGAGCTGGTCGGCGGCCTGGCCCGGCGCATCTTCGCCCGGCAGGGGCACCCCGGACGGATCACCACCACCTCCGACCTCGACGCCGGGGTGGAGGGCGCCGACGCCGTCCTGATCCAGCTGCGCATCGGCGGTCAGGCCGCCCGCCTGCAGGACGAGACCTGGCCGCTGGAGTGCGGCTGCGTCGGGCAGGAGACCACGGGCGCCGGCGGGCTCGCCAAGGCGCTGCGCACCGTCCCGGTCGTCCTCGACATCGCCGAACGGGTCTGGCGGGCCAGCCCGGACGCCTGGATCATCGACTTCACCAACCCGGTCGGCATCGTCACCCGGGCCCTGCTCCGGGCCGGCCACAAGGCCGTCGGCCTGTGCAACGTCGCCATCGGCTTCCAGCGCAGGTTCGCGGCCCTGCTGGACCTGGCGCCGGCCGACATCCACCTGGACCACGTGGGGCTCAACCACCTGACCTGGGAGCTGGGGGTGCGCCGGGGCGGCCCGGACGGCGAGGACCTGCTGCCGCGGCTGCTCGACGGGCACGCGGAGGCCATCGCCGCGGACATCCGCCTGCCGCGCGCCGTCCTGGACCGGCTGGGCGTCGTACCGTCCTACTACCTGCGGTACTTCTACGCGCACGACGAGGTGGTGCGCGAGCTGGCGACCAAGCCCTCGCGGGCGGCCGAGGTCGCCGCGATGGAGCGGGAACTGCTCGCCCTGTACGGGGACCCCGCACTGGACGAGAAGCCCGCGCTGCTGGCCCGGCGCGGCGGGGCCTTCTACTCGGAGGCGGCCGTGGACCTGGCGGCCTCGCTGCTGGGCGACG
Source organism: Streptomyces sp. NPDC048270 (assembly GCF_040652335.1). Classification (NCBI taxonomy): domain Bacteria; kingdom Bacillati; phylum Actinomycetota; class Actinomycetes; order Kitasatosporales; family Streptomycetaceae; genus Streptomyces; species Streptomyces sp. NPDC048270. The sequence continues at coordinate 89,484 of NZ_JBEZLV010000004.1, forward strand.
GGAACGGCGGCGGACCGGCCGTCCAGGTGGTCAACACGTTCAACAACGGCACCCTGCCCTTCCTGCCGGACGACGCGGTCGTCGAGGTGCAGGCGCGGGTCGACGGCGCGGGCCCGCGGCCGCTGGCCGTGCCCGCGCTGGACCCGCTGTACGCCGGGCTGATCGCGCACGTCACGGCGTACGAGGACCTCGCGCTGGACGCGGCGCTGCGCGGCGGGCGCGAGCGCGTCTTCCGGGCTCTGCTGGCCCACCCGCTGGTGGGTCAGGCCGACCGTGCCGAGGGGCTGACGGACCGGCTCCTCGCGCACAACAAGGAGCACCTGCCATGGGCGTGACCCGGCCGGGGAACGCGGCGGTGCTGGCCATCGACGCCGGGAACAGCAAGACGGACGTGGCGCTCATCGGCCCGGACGGCTCGGTGCTGTGCTCCGGTCAGGCCGGGGGCTTCCAGCCGTTCCGCACGGGGGTGGCCGGGGCGGTCGACGTGCTGGCGGAGGCGATGGCCGCCGCGGGACTGGACCCCCGCCCGCCGGGCGGCCCGCACGCCGAGCACGTGTCCGCCTGCCTGGCCAACGCCGATTTCCCGGTGGAGGAGCGGAACCTGGCGTCCGAGATCCGGCGCCGCGGCTGGGGCGGCTCCACGGCGGTGTACAACGACACGTTCGCGCTGCTGCGGGCCGGACTGCCCGCGGGCGCCGAGCCGCGCGGGGTCGCGGTGGTGTGCGGGGCGGGCATCAACTGCGTCGGGATGACCCCGGACGGGCGGACGGCCCGGTTCCCCGCGGTCGGCCGGATCTCGGGCGACTGGGGCGGCGGGGGCGGACTGGCCGAGGAGGCCCTGTGGTGGGCGGCCCGGGCCGAGGACGGCCGGGGCGAGCCGACCGAGCTGGCCCGGGCGCTGCCGGCGCACTTCGGGGTGGACTCGGTGTACGCGCTGGTCGAGTCGCTGCACCTGGGCCGGATCCCGCACGGGCGGCGGCACGAGCTGGCCCCGCTGCTGTTCTCGGTGGCGGCGGCCGGTGACCCGGTGGCCGTGGCGCTGGTGCACCGGCAGGCGGACGAGGTCGTGGCGATGGCGGCGGTGGCGCTGGCCCGCCTGGAGCTGCTCGGCGAGGACGCGCCGGTGGTGCTCGGCGGCAGCGTGCTGGCCGCCCGGCATCCGCAGCTCGAGGACCGGATCACGGCGGGCCTCGCCGAACGGGCGCCGCACGCCCGGGTGTCGGTGGTGACGGCTCCCCCGGTCCTGGGGGCCGCACTGCTGGGGCTGGACGCGCTCGGGTCCCCGGACGGAGCCCACGGAAAACTCCGTGCCCATTTCGGGTGAACCGGCCCCGGAGGGCTGCGGGTCTGGAACCGTGGCGCTCGTCCGGACGTATTCACGGTGAAGGGGTGGGACCCGCACACCCAGGAGCGGATCTCCCAAGATCCGGCACCGGGTGGTGTGGCCGACCGTCGATACGGCCATACTGCTGCGGAGCAAGGACCAAGGGGGAGGTCACGGTGGCCGTCACATCACGCGCGCCCGCGCCCGGGGGCGGCGGCGCCGTGCCGCCCGCCGGGCCGCCCGCGGCGCCGCCCGGTGCGCCGCCGGGGCGCAGGACCGCCTGGGCGGAGGGCGTGGAGCAGCTGCGCCGCGCGGCCACGACCGAGCCCGGCCGGCTGCGGATCATCGGTGCCGTGCTGGCCGCCCTGATCGTGCTGTTCGGCACGGTGGGCCTGTGGGAGGTCTCCGGCCGCAGCACCGCCGCCGGGGACGTCGTGGGCCGCAGCCAGCCGCTGAGCGCGGACGCGGCGAGCCTGTACCGCTCCCTCGCGGACGCCGACACGGCCTCCTCCAGCGGCTTCCTGCTGGGTGCCGCGGAGGAGCGCGAGGTCCGCCTGCGGTACGAGAAGGACATCGCCAACGCCTCCCGGCTGCTGGTCAGCGCCGCCGCGAACACCGGCGGCAGCCAGGACTCCCGCGACCAGATCACCCTGCTCAGCGAGCAGCTGCCGCGCTACACCGGCCTGATCGAGCAGGCCCGCGCGGCCAACCGGCAGGGCCTGCCGCTGGGCGGGGCCTACCTCCGGTACGCCAACGAGCAGATGACCACCCAGCTGCTGCCGGCCGCGCAGCGGCTGTACGAGGCCGAGACCGGGCGCCTCTACACGGACTACGACGACTCCCGGTCCTGGCCGCTGGCCTCCCTCGCCGCGGGCCTGGTCGCGCTCGCCGCGCTGGTGTGGGCCCAGCGGCGCAACTACCGCCGTACGCACCGGGTCTTCAACCACGGGCTGCTGGCGGCCACGGCCGCGTCCGTGGTGGTGCTGCTGTGGCTGGCCGTGGGGCACACGGTGGCGCGGGCGTCGCTGAACGAGGCCCGCGCGCAGGGGCAGGAGTCGCTGAAGGTGCTCAACGACGCCCGGATCGCCTCGCTGCAGGCACGGGCCGGCGAGAACCTGACACTGATCGCGCGCGGCGCCGTACTGGCCGCGGACACGAAGTCGGACAAGTACGACGTGGACTTCACGACCAACATGAAGGAGCTGGACGCCGGGCTGGCGGTCGCGCTGCGGCTGGCCGACGACGAGGCCGGGCGCGCGCCCGTGACCCGCGCCGCGGACGGCGTGAAACTGTGGAAGCAGCGGCACACGGCGGCCCGGGAGGCGGACTTGAAGGGGGACTACGAGTCCGCGCTGGTCCAGGTCGTCGGGGACAAGGACCACAAGGACAGCAGCGGGGCCGCGTTCGACACCGTGGACGCGTCCCTGGAGCAGGCGGTGGCCCACGAGCAGCGGGAGTTCACCCGGGCGGCCCGGGGCGGGCTGGACGCGCTGGGCGGCCTGCTGACCGGCACGGCGGTCCTCGCCGTCGTCGGCGCGGCGGCGGCGCTGCTGGGCATCGGGCGCAGGCTTTCGGAGTACAGGTGAGAGCGATGCGGAAACGAGCGGTGCGGGCCTCCGAGGGCTCCGAGGGCAGTGCGAACCAGCCGGGCGCGCCGTCCGCCCCGCGGCGGCGGGCGGGCCGGCTGCGCGGCTGGGGCGGGGTGAGCGCGATGGCCGTGGCCTGCGCGGTGACCGCCGCGACCGTGCTGCTGCCGCTGGCCAGTGCGACGCCGGACGCCGCGGGGGGCGCGGCGGTCCGCGGGCCCGCGTCGATGGCGGCGGCCCCGGCGGCGCCCCTCGACACCTGCCAGGACCCGGAGGCCAGCCTGCGCCCGTCGGGTGTGGACGGTGCGGCGATCGCCCGGATCAAGGCGGCGGGCAAGCTCGTCGCGGGCGTGGACCAGAACAGCTTCCGCTGGGGCTACCGCAACCAGGCCGAGGACGGCGGCGGGCTCGACGGCTTCGACATCGACCTGGTGAAGGCCATCGCCCAGGACATCCTGGGCGATCCGAACGCGGTCATCTACCGGGCCATCCCGACCAGTCAGCGCATCCCGGCGCTCCAGGAGGGCCGTGTCGACATCGTCGTGCGGACCATGACCATCAACTGCAAGCGGCTGGAGGACGTCGCCTTCTCGACCGCCTACTTCGAGGCGGGGCAGCAGGTGCTGGCCCCCAGGGGCTCGCGCATCACCGGGTACGACACCTCGCTGAAGGACCAGCGGATCTGCTTCGCCGCCGGCTCCACGGCCGAGGCGACCCTGAAGGCCCAGTCGTACGGCTCGGTGCCGGTCACCGTGCCCAACCAGCTGGACTGCCTGGTCCGCCTCCAGCTGGGCGAGGTCGACGGGATCGTCACGGACAACGCCCTGGCGGCCGGGCAGGCCGCGCAGGACCCGTCGGTGCGGCTGGTCGGCTCGCCGTTCACCCGCGAGTTCTACGGCGTGGCGATGAACAAGGACGCCTCCGACCTGGTGCGCCGGGTCAACAAGGTGCTGGAGGAGTACCGTTCGGGCGGCGACGAGAGCCGCTGGATGAAGTCGTACCTCAAGCACCTGCAGCCGGTGCTGCCCGGCGTGACCGCGCCGCCCGCACCCAAGTACCGGGACGGCTGAGGCCGGTGGCGGGCACGGAGTCGGACACGGAAGCGGAGGCACAGTCGTTGGAGTCGTGGTCGTCGGCAGTGATGGACCGGGACGGCGTCGACCGTGCCCTGACCCGGCTGGGCGCGGAGCACGAGGCCGTCGAGACCTCGCTGCTGGCCCTTCAGGACCACGCCGGGCGCCGGCTGCTGGAGGGCGCCGGGCTGACCGGGGTCACCAAGGAGCGGTGGGCGGCCGCCGACGCGGACATCACCCGGCTGTGGACGTACTTCGACGCCTACAGCGGAGCCCTGGCCGCCGCCCGGGAGATCCGCGAGCGGCGCCGCTGGCCGAACCGCGAGGACCTGGTCGAGCTGACAGAGCGGCTGCGCGGGCCCGGGGTGCTGATCGCGGGCGCCGCCGCGGAGGGCGCCGGGCTGGCGGAGCGGTTCTCGCTCGCCGAGCTGGTGGCCCGGATGAACGAGCTGTACGCGAGCTCGCTGGACGTGGTGGTCGCCGCGGACGCCGTGTGGTCGGCGCTGCCCGCCCGCATCGACCTGCTCGCCGCCGAGCTGCACCGCACCCGCTCGCTGGCCCACTCGGTGGGGGTGCGGCCGGGCGAGCACCCCTCGGGCGACGACCTGGAGACCATCACGGCCGAGCTGGCCCGGCTGCGGACCGAGGTGATCGCGGACCCGCTGGCGTTCTGGGTGCCGGCGGCGCCGGGGAGTTCCGCTCCCGGCGGCGGCCGCCCGGACACCGGGCGCTACGACCGGGCCGCACTCGCGCTGGAGGACGTACGCCGCGAGGTCGAGGCCGTGCTGGACGTCCGGCAGGACGCCGAGCAGCGGCTGATCAGCCTGCGGGACGTGCTCTCGCGGGCGGACCGGACCCTGGCGGAGGCGCGGACCGCGCGCGGCGAGGTATTGGCGAAGATCGCCGCGTCGGAGGTGCCCGCGGTGAGCGGGCCGCCGACGGTGCTGCAGGAGCAGCTCGCGGCGGCGGCCGAGCACCGCCGCCAGTCCCGCTGGCACCGGCTGTCCCCGCTGCTGGAGTCCCTGGAGGAGCGGGCCGGGGAGGAACTGCGCCGGGCCCGTGAATCGTTGACCGCGGTGACGGCGCCCCTCGCGGTGCGGGCCGAGCTGCGCGGGCGGCTCGACGCCTACAAGGCGAAGGTGGCCCGGCACGGGCTGGCGCAGGACCCGCTGCTGATCGAGCGGTACGACGCGGCCCGGCGGATGCTGTGGAGCGCGCCCTGCGACCTGCGGGCCGCCGAGCAGGCGGTCCTGCGCTACCAGCAGGCCGCGGCCGAGGCGGTGCGGGGCGCGGGGGCCCCCGGAGAGGAAGGCGCATGAGCCTGATCGGAACGGGGTGCGTCCGGCCCGGCTGCCCGGGGGCGTACGAGGACATGGGCGCGGGCGAGGTCTACTGCGACACCTGCGGGCTGGCGCCGACCGGTTCGGTCGCGGCGGGCGCGGAGGAGCTGGTGTCGCCGCCGACGGGGATGACGAGCGCGGCGCGCGGCGCGGCCGCGGGCTCCGCCGGGCCGGGCGGGTCCACCGGATCTGCCGGGTCGGCCGGGTCCAGGGGGTCGACGGGCTCCCGGGGCTCGCACGGCTCGGCGCGCTCCTCGGCGTCGGCGCGCTCGGCGCGCTCGTCTGCGTCTCGCCGCTCCGTGTCGGGGCGGCTGTCGCGCGCCCTGTCGGGTCCCGCGTCCACCCGGTCGGTGTCGGTGCGCAGTTCGGGCTCGGCGCCCTCGTCCTCGGGGCGCGGGCGGCTCGGCGCCGGGCTGGTCAACGTACCGGAAGTGCCACGTCCGGACCCTGCGGCCGCGGTCCTGGAGAACCCGGAGGTGCCCGAGCGCAAGCGGTTCTGCTCGCGCGCCGACTGCGGGGCGCCGGTGGGGCGCGCCCGGGGCGACCGGCCCGGGCGGACGGAAGGGTTCTGCACCAAGTGCGGGCACCCGTACTCCTTCGTGCCCAAGCTGCGCGCGGGCGAGGTGGTGCACGGCCAGTACGAGGTGGCGGGCTGTCTCGCGCACGGCGGGCTCGGCTGGGTGTACCTGGCGGTGGACCGGGCGGTGTCGGACCGGTGGGTGGTGCTCAAGGGCCTGCTGGACACCGGTGACGAGGACGCGATGGCGGCCGCGATATCGGAGCGGCGCTTCCTCGCGGAGATCGAGCACTCCAACATCGTGCGGATCTACAACTTCGTGGAGCACCTGGACCAGCGGACCGGTTCGCTGGACGGGTACATCGTCATGGAGTACGTGGGCGGCAAATCGCTGAAGGAGATCGCGAACGAGCGGCGCCGGCCGGACGGGCGGCGCGATCCGCTGCCGGTGGAGCAGGCCTGCGCGTACGGGATCGAGGCGCTGGAGGCGCTGGGGCACCTGCACAGCCGCAACCTCCTGTACTGCGACTTCAAGGTCGACAACGCGATCCAGCAGCAGGACCAGCTGAAGCTGATCGACATGGGCGCGGTGCGGCGGATGGACGACGAGGAGTCGGCCATCTACGGCACGGTGGGCTACCAGGCCCCGGAGGTCGCCGAGCTGGGCCCCTCGGTCGCGTCCGACCTGTACACGGTGGCGCGCACCCTGGCCGTGCTGACCTTCGACTTCCAGGGCTACACCAATGTGTTCGTGGACTCGCTGCCGGACCCGGAGCACATCGAGGTGTTCCGGCGGTACGAGTCCTTCTACCGGCTGCTCGTCCGGGCCACCGATCCGGATCCGGGCCGGCGGTTCGCCTCCGCGCAGGAGATGGCGGACCAGCTGACGGGCGTGCTGCGGGAGGTCGTCGCCCTCCAGACGGGCCGGCCGCGGCCGCAGCTGTCCACCCTGTTCGGCCCGGAGACCCGCGTCCCGGACACCCGGCTGTTCACGGACACGGCGGACCCGGTGGTCTCCCGCCTGGGCCTGCGCCCGGCCTCCTCCCGGCGGGGCGCCGGCCTCTTCCCCACCCCCGGCCGCCGCAGACCCGTCGCGCCGGGGGGCCACGCCGTGCCCGGTGGCGCTTCCGCCCCGGGGACTCCGGCAGGCGCGCCCCCGCTCCCGGCCGGGACTCCCGGCGCGTGGGCGCAGGCGCCCGGGGGCGGCGCTCTCGCTGCCGGGGCTGCCCCGGCGGGGGCGCCGGGGCCGCAAGCCCGCGGCGGGCTTCCGCTGCACGCGGGCACTCCCGGAGCCCCGGGCGGCTCCGCGCCGCTGGCGGCCGGGACGCCCGGCCCGTGGGCGCAGGCGCCGGGGGGCGGCGGCCATCCTGGCGCGGCGCCCTCCGCGCGGCCGGCCGGTGCCGGCCCGCAGGGCTCCGGCGGGCTTCCGCCGCACGCGGGTACTTCCGCGCCTGGGACCCGCGGCGGCTCCGCCCCGCTCCCGGCCCCGGCCGCAGGCCCGTGGGCGCCCGGGGGCGACGGCCTTGCCGTCGGGGCGGCCCTGCCGGGGTACGCCGAGGCCGGGATCGGGAGCAGTGCCACGCACGTGGCGGCGGTCCCGGGGCCCCGGCACGCGCCCGCGGCCGCGCCCGTGGTGGCGGCTCCGGGCCGGGGAGCGGGGCTCGCGCCCGCCCCCGTCTCCCCCGCGGGAGCGCCCCGGCGGGATGCCGCGCTGGCACTGCCCGTACCGCTGGTGGACCCGGCCGACCCCAACGCCGGATTCCTGACCGGCCTGCTGGCCTCCGCTCCCGGCGACCTCCTGGGCGCCCTCGGCTCGGCCCCTTCCGATTCGGCCGAGCTGCGGCTGCGGGAGCTGCGGGCCCGGCTCGAGCTCGGCGAACTGGCGGCGGCATCCGGCTCCCTGGGGGAGCTGGAGGCGCGGTATCCCGACGACTGGCGCGTGGTGTGGGCCCGCGGCGTCGCCTCCCTGGCCTCCGGGGAGGACGAGATCGCGGCCCTCTCCTTCGACGCGATCTACGACGCCTTCCCCGGCGAGCCCGCGCCGAAGCTGGCGCTGGGGCTGTGCGCGGAGGTCCTCGGCCAGCTGGACAACGCCGCCGAGTACTACCGCCTCGTCTGGACCACCGACCCCGGGTTCGTGAGCGCCGCCTTCGGGCTGGCCCGGGTCCAGCTCGCGGCGGCCGACCGGGCCGGGGCCGTGCTCACGCTGGAGTCCGTGCCCGAGGCCTCCATCCACTACACCGCCGCCCGGGTGGCCGCCGTACGGGCACGTCTGCGCGACCGGTCCCCGCAGGAGCCCCTGCTGGCCGACCTGACGGCGGCCGCCGGGCAGGTGGAGGCGCTGCGGAGGTTCGGGCTGGATCCCGAGCGCCACGAGCGGCTCACGACGGAAGTTCTGGGCTCGGCCCTCGACTGGGTACTGTCGGGTAGCCGGGGTTCCGATCCCGGAAGCACCTCGCTGCTCGGCAGCCAACTGGACGAACGCGGCCTGCGCTTCGGACTGGAGCGCTCGTACCGCGTGCTCGCACGGTTGGCGCAGCGGGGCGAGGAGAGGATCGAACTGGTGGAGCGGGCAAACCGTTTCCGTCCCCGGACGTGGGTGTGAGTGATGTCGATGCATCGGCTGTCGGGCTGCCCCTGCTGCGCGGAACCCCTCGAGGAGGGTGACCGTTTCTGCGGCGTCTGCGGCTACGCCGTGACCGCCCCTCCCCCGGCGGAGCCGGCCGCGGACCACCCCACCGTCCCCCTCCCCTCGGCGCCACCGGCCCCGCCGGCCGCGCCGACCGCGGGCGGGTACGGCGCCCCGGCGCCCGCCGCCCGCGCCGTCCCCGAGCCCGCCCCGGGCTGGGGCAGCGTCGCCTCGGCCGCGCCGACGCTGGTCGGCGAGCCGGGCGGCTGGGCGCTGACCCCGGCGGAACCCGAGCCCGAACCGGACCGGGAACCGGGGAACGGACCGCGGCCGGGGACCAGCCAGGAACCGGGGCACGCGCCGGAGGCCGGGCAGGCGCCGGAGGCCGGGCACGCCCCCGGGTCCGGGCACGCCCCGGAGCCCCGGCACGCCCCGGAGCCGCACCCCGCCGACGTCCCGTACGCCGCCGCCGGCCACGACGACCCGCACGGCACCCCCACCCCGCCCGAGGGCACCCCCTGGGCCGCCGCGGAGCACCCGTACGGCGCCGGAGTCGACGACCCGCAGGCCCGCTACGACCTGCCCGCCGGCACCCCGACGCCGCCGGAGGGGACCCCCTGGAACACGGGCGAGGCCCCGTACGAGGCCCCCGACCCCGCGCACACCACCCCGGCCGAGGCCCCGCAGGGCGCCGGCGGGAAGACCTGCGTCGCCTGCCGTACCGGGTACGTCGACGACGACGGCTACTGCGAGCACTGCGGCCACGCCCAGCCCCGGGAGCGCGACCACCTGGAGGAGGAGCTGGGCAGCGTGGCCGCCGTCAGCGACCGCGGGCTGCGCCACCACCGCAACGAGGACGCCTTCGCGGTCGCGGCCACCGCGCTGTCCGACGGCTCCGCCGCCACCGTGGCCATCGTCTGCGACGGCGTCTCCTCCGCGAGCCGCCCCGACGAGGCGTCGGCGGCCGCGGCCGCGGCCGCCAACGAGTACCTGCTCGACGCGCTCCCGCGCGGCGCCCACCCCCAGGAGGCCATGCACGAGGCGATCCTGGCCGCCGCCGCCGCGGTCAACGCCCTGGCCCCGGAGGTGCCCGGCGCGCAGAACGCCCCCGCCTGCACCCTGGTCGGCGCCGTCGTCAGCGAGGGTCTGCTCACCATCGGCTGGGTGGGCGACAGCCGCGCGTACTGGGTCCCGGACGACCGCGCCGCACTGTCCCGCCGCCTCACCGAGGACGACTCCTGGGCCGCTCAGATGGTCGCGGCCGGCCTGATGGGCGAGGCCGAGGCGTACGCCGACGTCCGCGCCCACGCCATCACCGGCTGGCTCGGGGCCGACGCCTACGACCTCGAACCGCACACCGCCGTCTTCAAGCCGGACCACCCCGGGGTGGTCGTCGTCTGCACCGACGGCCTGTGGAACTACGCGGAGGCCGCCCGGGAGATGGCCCAGGTGCTGCCCCCGGACGCCGCCGTCCGGCCCCTGCACAGTGCGCAGGTCCTCGTGGGGCACGCCCTGGACGGCGGCGGCCACGACAACGTCACCGTCGCCGTCGTGCCGTTCGCCGCGCCGGGCGAACCGGAAGCGGGACCCGGGGCCGGGCGGGGCGCCGAACCGGAACCGGGCGCCCGCCCCGGAGCGGAACCGCAAGCGGAAGCGTCTCCCCGGGCCTGACCCGCCCGACTCGCCTCTCCGAGCCCCTAGGAGCCCCACCGATGGCGAACTTCGCCAAGCCCAGCGCCCCGCGCTTCAGCGTGGAGGTGTACCAGAACGAGTTCCTCCCCCAGGGCGGGCAGGACGTCCACGCCATCGTCACGGTCACCTCCACCGGCGGTGCCGCCGCCACCCGCGCGTCGGCCGACCGGGGCGCGGCCGCCGTCGTGATCATGGTCGACTGCTCGGGTTCCATGGAGTACCCGCCGGAGAAGATGCGCGGCGCCTGCGAGGCCACGGCCGCGGCCGTCGACACCCTGCGCGACGGCACCTCCTTCGCCGTGATCGCCGGTACGCACGTGGCCGGGGAGGTGTACCCGGGCCAGGGCCGCCTCGCCGTGGCCGACCCGGTGACCCGCGCCCAGGCCAAGGAGGCGCTGCGCGGGCTCAGTGCCGGCGGCGGCACCGCCATCGGCACCTGGCTGCGGCTGGCCGACGGCCTGCTGCGGCAGTCCTCCGCCGCCATACGGCACGGGATCCTGCTCACCGACGGCCGCAACGAGCACGAGGACCCGGCCCGGCTGCGCGCCACCCTCGAGGCGTGCGCGGGCCGCTTCACCTGCGACGCCCGCGGGGTGGGCACCGACTGGGAGGTCAAGGAGGTCACCGGCATCGCGAGCGCGCTGCTCGGCTCGGCCGACATCGTGGCCGACCCGGCGCACCTCGCCGGGGACTTCACGCAGATGATGGAGAACGTCATGGGCAAGGAGGTCGCGGACGTCGCGCTGCGCCTGTGGACCCCGGTCGGCGCGGAGGTCCGGTACGTCAAGCAGGTGGCGCCCGCCGTCCAGGACCTGACCGCCCGCCGCACCGAGGCCGGTCCGCGGGCCGGCGACTACCCGACCGGCTCCTGGGGCGACGAGTCGCGCGAGTACCACGTGTGCGTGCGCGTACCGAGCGCGGGCGTGGGCCAGGAGATGCTCGCCGCCCGCGCCTCGCTGGTCCTGCCGGGCGCGGCGGGCGAGCCCGCCGCGGTCCTCGCCCAGGGGCTGGTGCGGGCCGTGTGGACGGACGATCTGGCCGCCTCCACCGCCATCAGCCCGCAGGTCGCCCACTACACCGGGCAGGCGGAACTGGCGCAGGCTATCCAACAGGGCCTCGAAGCCCGCAAACTGGGCGATGTGGACGGGGCGACGGCCAAGCTCGGCCGCGCCGTGCAGCTGGCGAGCGTCTCGGGAAACGCCGACACCGCCAAGCTGCTGGCGAAGGTGGTGGAGGTCGTGGATGCCGCGGCGGGTACTGTGCGGCTGAAGGCGAAGGTCGCCGACGCCGACGAGATGACCCTCGAAACGCGTTCGACGCAGACCGTCCGAGTGAAGAAGACCTGAGAGACCTGACGCGATGACGCAGGCAGAAGGGGGAAGCGCCGCCATGCCGACCTGCCCGAACGGGCACCAGTCCGCCTCCGACGACTGGTGCGAGGTCTGCGGCCATCGCATGGCTGCCTCCGAAGGCCCGCCCGCGGCGCCTTCCTACGGCTACGGCTACCCCCCGACCGCCGGCGAGCCCACCGCCCAGGCCGAGCTCTGCCCGCAGTGCCGGACCCCGCGCGAGGCCATGGCCCCGTTCTGCGAGGAGTGCCGGTACAACTTCCTGACCCGCTCGGCGACTTCGTACGCCCCGGTCGCCCCGGACTCCGGGCCGCAGGGGCACGGGACCGCCGGTGTGGCCCCGTCCACGCCTCCGCCGCCCGTGACGTACGCGCAGGACCACTTCGAGTACCAGGGCTCGCGGCCCTCCCGGGTCAACCGGCCGGCCGAGCCGCTGCAGCGCGAGGACGACTGGCTGCTGCCGCCTCCGGCGCACGAGCCGCAGCCGCAGCCGCAGTACCAGCAGCAGCCCCCGCCGCCGCCCCAGCGCGAGTACCAGCAGGAGTACCAGCACCAGCCCCCGCAGCAGCACCAGCAGTACCAGCCGCCGCAGCAGCAGTCCTTCGCACCGCAGGGCGGCTCCTGGAGCGCGACGGTCGGCCCCGACCGCTCGTACTTCATGGCGATGATGCAGCGCAGCGGTCCCGAGGCGGCCGGGCTCAACCTGCCCGCGTACTCCCCGGAGCAGCACCTGCCGCTCGCCGGCGGCCAGATCACCATCGGCCGCCGCCGCGCCTCCACGGGCGAGTCCCCCGACATCGACCTGTCGGTGCCCCCGGAGGACCCGGGCGTCTCCCACCAGCACGCGGTCCTGGTCCAGCAGCCCGACCTCAGCTGGGCGGTGGTGGACCAGAACTCCACCAACGGCACCACCATCAACGGCGGCGAGGACCCGATCCAGCCCTACGTCCCGGTCCCGCTCGCCGACGGCGACCGCGTACACGTGGGCGCCTGGACCACGATCACCATCCGCCGCGGCTGATCCGGCCAGGTCAGTCGCGCGTCTCCCCCAGGGGCCACACGTACGGGCCCTGGGGGTCGTCGAGCCATGCCCACTGCCCCTCGCCGGTGACGGTGACCCCGAAGCGCTCGCGGGACGGCCGGTCCTCGTGGCGCCACAGGTCCAGGGCCTCGCGGGGGTGCAGGACGCCCTCGGTCAGCACGAGCATGAACTGGAAGCGCTCGTTCTCCACCAGCTCGTAGGGGAGCCCGTGCGGCACCCCGGCGGCCGGATCGCGGGGCCGGGCCGCCGTGGCCCCGCGCAGCGGGACGAAGTACGCCGGAGTGTGCAGGAAGCGGCCCTCGGCGAAGCCGGGATCGCGGACCGTGAGCGCGATCAGCCCGGTCGACAGCGGGGCCAGGATCCGCGCCCCGGGACGGCACTGGGCCGTCCAGGCGGGCGGTACCACCGGCAGCGTGCAGGTCACCAGGATCCGGTCGAACGGGGCCCGGGCAGGGCAGCCGCGCGCCCCGTCCCCGGTGACCACCACCGGGTGGTAGCCGAGTTCGGCCAGGTGCGTCCGCGCGGACTCGGTGATCTCCTCGTCGAGGTCCACGGTGGTGACGAGGTCCTCGCCGAGCCGGTGGCACAGCAGGGCGGCGTTGTAGCCGGTGCCCGCGCCGATCTCCAGCACGTTGTCGCCGTCGCGCACCTCCAGGGCCCGGAGCATCTTCGCCATCAGGGAGGGCTGGCTGCTGGAGGAGACCAGTTCGCCGTCGCGCAGCCGGGTCGCGAGCGGGGTGTCGGCGTAGACCCCGCGCAGCCAGCGGGCCCGCAGCTCGGGATCGGGGTCCTGCCCCCAGAGCCGCTCGTGGCCGGCGCCGCGGCCGGTCCAGAAGTAGGGGACGAAGACGTGCCGGGGCACGGCGGCGAAGGCCGCCTGCCAGGCCGGGTCGTCCAGGACGCCGGCTGCGGTCAGCTCCCGCACCTGGGCGGCGTGCGCGGTCTCGCGCAGGTCCCGTAGCCCGGTGGTGCGTGCGGTGTGTGCACCCATGCCTCCACTGTCCTGCGCGCGGCCGTCGCGGGCGAGCGCGGAGGGTCCTAGGACCCCGGTCCTCCGTCCGGGTGTCTGAGACGATGGTCGGGTGAATGAGATTCCGCGGGGCACGCTTCAGGAGCAGACCTTTTACGAGCAGGTGGGCGGCGAGGAGACCTTCCGCCGGCTGGTCCGGCGCTTCTACCAGGGGGTCGCCGAGGACCCGCTGCTGCGCCCGATGTACCCGGAGGAGGACCTCGGTCCGGCCGAGGAGCGGTTCGCGCTGTTCCTGATGCAGTACTGGGGCGGCCCCACCACCTACAGCGAGCACCGCGGCCACCCGCGCCTGCGGATGCGGCACGCCCCGTTCCAGGTGGACGCGGCGGCGCACGACGCCTGGCTGCGCCACATGCGGGTCGCGCTGGACGAGCTGGGTCTGGCCCCGGAGCACGAGGCCCAGCTGTGGAAGTACCTGACCTATGCCGCCGCGTCGATGATCAACACGGCGGGCTAGCGGACTGCGGGGGTCAGACCGGCCGGACCTGGAGGGCGCCCAGGCCGGCGGTGTTGCCGGGGCGGCGCATGGCGACGGAGCCGTACGGGGTGCGCAGGCGCAGCCAGCTCCCGGCGGTGAGCAGGGCCACGGGGGCGGGGCCCTGGGGGGCCGGGGCGGCGGCGGGCACGGTGGACCGTACGGGCCGCAGGAAGCCCAGGGACTGCGCGGCGTGCACGGCGCGCAGCGGGAGTTCGGTGTCGCCCAGGGTGCGGGACCAGATCTCGCGGCCGATGCGGTCGCGCTCGGAGCGGGTCCGGTGCTGCGCGGGCAGGGCCTCGTCGCGGGCGCGGAACTCGGCGACGGCGCCCGCCACGGCCGCCCGCATCTCCTCGGGGCCGGGCAGCCCGGGCAGCTGCCGCCAGCCGCCGCGGGGCGGGAGCACCCCGGCCCAGGGCGGGCCGGTGACCGGTCCGGGCACGGTGGCCTCGGCCGCGGCCTCGTCCACCGCCTCCAGGAACTCGCCGGCCGAGACGGTCAGGTCCAGCGGTGTGGCGAGGGGCGCGGCGAGCCGCACCGTGCGCACGGCCAGCACCTCGAAGGACGGCGGCCGCCCGAAGACGGCGAGCGCGCCGCCGCCGGCCTGGAGCCGGACGGCGGCGGCGCGGTCGTAGTGCACCAGCCGGCCCAGGAAGGCGGCGAGGTCCGCCGCCTCCCCGGAGTCGGCGAAGTGCAGCCGTTCGTTCATGCCGCGAGGCGTCCTTCCGAGCGGGCCGCCGGCGTGCCCGGCTCGTCGAGGTACTTCTCGAGGAAGTGCCGCTCCTCGGCCGTGATGCGGCGGGGCCGCCCCTCGGCGAGGTTGTAGGGCACGACCACCGTGGAGGCGCGCACGTAGACCTTCTCGGGCGCGTCCTCGGTCGCCTCGTCCTTGACCTCGTAGCCGATGGTCAGGGACGCGGCGCCTATCCGGGTCACCCAGGATTCGATGAGCACCGGCTCGTGACGGTGCACGAGGGGCAGCTTGTAGTCGATCTCGTGGCGGGCCACGACGGACCCGCCCGTGAAGGACTCGCTGCCCTCCCCCGGCGCCAGCCGGAACATGAAGTCGATCCTCGCCTCCTCCAGGTAGCGGAGGAAGACCACGTTGTTCACGTGGCCGAAGGAGTCCATGTCCGACCAGCGCAGGGGGCACCGGTAGTGGTGTCTTGCCATGGTGCGGGCCTCAGCCTCGGGTGAGCTTCTTGTAGGTGGCACGGTGCGGACGGGCCGCGTCCGGGCCGAGACGCTCGATCTTGTTCTTCTCGTACGACTCGAAGTTGCCCTCGAACCAGTACCACTTCGACTCGCCCTCGTACGCCAGGATGTGCGTGGCGACCCGGTCGAGGAACCAGCGGTCGTGGGAGATGACCACGGCCGCGCCGGGGAACTCGAGGAGCGCGTTCTCGAGCGAGGACAGGGTCTCGACGTCGAGGTCGTTGGTGGGCTCGTCGAGGAGCAGCAGGTTGCCGCCCTCCTTGAGCGTCAGCGCCAGGTTCAGGCGGTTGCGCTCACCGCCGGACAGGACGCCGGCCGGCTTCTGCTGGTCCGGGCCCTTGAAGCCGAAGGCGCTGACGTACGCGCGGGACGGCATCTCGACCTGGCCGACGTTGATGTAGTCCAGCTCGTCCGACACGACCGCCCAGAGGGTCTTCTTGGGGTCGATGTTGGCGCGGGACTGGTCGACGTACGAGATCTTCACGGTCTCGCCGACCTTGATGGCGCCGGAGTCCGGCGTCTCCAGGCCCTGGATCATCTTGAAGAGCGTGGTCTTGCCGGCGCCGTTCGGGCCGATGATGCCCACGATGCCGTTGCGCGGCAGCGTGAACGACAGGTCGTCGATCAGGACCTTGTCGCCGAACGCCTTCGAGAGGTTGTTGACCTCGACCACGATCGAGCCCAGGCGCGGGCCCGGCGGGATCTGGATCTCCTCGAAGTCGAGCTTGCGCATCTTGTCCGCCTCGGCCGCCATCTCCTCGTAGCGGGCCAGACGGGCCTTGGACTTGGTCTGACGCCCCTTGGCGTTGGACCGCACCCACTCCAGCTCTTCCTTGAGGCGCTTCTGGCGCTTCTCGTCCTTGCGGCCCTCGACCTTGAGGCGGGTGGCCTTCTTCTCCAGGTAGGTGGAGTAGTTGCCCTCGTACGGGTGGGCACGGCCGCGGTCGAGCTCGAGGATCCACTCGGCGACGTTGTTCAGGAAGTACCGGTCGTGGGTGACGGCCACGACGGCGCCCTTGTACTGCGAGAGGTGCTGCTCCAGCCAGTTCACCGACTCGGCGTCGAGGTGGTTGGTGGGCTCGTCGAGGAGGAGCAGGTCCGGGGCCTCGATCAGCAGCTTGCAGAGCGCGACGCGGCGCTTCTCGCCACCGGAGAGGTTGGTGACGGGCCAGTCGCCGGGCGGGCAGCCCAGGGCGTCCATGGCCTGCTCCAGCTGGGCGTCGAGGTCCCAGGCGTTGGAGTGGTCCAGGTCGTCCTGGAGCTTGCCCATCTCGTCCATGAGGGCGTCGGTGTACTCGACGCCCATCAGCTCGGCGACCTCGTTGAAGCGCTTGAGCTTCTTCATGGTCTCGGCGGCGCCGTCCTGGACGTTCTCCAGGACGGTCTTCGACTCGTCGAGCTTGGGCTCCTGCATGAGGATGCCGACGGTGAAGCCGGGCGAGAGGAAGGCGTCGCCGTTGGACGGCTGCTCCAGGCCCGCCATGATCTTCAGAACGGTGGACTTGCCGGCACCGTTCGGGCCGACCACACCGATCTTCGCGCCGGGCAGGAAGTTCAGGGTGACGTCATCAAGAATCACCTTGTCGCCGTGCGCCTTGCGCGTCTTGCGCATGGTGTAGATGAACTCAGCCAAGAGAAACCGTCCGGCAGATCGATGGGTGGGCAGATACACCCCATCTTGCCAGCCGTCCATACCTGCGGGCGAATGGGTAGTCGGTCCGTCCGGCCGGGGCCGCGTCCCGGGACGGCCGTCAGGGGCGCGTCCCGGGCCGGCCCGGGGCCGTCACGGGTGGGGGCGGGGCCGTCACGGGTGGGGGCGGTAGACGGTCAGGGCGTCGGGGAGCGAGTCCAGGACCAGGCCGGCGGGGGCCTTGGCGTACTCGCCGTCGTACGCGAACGGGGTGCCCGGCGGGATCTCGTCGATCCGCAGGCTGCGCAGCCGGGTGGCGGCGTGGACCGGGGAGCGGGTCAGCGGGCCCGCGAGGGCCGCGGCGAGCAGCCGGGGGCCGGGGCGGCCGCCGCCGTGGACGAGCCGTACGTCGAGCAGGCCCTCGCCCAGGTTGTCGCGGCGGCGGGGGGTGGGGCCGGTCCCGTGGTAGGTGCCGTTGCCCGCGAAGAGCAGCCAGACGCTCCGGGACCTCCCGGCCGGGCGCAGCCGCACGGGGCGCTGGGCGTTCAGCACCCGCCAGGCCGCCAGCAGGGCGGCGGGGCCACCGCCTATGCGCGGGGCCCAGCGCAGGCGGTGGCGCAGCAGCTCGGGGTAGGCGCCGATGCTGAAGTTGTTCAGGAAGTAGCCGGGCCGGCCGTCGTCGGGTCCGGGGGTGAAGCGGCCCACGCCGATGTGGACGGCGTCGCCCTCGGCCACGGCGCGGCAGGTGTCCTCGGTTCCGGCGAGGCCGAGGTCCATGGCGAAGTGGTTCAGGCTGCCGCCGGGGAAGACGGCGAGCGGCAGCCCGGCGCGCAGGGCGGCGGTGGCGGCCGCGTTGACGGTGCCGTCGCCGCCGCAGACCCCGAGGACGGTGGCGCGGGAGGCCGCGGACTCCAGTGCGGCGGGGAGCTCCGGGCCCGTGCACTCGATCACCTCGGCCTCGGGGAGCCGGGTGCGCAGCACGTCGAGGCCGGCGGTCGTGGCGGTGCCCGACGCGGTGTTGACCACCACGGTGAGCCCGGCCCCGTCGGGCAGGGCGGGCACCCCGACGGCGCGCCGCTCGGCGCCCGGCACGACCCTGGCCTCCTTGGCGTCCCGGGCGAGCCGGTCCACGACCAGGCCCGCGGCCACGCCGAGCGCCGCGCCCGCGAGCACGTCGGAGGGGTAGTGGACGCCGGTGTACACGCGGGAGAAGGCCACGGACGCGGCCACCGGGGCCAGGACGGCACCCCAGCCCGGGGACTCCAGCGCGAGCCCGGCGGTGAAGGCGAAGGCCGAGGCCGCGTGCCCGGACGGGAAGGAGGTGGTCTGCGGCTGCCTCGCCAGCTGCCGCACGGCGGGCACGCCGTCCAGCAGCGGCCGCGGGCGGCGTACGGACCACTTGCCGACGGTGTTGATGGTCGCGGAGGCCAGCGCCAGTGAGGCGGCTCCGCGGACGGCGGCCTTGCGGGCCCGGGCCGACCCGAAGGCGGCGAGCGAGAGGGCGGCCCCGCCCCACAGCACGCCGTGGTTCGCGGCCCGCCCGAGCCTGGGCAGCACCCGGTCGGCCCCCGGCCAGTGCCGTCGGGCCACCATGTCGAACAGCCGCCGGTCCCACCGCGCGACCGCGCCCTGCCAGGTCAACTCTTGCTCCGCCATGGCCTGCGCCTACCCCGGGCTCGCCGGGAAAATCGACCCGATCGGGTCGACCCCCAGGCCCCCCGGCGCGCGGGGGGCCGGCCCGACCCCGAGCCGCCCCAGGCCGCAGAAGGACCGGGCCCGACCCCGAGCCGCCCAGGCAGCAGAAAGACCGGGCCCGACCCCGAGCCGCCCAGGCCGCAGAAAGACCGGGCCCGACCCCGAGCCGCCCAGGCCGCAGAAAGACCGGGCCCGACCCCGAGCCGCCCAGGCAGCAGAAAGACCGTGCCCGACCCCGAGCCGCCCTCGCCGCGGGAGGACCGGGCCCGACCCGGAGCCGCCCTCGCCGCGGGGGCGGCTCGGGGGTCAGTGCTCCTCTTCGTCCAGGGGGCGCTTGCGGAGCAGCAGGACCACCAGGCCGCCGAGGACCACCAGGCCCACCGCCAGGGAGGCGATGACCGGGGTGGCCGCCGAGCTGCCGCTGGAGGCCAGCCGCTCCTCGTCCGGGGAGTCCGGGGTGCTCTGGCCGGTCTGGGCGGCCGGGCCGTTCTGGCCGGCGGGCTGGATGCCCGGCTGCTGCCCGCCCTCCGCGGTGACGGGCTGGACCGCCGGGGGCTCCGGCCAGACCGCCGTGGCCTTGGCCGCCGCCGCGGACTCGCTGGAACCCGCCACGATCTGCGCCTGCGCCGGCGCCCCGCTGGTGAAGACCCGCCCGACGGGAACCTTGGTCGCGCCGTGGACGGTGACCGAGGCCGTGCCGTCGGGGGTGCCCGCGGGCACCTCGAAGTACAGCCGGGTGCCGTTGGCGGCGGCGGCCAGCGGCCGCCCCTCGGCATCCACCACCCGCACCCCCATCGCGACGGCCGCCGCGTCGGGGACGACGGACACGCTCCGCGCCCCCGTCCGCACGGTCACCGGACCGAGCCGGGTGCCGACCGCCCCGTACACGTCGCCCGGGTCCAGCCCCAGCGAGGCCGGCGGCTCGGGCAGCTGCCCGGCCTCCCGCTGGAGGTAGTCGGCCAGCTTCTCCGCCGCCGGATCCGCGGCCTCGACCCGCGCGCCCTCGGCCAGTCGCCAGATCGCCACCTGGGTGCCCGCCGCCGCGCTCTCCGCGGTCAGCGAACCGGCCCCGGCCGCCTCGGCGAGCCCCGCCAGATCGTTCAGCTGCGGATAGGAGTGCTCAAGGACCCACCGGATCCGGCCCGCCTCCCGCTTCCCGGCGAGCGGGCTGCCGCTCCAGCCGCTCTCCGTGTAACGGGACTGGGGCTGTGCGTGGCCCTCCACGCCCACCCCGTACGTCTGGAGCATCCCCCCGCCGTCGACCCGCATCTCGTAGAGCCCAGCCGGGATGCGCCGGACAGACCCGTCCCCGGAGTGGAGGACCGCCTGCCCGTAGGTCTTCAGCCCGTCCAGCACGGCGCTCGCGCCCTCCGGTGCCCGGGCCACCGCCGGGTCCGAGTCGGCCGCGGCCCGGGCTCCGGGCGCGGCGGTGAGGGCGGCCGCCGCCAGCAGTGCCACGGCCAGCGGGCGCCGCGCGGCGCCCCGTACGGCGGCGGCCGGCGGGACGGCCTGCGGTGCGGTCCGGGGAACAGCGCGCGGGACCGGGCGAGGAACAGAAGCGGAACCGGAAGCAGAACCGGAAGCAGAACAGGGAACGGAACCGGGACCGGAGCCGGAGCCGGGAACAGCGGCAGTATCAGCAGGAGCGACGGCAGCAGGAGTGGAATCGGGAGCGGAGGATGCGGGAACGGCAATCGACACAGTCTTCCCCTTCGGGCCAAAGACCCAGGTGCCCGTGAGTACCGGGGAATCCTAACCGCCTCGAACACTCAGACCACCGCCGCCTTCTGAGTGGCCATCAGCGGCGTCTCGGTCTTGACGACCCGCCGGAACGCGGCCGTGCCCCGGTTCAGATCGTGCCCGATGGCCGTCGCGTCGATCTCGGCCGAGACCCACCGGTGCCCCTCCCCGTCGGGCGGGTCCTCCCGCACCCGCAGCCGCCCGTGCACCACCAGCGGCTCGCCCACCGATACGGAACCCGCCAGGTTCACCGCCAGGGTGCGCCGCGCCCACACGGTGTAGAAGCTGGTGGTCCCATCCGTCCAGGCCTCTTTGCGCCGGTCGAAGTACCGCGGCGTCACGGCGAAGCGGAACCTCGCCGACGGACCGTTCGGCGTCTCCTTGTAGTCGACCTGGGTGGCCACGTATCCCACCAGCGTCACCAGGGTGTCGTTCATCCCGGCCGCCCTCCCCCGCGATGCATACCCGTACGGACCATCCGCACGAGGTACGCACCATGTTGGAGCCGCCCCCCGGCACCCCGCTCCGGCCTGTGGATTACTGCCGGGTTGTGGACAACTTCGTCCCCCCTGCGGCGACGGCGGCGTACTGCTCCCGCACCTCCCGGTAGCGCAGCAGCTCCGCCGCCACCGGCTCCAGCACCCGGGCCCGCCCGCACCCGGCGGCCGCCTGCCGCAGCCTGCGCTCCGCGTCCTGGCCGTACCTGCGCGCCGGGCCGCGCGCCGCGATCGAGCAGGCCCACTCCACCAGCGGCCCGCCGACGATGCCCGCCACCATGAGCAGCACCGGCGGCATCAGCTGCGGCTCCAGGATCCCGATGATCTGGCCCAGCAGCCACAGCCCGCCGTAGATCTGCAGCAGGGTCATCGCCGCCTGGGCCAGCACCGCCGCCGGCCACCACGCGGGCCGCGGCGGCTTGACGCTCGGCACCGCGACCGCCGCCCCGAGGGTCACCGCCAGCTCGTCCAGGGCCTCCGGGAGGCGTTCGGCGCCGCGCACCGCCGTCTCCCTCACCGCCTGGGCCCATGGGTCGGGCAGGCCGGTGACCGCCTCGTCGGCGACCGCCCGCACCGCCTGCTCCACGCGCTGACGCGCGGTCACCTCCTGTTCGACCGGAGCCTCCGCGACCGCGGTGCCCCGGCCGCCGATCGCCGCGAGTGCGGCCAGCCCCGACAGCGTGCGCGGGGCGCGGCGGCTCTCGTACCACCGCCACAGCCGCAGCCAGGGCGTCCCGCAGGCCTTTCCGGCGTTGCGCCGCCAGGCCCGCTCGGCCGCTAGCCCGGCCGCATACGCCCCGACCGCCTCGGCCAGCCGGTCCTCGAACTCGGCGCGCGCCGCCTCCCCGATCTCGGGCCCGGCGTGCCCGTCGGCCACGTACAGCGGCCGCAGGCGCACGGCCGCGCGGTCCACGTCGGCGGAGATCCGCCGCGTCGCGGCCCCCTTCTCCTGGGTGAACTGTCCGAGCAGCTCGCGCAGTTCCCCGACGCCCTCGCCGGTCAGCGCGGAGAGCCCCAGCACGGTGGCACCGGGCTCGTCGTGCTCGCCGAGCGCGATGCCGTCCTCGTCGAGGAGCCTGCGCAGGTCGTCCAGGACGAGGTCGGCGGCCTCCCCGGGCAGCCGGTCCACCTGGTTGAGCACGACGAAGGTCACCTCGGCGTGGCCGGCCAGCGGGCGCAGGTACCGCTCGTGCAGCACGGCGTCGGCGTACTTCTCCGGGTCCACCACCCACACCACCGCGTCGACGAGCGCCAGGACGCGGTCCACGTGGTCGCGGTGCGCGCCGACCGCCGAGTCGAGGTCGGGCAGGTCGACCAGGACCATGCCGCGCAGCGCCTCGGCCTCGGAGGTCTCGCGGGGGCGGCGCCGCAGCCGTCCGGGGATCTCCAGCCGGTCCAGCAGGCCGGCCGCGCCGTCCGACCAGCTGCACGCGATGGGGGCGGCCGTGGTGGGGCGGCGCAGCCCCGTTTCCGAAATCTGCACCCCCGCGAGTGAATTGAAGAGCGTGGACTTGCCGCTTCCGGTGGCTCCGGCGATCGCGACGACGGTGTGCTGCGGCGACAGTCCGCGCCGCGCCGCCGCCTCGTCCAGGACCCGGCCGGCCTCGGCGAGGGTCTTGCCGTCGAGCCGGGTCCGGGACAGTCCGACCAGCTGGCGCAGGGCGTCGAGGCGCAGGCGCAGGGCCTGCCCCTCGGGGCTGAGCGGGGGCGCGGCCGACTTGCCGCCGTCGCTGCCGGCGCCGGAGACGGCCCGTACGAGCGCGTCGTCGCCCTCGTCGCCCTCGTCCGCGCCGAGGCCGTCGATGCCCTCGTCCGCGGTGGCCTCGGCGGCCTTGGGGCGCGAGCGCGCGATGAGCCCGTCGTCCCATCGGTCCTCGGTGCGGTCGGCCAGGGAAGTCACCGCGTCACCTCTCCTTCTGCAGTAGGGACAGCGCGGCGATCAGTTCGGCCTGGGGTTCCGGGGTCACCTCGAGGGCCTCCAACGGGGCGAGCCGGCGGTCGCGTTCGGCGCGCAGCACCTGGTCGAGGTGGTCGCCGACCAGCTCACCGCCCCGGTCGCGCAGCCGCAGCGCGGCCTGGGCCCCGATCCGCTCGGCGAGCTTCTCCCCGGCGGGGCGGGCCCGCTTGCCGCCGAGGAGGGCGGCCACGAGCAGGGCCGCGACCGCGTCCGGGTCGGGGACCGGCTGCCGCTCGAGCGCGGCGACCTCCTCTTCGGCGAGCTCCTCCAGCACGCGCCGCCAGCGCCGTACGGCCATGCCGATGCGCTCCCCCGCCTCCCGGTCGGGGGTGGGCAGGGGCACCGCGCCGGCGGCGGGCTCGCGCCGCCAGGCCTCCGCGATGCGCTCGTCGGCGGCGGCGACGGCGCACTGGAGCAGCGCGGCGAGCGATTCGGCCAGCGAGTCGAGGAGTTCGTCGGCGCTCGTGTCGAGGGGGTAGCCGCGCCAGCGGGTCAGCGCGTCCCCGGCGAGTACGGCGCCCTGGTCGAGGCGGTTGCGCACGCGCCGGCCCTCCCGCTTGTACGCGTCCTCCACGGCCGAGGTCAGCCGTACGGCGGCGGCGTGCTGGGCGGCGACGGCGGAGGCGAGTTCGGGCATCCGGCGGCCGAGGGAGTCCAGCGCGCCGAGCGCGGTGCGCCCGACGGCGTACTGGCGGGCGGCGGGGTCCTGCGCGTGGTGGGCGAGCCAGGCGTAGAGCGGCGCGACGGCGCTGGCCGGAAGCAGCCCGCCGCCGCCCGCGGACTCGGGGAGTTCGGGGACGGTGAAGCGCGGTACCTCGCCCAGCCCGGCGCGGGTGAGCAGGGCCCCGTACTGGCGGGAGACCTCGGCGAGCACCTGGTGCGGGACCCGGTCGAGGACGGTGATGAGGGTGGCCTTGTACTGCTTCGCGGTGCGCAGCAGGTGCCAGGGGACGGCGTCGGCGTACCGCGAGGCGGTGGTGACCATCACCCAGACGTCGGCGGCGCAGATGAGTTCGGCGGCCAGTGTCCGGTTCTCGACCACGAGGGAGTCGATGTCGGGGGCGTCGAGGATGGCGAGTCCGCGGGGCAGGGTGGAGACGGTCTCGATCCGCATCTCGCGGGTGGCGTGCCCGTGGCCGGGGCTCCGGTCGTGGCCCCGGTGGGCGAGGGCGGGCTCTTCCTCGCCGTGCGGGACCCAGACCCGCATCAGGTCGGGCAGCACCCGCATCCCGGCGAACCAGTGGTGGTCATCCGGATGGCAGACGAGTACGGGTGTGCGCGTCGTGGGGCGCAACACCCCGGCCTCGCTGACCTGTCGTCCGACGAGGGAGTTGACGAGGGTTGACTTACCGGCTCCGGTGGACCCGCCGACGACGGCGAGCATCGGCGCCTCGGGCGCCTTCAGCCGGGGTACGAGGTAGTCGTCGAGCTGCGCGAGCAGCTCGGCTCTGGTCTGGCGGGCGCGCGGAGCGCCGGGCAGGGGCAGCGGCAGACGCACGGACGCGACCCGGTCGCGCAGGGCGGACAGGGCATCGAGCAGCTGAGGCCGAACATCCAAGGTCACCACATGTGAAGAATGCCCAATTTAGGACCATTTTTGAAGCTTATACGTCCTCTGCGCGCCGAGCGCGACTCCACTGGGACATCCTGGACACGGCGGACGAGTGGGGCGCAGGCATAACGAGTGCACAACACCCACGGCGCCGCGGCGCAAAAGCGATGCGAGAATCGCACCTGCCTGCGATTATCGGGACCGCTTCACCGAACCTCCACATCGTGGCACGCGAGTGAAGCAACCGGGACAAGGCAACCGGAGCCCTATCCTTGACCCGGCACGGACCGCAGTCCCACCCCCACCGGGGGCTCCAGGCCCACCAGGGCCACTTTCCGGCCCCCGTAGCTCAGTGGATAGAGCAGGTGCCTTCTAAGCACTTGGCCGCAGGTTCGAGTCCTGCCGGGGGCACTTACACTCCACCACCGCAAGCCCTCCCCAAGGGAGGGCTTTTGTGCAGGTCAGAGGAGTTTAGCGGGCCCGGCGTAGCACCGCCGTAAGCCCCCCGGGGTCCAACGGGTCAGCGGGGGCCCGCCGGGTGGGCGGGGTCCGTGTGGGCCTCTCGGTGCATGCCCATGCACAGGGCCCAGACGATGAAGATGTTGACGGCTACCAGGACCAGGGCCCACAAGGGGTAGTACGGGATCCACAGGAAGTTGGCGATCGCGCCCAGGCTCGCGATGGCGACGCCGAACAGGCGCGCCCACAGTGCTCCGCTGATGACGGCGCAGCCGGCGAAGACCAGGATGATGCCCAGGATGAGGTGGATCCAGCCCCAGCCCGCCAGGCTGAACTCGAAGACGTAGTGGCGCGTCGCGAGGAACAGGTCGTCCTTGGCGATGGCCGCGATCCCCTCGAAGATCGCCATCACGCCGCCGAAGAGCATCAGCGCCGCCGCCAGGACGGTGGTACCGGACGTGGGCGCGTGCCAGGGGCGTGCGTGCGGGTCGTTCGCGAGGGGCCTGCTGTGGTCACTGGCCATTTCGACCTCCATGGGTTGCGGAGCCGGCCGGCCTCAGGTCAGGAGCTTCTGCTTCGCGCGGTCGAACTCCTCCTGGCTGATGTCGCCCTTGTCCTTCAGGGCCGAGAGCTTGTGCAGTTCGTCGACCGGACTCGTGGACGGGCCCGCCGCCTTGCGGACGTACTGCTGGAAGGCCGCTTCCTGTTCCTTGACCTGTTTCACCTCGCGCTCGCCCATGCTGCGGCCGCGGAAGATGAGGTAGACGAACACGCCGATGTAGGGCAGCAGGAGCACCAGGACCAGCCAGGCCGCCCTCTCCCAGCCGTTCAGGCTGTGGTCGCGGAAGATGTCCGTGACCACCTTGAAGAGCAGGAAGAACCACATCACCCACACGAACAGCCACAGCATCGTCCAGAAGAGATTCAGCAGCGGGTAGTCGTCCATGCCGGACTCCGATCGTCGGCGTAGATCTTCATTACTACGCCGGGTGCCCGGGGTCCGCACGTCGGGGCCGTCCCGGCCGTGTGCGGCAACGGGCGCGGTCCCCCGGCTCCCGGCTAGGAGATCTCCACGATCCTGACGGCCCGGTAGTACATCCACGCGGTGCTGTCGCAGGAGACGCGGCGGGCGCCCGAGTACAGGGCGCAGACCCTCTTCAGGTCCGCGTGGAAGGCCTCGTCGAGGCGGGCCTTCGCGGCTGGGTACAGGCCCGCCGCCCGGTGGTTGCGGTAGCCGAAGTCGTGGCGTGCGCAGGCCATCCGGAAGGGAAAGCCGAAGGGGTTGTCCGGGGAGCCGGTGCAGTAGTCCGTCGACCAGTCGAAGCCGTACGCGGCCCAGGCGCCCCGGTTCCCGCGCGCCGCGGCCCACGCCCCGTAGCCGGCGGCGTCGGGCTGCGTCCAACGGCTCAGCACCTGGGGCTTGTCGGCGGGGACCCCGGGGGCCGCCGAGGCGGCCGACGCGAGGGCGAGCACCGCGGCCGCGGCCGCCGAGGCGAGGGCGGGGACGGTACGGCGGACGGCACGGCGGCGCATGGCATTCCTCGGGGCCGGGGGGCGGTGGCGTGGCGGGGCAGGTCGCCCCCCGGCCAACTCCCCCGGGCGCCCGATGGTTACTGCGGGCCGCGCTACCCGGCCAGGGCCGTCGCGGCGGCCCGGGCGAAGCCCTCCGGGTTGTCCAGCATGATGTTGTGCCCGCAGTCGGGTACGGACAGCACGCGGACTCCCGCCGCCTCCAGGGCCTCGGCGCCCGGGAGCGGGCCGTCCGCCTCGGGCAGCAGGAAGCCGCTCGGAACCTTCAGTTCCAGCAGGAGCTCGCGCAGGGTGGGCGTGGTCCCCGCGGCCAGGTGCACGGCGCTGCGGTACAGGGCGGTCCGGCCGGCCAGCCGCATGGTCGCCCACCAGTGCGCGCCGGCCCGGTCGCGCACCTGCGCCCAGCCGCCCGCCAGGAACTCCTCCTCGCCGTAGGCGGCGATCCCGCTGCTCCCGGCCGCACCGGGGGCGGGCGCCAGCGGATCCAGATTGGCGTCGACGAGCACCATCCGGGAGACCAGGTGGGGGTGGCGGGCGGCGAGCACGATGGCGACGGATCCGCCCATGCTGTGCGCGATCAGCTCGGCGCCCCGCACCCCGGCCCCGGTGAGGGCCGCGGCGAGCGCGTCGGCGTGCGCCTCGAGGGTGTAGGAGAACGCCTCGGGCCGGTCGCTGTACCCGTGGCCGAGCAGGTCGACCAGCAGCGAACGGCGGCCCGCCAGCAGCGGATGGACCGCGCTCGCCGCGAAGTAGCCGGGCGAACTGGCCCCGAGCCCGTGCACGTACACCCGGGCCGGCTCCTCCCCCGGCAGTTCCACCCAGCGGATCAGGTCACCCTCCGCCGTGACGGCAGCGCTCCGCACGATCCATCCCCCCGTGTCCCCACGTCACTTCCCCGTCCTGGTGGGAACGAGGATAGCCAGCAGCACCGGTCAGCGGGATCCGGCTCGTCTACCCTCGGTCGGGTGATCGACCACGTGAACGAGCTCGCCGACGGCACGCCGAGGACCGGCCCGCCCCCCGAGGGCGCGGCCGTGGCCGTGTGGTCCCTGGACACCCGGCGGGAGTCGGTCGCCGGACGCCCGGTCGCCGGGGCCGGGGCGGTACTGGACGCGGACGAACAGGAGCGCGCCGCACGGCTCCTGCGGCCCGCCGACCGGCACCGCTACCTCGCCTCGCACCTGGGCCTGCGCGTGCTGCTCGGCTCCTACCTGGGGCTGGCTCCGCGCGAGGTCGCCCTGGTCCGGGAGACCTGCCCGTGCTGCGGGGGCCCGCACGGGCGGCCGGCCGTGGCCGGCGCCCCGGTCCACTTCTCCCTCTCGCACAGCGGCGACGTGGCCTACCTGGCCTTCGCCGGAGTGCCGGTCGGCATCGACGTGGAGGAGACGCCGAGCGCGGAGGCGCTGGCCGACGTGCTGCCCCTGCTGCACCCGGCGGAGATCGCCGAGCTGAACGCCCTGCCCGAGGCCGACCGGCCGACCGGGCTGGCCCGCGTGTGGTGCCGCAAGGAGGCCTGCCTCAAGGCCGAGGGCACGGGGCTCGCCCTCGGCCTGACCGACCCGTACGTCGGCTCCGCCCCCGCCCCGGCCCCCGTCCCGGGCTGGACCCTGCGGGACCTCCCGGCCCCCGCGCACTACGCGGCGGCCCTGGCCGTGCGGGCCTGACCGGCCCGGCACCGCGCCGGCCGCCCGGGGGGTCAGCCGCGCCCGTCGCGCTCCGCGGCCGCCGCCGTCAGCAGCGGCCAGAGCCCGCCGAGCCTCTCCCGCACGCTCCGCGCGGCCGGCAGGCCCGGCGCCAGGCAGTCGTGCAGGGCCGCCGTCCCGCGCAGGGGCCCCTGCCGGGCCCCTCCTCGTACGCCTCGTTGCGGCCCTCGCACAGCGCCGTGCCCGCCGCGTCCGTGAGCACCGTGCCCACGGCCAGTCCGCCCGCCGCCAATGCCTCGTAGGCGAGGGCCGGGCAGCGGCGCACCGCTTCGGGGGCCTGCCGCCACACCGCGCCGAAATCCTGCTCCCCGTCCCCCATCCCCGGAATATCGTGGCCGCCATGGACATCCGCCGGGCCCGCACCGTCGCCGAGCTCACCGCCGCCGAGTCCCTCTTCGACGGGCCCGCCCGCGAGGACTGGTCCGAGCGCTTCCTGGCCGCCCAGGGGCACCTGCTGCTCATCGCCTACGTGGACGGCGTGCCCGCCGGGATGGTCTCGGGCGTCGAGATGACCCACCCCGACAAGGGCACCGAGATGTGCCTGTACGAGCTCTCCGTGGACGAGGGGTACCGGCGCCGCGGCATCGGCCGCGCCCTGACCCTCGCACTGGCCGACGAGGCCAAGGCCCGCGGCTGCTACGGCATGTGGGTCGGGGTCGACACGGACAACGAGGCGGCCCTCGCCACCTACTCGGCCGCCGGGGCGCGCGACGAGGGCGTCTTCACGATGCGCGGCTGGCCCTTCACCGCGTAAGCGCCGCCACCGGTCCGCCGCCGCGCCCACCGCCACCGACTCGCCACCGCCACCGGTCCGCCGCCGCGCCCCCGCCACCGACTCGCCACCGCCACCGGCTCGCCGCCGCGCCCGCCGCCACCGCTTCGCCGCCGCGCCCGCCGTGCCGGTCGCCCCCGCGGCGGCGTGTCGTGCGGCCAGTCGGCGCACCCTGGGCGCGCCCCCGCCGACCGTCGCCGAGCATCGGCCACATGACCGCATTCGCCGCCCTCCTCCCGGCCGCCGCCCTCCTCGCGACGGCCGGCACGGCCACCGCCCTGCCGCCGCGCTCCGACACCGCCACCGCCGAAACCGCCCCCTACGTCGTCGTCCTGAAGGGCAGTCCGCAGGACACCGCCCCCCGCGTTCCCGCCCGCGCCCTGGCACTGGCCGCCGAGGCGGCCGGCGCCGGCGACGAGGTCTCGGCCGTCTACGACACCGTCCTGGACGGGTTCGCCGTCCGCACCACCGCTGCCCGCGCCGCCGCCCTGGCCGCCGACCCCCGGGTCGCCTCGGTGGAGCCGGACGCGGAGTTCCACACCACCGACACCCAGCCCCGGGCCCCCTGGCCGCTGGACCGGATCGACCAGCGCGCGCTCCCGCTCGACGGCTCGTACACGTACCCGAACAGGGCCGAGGGCATCACCGTCTACGTCATCGACACCGGGATCAACACGCGCCACCAGGAGTTCGGCGGCCGCGCCCGGGCCGGCTACAACGGGCTGTTCCTCACGGGCTCCGGCGACTGCAACGGGCACGGCACGCACGTCGCGGCCACCGTGGGCGGGCAAACGTACGGGGTGGCGAAGGGGGCCGCCCTCGTGTCGGTGAAGGTGGCCGACTGCCGTGGCTCAGGGCGGCTTTCGGCCATGGTCGGCGGCATCGAGTGGATGGTGAAGCACGCCGCCAGGACCCCCGCCACCCCGGCCGTCGCCAACATGAGCATGGGCGGGAGCCGCAGCTACGCCCTCGAGGGCGCGGTCACCCGGGCCGTCGCCTCGGGGATCGCCTTCGTCGTGGCCGCCGGCAACGACGGCCGGGACGCCTGCTCCGGATCCCCGGCCTCCGTGCCGCAGGCCGTCACGGTCGCCGCGACCGACGCCGAGGACCGGCGCGCGCCGTTCTCCAACCACGGCCGCTGCGTGGACCTCTCCGCGCCCGGAGTGTCCGTCGTCTCGGCGTGGAAGGGGTCGGCCACCGCCACCGCGCGCTCCTCCGGCACCTCGATGGCCGCCCCGCACGTGGCCGGGGTCGCGGCCCTGATCCGCGCCGACGGCACGGGCAAGACCCCGGCCCAGGTGGCCGCGGCGCTGACGCAGGGCGCCGTTCCCGACCGGATCACCGGACTCCCGGCAGGCACCCCCAACCTCCTGCTCCACACCCCGGCCGCAGGCTGAGGCGCTCACCGACCAGTCGGTATCCCACGTGCCGTCAGACCTGCTCTGATGGCACATCAATTTCTGTGTGCTTCGGGCGAAAACAAGTCATTGACTTCTCATCACGGCGACGCGTCAATGTCGGCCACCGCACCGGCTCGACCTCCCCCACACAGCGGGTGGGGGGAGGGGTTCGTCATGACGAAGGAGTCGCGACCCAGTGAGTTCGATAACGCTCAGACGAAGAGTGCTGGCCGGGGCCGGAGCCCTTTCCCTGGCCCTGACGGGCGGTGTGGTCGGCCTGGCCGGCTCCGCGCAGGCCGCGACGAAGACCACTCCGGTCTACGTGAAGTGCGATGCCCCGGCTCCGCAGCCGGACGCCGAGGGCCTCCAGGACTTCACCATCACGCTCCCGGACGGCGCCAAGGCGGGCGACACCGTACCGATCTCCATCGACCCCGGTCTGACACCGGTCATCCCGATGTTCACCATCGAGACGGTCAACACCACCAAGGCCAAGCTGCTCGTCGACGGCAACCCCCAGACCGTCACCAGCCCGCCCACGCCGAGCCAGCAGACGGCGGGCCAGAAGGCCGACCCGCCGAAGTTCGACGGCACCATCAAGATCCCGGACGGCACCGAGGGCCGGACCATCGACATCACCATCGACCAGGTGATCACGGACGCCGACATCGGCGGCACCGTCTACACCACGACCTGCAACCCGGACCCGCGCCCCAGCGGCTCCGTCGGGTCGGTCGCCGTCGAGGCCCTGCCCAAGGACCCGATCACCACCAAACTGACGCCCAACAGCGGCAAGGCGGGCCAGAAGGTCGTCGTCACCGGGGCCAACTTCGCTCCCGGCGCGGTCACCTGCTCCGCGCTCCTCGCGGGGGCCCCGACCGGTGACAGCGGCCAGGGCACGGCGGCCGCGGGCGGCGCCGCCACCTGCGAGGTCACGGTCACCAAGAAGGCCGACCAGATCAGGATCGACGGCGCGGTGACCCCGTACAAGGACTTCGTGTTCCTCGAAGACCAGCCCGGCGTGAAGAACCCGGTCGACGTCGAGGTGCTGCCCGGTCCGCTGGCCATCGGCCCGCAGAGCGGCAACCCGGCCGTCAGCTTCGGCAAGGTCACCATCAACGGCAAGCCCCAGTCGGTCGTCGGCCAGTTCACGGCGATGTCCGTCCAGGACTTCCGCGGCGGCAGCCTCGGCTGGGACGTCACGGCGACCCGTACGCCGTTCCTGAACGAGACGACCGGCCACTCCATGGCGAAGGCGCAGCTGGGCATCCAGCCCACCTGCACCGTCACCAACGCGGACAGCCCGAGCACCTGCACCGTCGGTGCGCCCGGGGCCATCTCCGCGACCCCGATGAAGGTGGCCTCCCAGGCCGCCGGCGGGGAGGAGCTGACGGGTGGCGAGTTCGCCGTGGGCGGCGCCGGGATGATCCAGCTCCCGCCGTTCATGTTCGCCGACACCTATCAGTCGGTGGTCACCTTCTCCATCGCCTGACCCGGTCCCGACCGGTCCCGGGGTGGTGCGGTGCTCCGGCGCCGCACCACCTTCCCCCTTTCCGCGCCCCCTGGAGACCCCGCCCATGCGCACCCGCATCCGCACCCGCACCTCTCCGTACGGTCTCCTCGCCGGCCTGCTGCTGCTGGGCGCGGGCCTGCTCCCCGCCACCACCGCGACGGCCGCGGACAACGGCACCTGGGGGGTCTTCCCCACGCCCGCAGCCGGTGCGGCGATGACCGACCGCGCGTACTTCTTCCACCAGGGCGCGGCCGGGACCACCGTCCAGGACAGCGCGACGATCCTGAACTCCTCGGACAAGGACCTGACGTTCCAGGTCTTCGCCACCGACGCGATGAACACACCGGCGGGCGGTGCCTTCGCCCTGCTTCCGGTGGAGACCAAGCCCGTGGACGTCGGCGCGTGGATCGCGCTGCCCGCGGAGACGGCGGCCACGGTGACCGTGCCGGCCAAGGGCCGCAAGGACATCCCGTTCACGGTGAAGGTCCCGGCGGACGCGACGCCCGGCGACCACGTCGGCGGGATCGTGGCCCTGAACACGGCCGTGGAGGGCGCGCAGCAGGAGGGCAAGGTCCAGGTCGGGGTGAAGCGCTCGGTGGGCGCCCGGCTGTACTTCCGGGTGCCGGGGCCGGTGACGCCCGGACTGAGCGTGGAGGACGTACGGGTCAGCCGCTCGGCCCCGCTGCTGCCCTGGACCGGGAGCGCCCGCGCCACGGTCTCCTACGCCCTGGTCAACCGGGGCAACGTGGTCGTCGAGCCGAAGGTGGCGCTGTCGGCGGAGGGCCTGTTCGGACGCGAGGTGCTCAGCCGCCCGTCCCGCGAGCTGAAGCTGGCCCTCCTGCCCGGCCAGCGCGTCGAGCTGACCGAGCCGTGGCCGGACGCCCCCCAGCTGGACTGGGTGACGCTCACCATCACGGCGGGCGCCGCGGCCCACCCCGACCTGGCCCCGCGGTCCACGGCGGAGTTCGTCGCCGTCCCGTGGCCCGCCGCGGGCGCGGTCCTGGTCCTGACGGGCACGGCGATCGCCTTCTGGGTCCTGCGCCGCCGCCGGTCTACGCCCGGAGACCACCCGGAACCCGCCCCGGACCTGGCCGGCGCCCGCTGACGGCCCCGGAACGGCGGGAACCCCCGGCCGGTGAGGGGTGGCCGGGGGTTCCGTGTCGCCGGGTGGCGGTCAGGCGTCAGTGGTTGCGGGGGAAGCCCAGGTCCACGCCCGCCGGGGCGTCCGAGGGGTCCGGCCAGCGGGTCGTGACGACCTTGCCGCGGGTGTAGAAGTGGATGCCGTCGTTTCCGTAGATGTGGTGGTCGCCGAAGAGCGAGTCCTTCCAGCCGCCGAAGGAGTGGTAGCCCACCGGCACCGGGATCGGGACGTTGACGCCGACCATGCCCGCCTGGATCTCCAGCTGGAAGCGGCGGGCCGCGCCGCCGTCGCGGGTGAAGATCGCGGTGCCGTTGCCGAAGGGCGAGGCGTTGATGAGGGCCACGCCCTCCTCGTAGGTCTCCGTGCGCAGCACGCACAGCACCGGGCCGAAGATCTCGTCGCGGTAGGCGTCGGAGTCGGTCTTCACGTGGTCGAGGAGGGACAGGCCGATCCAGTGGCCGTCCTCCTTGCCCTCGACCGTGTACCCGGTGCCGTCGAGGACCACGTCGGCGCCCTGGGCGGCCGCGCCCTTCACGTACGAGGCGACCTTGTCGCGGTGGGCGGCCGTGATCAGCGGGCCCATCTCGGAGTCGGGGTCGTTGCCGGGACCGATCTTGATCTTCTCGGCGCGCTCGCGGATCTTCTCGACGAGGGTGTCGGCGATGGAGCCGACGGCCACGACGGCGGAGATCGCCATGCAGCGCTCGCCGGCCGAGCCGTAGGCGGCCGAGACGGCCGCGTCGGCGGCCGCGTCCAGGTCGGCGTCGGGGAGCACCAGCATGTGGTTCTTGGCGCCGCCCAGCGCCTGGACGCGCTTGCCGTTGGCGGAGGCGGTGGTGTGGATGTGGCGGGCGATCGGGGTCGAGCCCACGAAGGAGACGGCCGCGATGTCGGGGTGGGCCAGCAGGGCGTCCACCGCGACCTTGTCGCCGTGGACCACGTTGAGCACGCCCGCGGGCAGACCGGCCTCGGTCATCAGCTCGGCGAGCTTGACGGAGGCGGAGGGGTCCTTCTCGCTGGGCTTGAGGATGAAGGTGTTTCCGCAGGCCACGGCCAGCGGGAACATCCACATCGGGACCATCGCCGGGAAGTTGAAGGGGGTGATGCCCGCGACCACGCCCAGCGGCTGGCGGATGGAGGACACGTCGACCCGGTTGGAGACCGAGGTCGACAGCTCGCCCTTGAGCTGCGTGGTGATCCCGCACGCCAGCTCGACGATCTCCAGGCCGCGGGCGACCTCGCCCAGCGCGTCCGAGTGCACCTTGCCGTGCTCGGCGGTGATCAGCTCGGCGATGGCGTCGCGGTTGGCGTCCAGCAGGGCGCGGTAGGCGAACAGCACCTTGGTGCGGGCGGCCAGCGAGGACTGGCCCCAGGTCTGGAAGGCCTCCTTCGCGATCTGCACGGCCGCGTCCACCTCTGCGGCGGAGGCGAGCGCGACCTGCGTGGTGACCTCGCCGGTGGCCGGGTCGGTGACCGGGCCGTAGTTGCCCGACGCGCCCTCGACGGTCTTGCCACCGATCCAGTGGTTGACGGTCTTCATTTGCCTTGCTCCTTCACAGATGGCGACGTCGCTGCGCGGCTTGCCGGTCGTACTCTTCACGGGCCTCGGCCGCCGCCTTGCGGGTCGCGGTCTCGGCCACAGGAACATCCCACCACGCCTGTGCGGGGGGTGGGCCCGACACAGTGTCGGGCGTTCGGGTCTGTGTGTAGACACATGTGGGACGGCTCGCCGAGCGGGCCTCCGCGAGGGCTTCGCGCAGGTCACGCACGGTCCGGGCGCGGATGACGGCCATCCCGAGGGAGGCCGCGTTGGCCGCGAGGTCCACCGGAAGGGGCTCGCCCGTGTACGTGGTGTCGGGCCCCCGGAAGCGGTACGCGGTGCCGAAGCCCTCGCCGCCCACCGCCCCCGACAGGCCGCCGATGGAGGCGTAGCCCCGGTTGTCCAGGATGACCATCCTGAGCGGGACGCCCTCCTGGACCGCCGTGACGATCTCGGTCGGGTTCATCAGGTACGTGCCGTCGCCGACCAGCGCCCAGACCGGGCGGCCGGGCGCGGCGAGGGCGACGCCGATCGCGGCGGGGATCTCGTAGCCCATGCAGGAGTAGCCGTACTCCACGTGGTACTGGTCCGCCGAGCGGGCCCGCCACAGCTTGTGCAGGTCGCCGGGGAGCGAGCCGGCCGCGTTGACCAGGATGTCGGTGTCGTCGACGAGGGCGTCGAGCAGCCCGAGGACCTGGGCCTGGGTGGGCGGGAGGTCGTCCTCGGGGGCGGCGAAGGCCAGGTCGACGCGGGCCTCCCAGTCCGCCTTCCGCTCCCCGTACGCCGCCTCGTACGCGGGGTCCACGCGGTGGCCGGCGAGCGCCGCCCGGAGCTCGTCGAGCCCCTCGCGGGCGTCGGCGACCAGGGGCAGGGCGGCCAGCTTGTGGGCGTCGTACGGGTCGAGGTTGAGCCCAATGAACCGGACGGTCGGGTTCCTGAAGAGGGTCGCGGAGGCGGTGGTGAAGTCGGTCAGCCGGGTCCCGGCGGCGATGACGAGGTCGGCCTCGCGGGCCAGGTCGTCGGCGGTCGCCGTCCCCGTGTGCCCGATCCCGCCGACCTCGGCGGGGTGGTCGTACGGGAGCACGCCCTTGCCCGCCTGCGTCGTCGCCACCGGGATCCCGGTGGCCTCGGCGAACCGCGCCAGGGCCGTCTGGGCCTCGCTGTGCCGGATCCCGCCCCCGGCGATGACCAGGGGGCGGGCGGCCGACCGTACGGCCCGGGCCGCCGCGGCCAGCTCGGCGCGGTCGGGCCGGGGCCGGCGCACGCCCCACACCCGTTCGGCGAAGAACTCCTCGGGCCAGTCGTACGCCTCCGCCTGGACGTCCTGCGGCAGCGCGAGGGTGACGGCCCCGGTCTGGACGGGGTCGGTGAGGACGCGCACGGCCTGGAGGGCGGCCGGGATCAGGGCCTCGGGGCGGGTGATCCGGTCGAAGTGGCGGGAGACGGGCCGCAGGGCGTCGTTGACGGACAGGTCTCCCGCGTACGGCACCTCCAGCTGCTGGAGCACGGGGTCGGCGGGCCGGGTGGCGAAGGTGTCCCCGGGCAGCAGGAGCACCGGGATCCGGTTGATCGTGGCGAGGGCGGCGCCGGTGACGAGGTTGGTGGCGCCGGGCCCGATGGAGGTGGTCACGGCGTGGGCGGACAGCCGCCCGCTCTGCCGGGCGTACCCGACGGCGGCGTGCACCATGGCCTGCTCGTTGCGGCCCTGGAGGAAGGGCATGGACCGGGGGCCGGTCTCCAGCAGGGCCTGGCCGATGCCCGCCACGTTCCCGTGCCCGAAGATCCCCCAGGTGGCCGCGATGAGCCGGTGGCGCCGGCCGTCGCGTTCGGTGTACTGGCGGGCGAGGAAGGCGACGAGGGCCTGGGCGACGGTGAGTTTCATCGGGGTGCCTCCGTCTGCGGGGCCGCCTCGGGGGCCTGGGGGTAGGGCAGCCGGGGGTCGATGTCCTGCCCCGGCCAGGTGGCGCGGATCCAGCCGTGGTCGGGGTGGTCCCGGATCAGCCACTCGCGGGTCGGGCCCGGCCCCGCCATCACGTTGAGGTAGTACATGTCGTGCCCGGGGGCGGCGATGGAGGGCCCGTGCCAGCCGTCCGGGATGAGCACGGCGTCGCCGGTGCGCACCTCCGCGAGGACGTCGGTCTTCCCGGCCGGGGAGGGCGAGACCCGCTGGTAGCCGAGGCCGGGGGTGCTCCCGTGCGGGGCGATCTCGAAGTAGTAGATCTCCTCGAGGCGGGACTCCTCGCCGGGGTGGTGCTCGTCGTGCTTGTGGGGCGGGTACGAGGACCAGTTCCCGCCGGGGGTGAGCACCTCGACGGCGATGAGCCGGTCGCACGGGAAGCCGGCCGGGCCGGCGGCGGCGAAGTTGTTGACCTGGCGGGAGCACTGGCCGGCGCCGCGCAGCTCGACGGGGACGGCCCCGGCCGGGCCGTACCGGGCCGGCAGCACGTTGTCGCACCGTGCCCCGGCGAGGGCGAACCGCCCTCCTTCGACCGAGGTGACCTCCGCGTGCCCGTCCCTGGGCAGGTAGGCGAAGTCGGTGGGTCCGTGGAACACCCCGGCCCGCCCGCGCAGTTCGAACACCTGCGACGCCGCTGCGCGGGCGCTGCCCCCGGACCCCCGCGCCTCGAACGCCGGCGGGGCTGAGAATGACCGGGCGGCCGCATCAGCCACATCCAGCCCCTCCGGCGTTTGAGGAGCGGGGTCTGGGGCGGAGCCCCAGCAGCGGACCTGGCAGGCGCCCGAGAGGGGCAGCACGATCCACTCCGCCTCGCCGCACGCGTGCTCGTAGACCTCCCCCGGCGCCAGGTCGAGCACCACCAGCCTCGTCCACTCCATCCCCCACTCAGACACCACCGGCACGGCCCAGCACCTCCTCGACCTCGTCGGAGACCGGCATGGCTGACGCGCACGCCAGCCGGGAGGCCACGATCGCCCCGGCCGCGTTCGCGTACCGCATGACCGCCGCCAGGTCCCACCCGGCGAGCAGCCCGTGGCACAGGGCGCCCCCGAACGCGTCCCCGGCCCCCAGCCCGTTCACCACCCGGACGGGAACCGGCGGGACCTCCGCCACCGTCCCGTCGCGGTGGACCGCCAGCACGCCCTCCGGGCCCCGTTTGACCACCGCCAGTTCCACCCCGGCGGCGAGCAGCGCCCGCGCCGCCGCGTACGGATCCGACTCGCCGGTGGCGATCTCGCACTCCTCGGCGTTGCCGACGGCCACCGTCGCCAGCGCCAGCGCCCGCTCGTAGTGGACGCCGGGCTTCTCGCGCCACAGCGTCGGCCGCCAGTCCAGGTCGAAGACGGTGGTCCCGGACTTCGCGCGGGCCTCCAGGGCGGCCAGCGTGGCGGTGCGGCTCGGCTCCTCGCTCAGGCCGGTGCCCGTCATCCAGAACACCCGGGCCCCGCGGATCGCCGCCAGGTCCAGCTCCTCCGCCGCGATCTGGAGATCGGGGGCCTTGGGCAGCCGGTAGAAGTACAGCGGGAAGCGGTCGGGCGGGAAGATCTCGCAGAAGGTGATCGGGGTGGGATGGCCGGCCACCTCGGCCACCCACCGCCCGTCCACCCCGAACGTGCGCAGCTCGGACCGCAGGTAGGTGCCGAACGGATCCGCGCCGGTGCGGCTGATCAGCGCCGCGCGGCGGCCCAGCCGGGCGGCCGCGACGGCCACGTTGGCCGGGGAGCCGCCCAGGAACTTGCCGAAGGTGTCCGCCTCCGCCAGTGGTACGCCGGTCGTCAACGGGTAGAGATCCACCCCGATGCGCCCCATCGTGATCAGGTCGAACGCGAACCCGTCACCGCTCACAGTCAGTCCTCCCGCTGGTCCCACCGTCTTCAACGTCCCTTCGAGCCTCGCACCCTAAGGTGGCCGCTATGACGTCCTCCCCGCCCGCGTTGACCCGTATCCGCGTCGGTTCGGCTCCGGACTCCTGGGGTGTCTGGTTTCCCGACGACCCCGCCCAGACCCCCTGGGAGCGGTTCCTCGACGAGGTCGCCGACGCCGGGTACGCGTGGATCGAGCTCGGCCCCTACGGCTACCTGCCCACCGACCCCGCGCGGCTCGCCGAGGAAACGGCCAAGCGCGGGCTGCGGGTCTCGGCCGGCACCGTCTTCACCGGACTCCATCACGGGCCCGCCGTGTGGGAGGACACCTGGGAGCACGTGTCGCGGATCGCGGCGCTCACCCAGGCCATGGGCGCCGCCCACCTCGTGGTCATCCCGTCCTTCTGGCGGGACGACAAGACCGGCGCGGTGCTGGAGGACCGCACCCTGACCCCCGCTCAGTGGCGTGAACTGGCCTCCCAGACCGAGCGGCTGGGGCGGGAGGTGCGGGACCGGTACGGCCTGCGGATCGTGGTCCACCCCCACGCCGACACGCACATCGACACCCCCGAGAACGTGGCGCGGTTCCTGGACGCCACCGACCCCGGCCTCGTCTCGCTCTGCCTGGACACCGGTCACTACGCGTACTGCGGGGGCGACAGCGTCCAGGCGATCGAGACCTTCGCCGAGCGGATCGGCTACCTGCACCTGAAGCAGGTGGACCCGCGGATCCTCGCCGAAGTGGTCGCGGAGCAGCTGCCGTTCGGCCCGGCCGTGGGCCGCGGGGTGATGTGCGAGCCGCCGGCGGGGGTGCCGGCGCTGGAGCCGGTGCTGGCCGCGGCCCAGCGGCTCGGCGTGGACCTGTTCGCCATCGTGGAACAGGACATGTACCCCTGCGAGCCCGACCGCCCGCTGCCGATCGCCCGGCGCACCCGCGCCTACCTGCGCTCCTGCGGCGCCCGCTGAACTCCCGGGAGGAACACGACATGAGCAGCACCCTCGGCATCGCCGTCATCGGTACGGGGAAGATGGGCGCCGACCACGTCCGCCGGATCGGGCGGACGGTCGGCGGGGCCCGGGTGGTGGCGGTGGCCGACCCGGACGGGGACCGGGTCAAGGAGGTCGCGGGCGCCCTGGAGGGCGCCGTCGCGCACACCGACCCGGCGGCCGCGATAGCCGCGCCCGGGGTGGAGGCCGTACTGATCGCCTCCCCGGGGCCCGCCCACGAGGAGGCGATCGGGCAGGCCCTGGAGCGGGGGCTGCCCGTGCTGTGCGAGAAGCCGCTGACGCCCGATCCGGCGGGCGCGCTGCGCATCATGGAGGCCGAGCAGCGGCTGGGGCGGCGCCTGGTCCAGGTGGGCTTCATGCGCCGCCACGACGCCGAGTACGAACGCCTGAAGGAACTGCTGGATACGGGCGGGATCGGTCGCCCGCTCTTCCTGCACTGCCGCCACCGCAACGCCTCCTCGCCGTCCTTCTTCACCAGCGACATGCTGATCAGCGATTCCGTCGTGCACGAGGTGGACGCGGCCCGCTGGCTGCTGGGGCAGGAGGTCACGGCGGTGTCCGTACTCTCCCCGACCCCTTCCTCGGCGGCTCCGGAGGGGCTGCGCGATCCCCGGCTGGTGCTGCTGGAGACCTCGGGCGGGGCCGTGGTGGACGTGGAGATCTTCGTCAACTGCGGCTTCGGCTACCAGGTGCAGTGCGAGGCGGTCGGGGAGTCCGGCAGCGCCCGGATCGGTGACGGTCACGCGATGGTGGTGCAGTCGGCGGGCCGGTGGGGCGGGGAGATCGACCAGGACTTCACGGTGCGCTTCGCCGACGCCTACGACCGGCAGCTGCGGCGCTGGGTGGCCGCGGCCGCGCGGGGCGGGGTGGCCGGGCCGGACGCGTGGGACGGTTACGCGGCCGCCGCCGTCTCGGAGGCGGGCCTCGCGGCCGCGCGCACCGGCACACGCACTCCGGTGACGCTGGTGGACCGGCCCCCTCTCTACCGCTGAGCCCCACGGGGAGCGAACCCGGCGGCGCCCACCACCGCCGGGCCACTTGGGCATCCC
The DNA here is from genome assembly GCF_040652335.1 of Streptomyces sp. NPDC048270. Classification (NCBI taxonomy): domain Bacteria; kingdom Bacillati; phylum Actinomycetota; class Actinomycetes; order Kitasatosporales; family Streptomycetaceae; genus Streptomyces; species Streptomyces sp. NPDC048270. Next base: position 129,761 of record NZ_JBEZLV010000004.1, read on the forward strand.
TGTGCCGCATCTGTCACAGGGGTCGCCCTTGTGTCACACATATCCGCATGACGCGGGTTTTCCGTCACAGGCGGTCGACAGCCCCTCCCCTGCCCTCACCTCGCGTCGTTCCCCGGGCACAACCCGAGTGATCGTCAGTGTCCACGCGCCGGCTCCCCCGACGGCCTCCCGGCCGGCCCCGCGGCGTGGACAAGGAGGTGCGTCATGAGCGACCGACAGCTGTGGTCTTACAAGGAGATCGCCGCCCACATCCGGGTCCAGCCGGACACGGTGCGCTCCTACCGGAAGCACGGCCTGCTTCCCGCGCCCGACCACGTGGAGGGCGGCAAGCCCTACTGGTACGCCGATACGATCCGCGCCTGGGTGGCCCGACGCCCCGGCAACCGGGGGCGCCGCGAGGACTGACCCCTCAGCGGCTGCCGGACGGGGCCGCCGGGGCCCCGTCCCCCACGCCCCCCAGTCCCGCCGCCCCCGACCGCCCCCGCGCGTCGATACGGCTAGGCCGCCCCGGCAGGCACCTTCTCCGGCTCCGGCTCGGCCGCCGGCGGCGGCGGGGACCCCCCTTCGCTCAGCCCGATCTTCTCGTGCAGCCTGCGCAGCGGGCCCGGCGCCCACCAGGTGGCCTTCCCGGTCAGCTTCATGACCGCCGGGACCAGGAGGCTGCGCACGACCATGGCGTCCATCAGCACCGCCAGCGCGATCCCGAGCCCCAGCATCTTGGTGTTGGTGACCCGCGAGGTGCCGATGGCCACCATCACCACCGCCAGGATCACGGCCGCCGCGGTGATCAGCCCGCCGGTGCGGGCCAGTCCGCTGCGCACGGCGCCCTCGTGGTCCCCGGTCCGGTCGTACTCCTCCTTGATCCGCGATATGAGGAACACCCCGTAGTCCATGGAGAGTCCGAAGGCGATGCAGAACATCAGCACCGGCAGCGTGGTCTCGATGTCGCCGGTGGAGGTGAAGGCGAGCGGTCCGGAGAGGTTGCCCTCCTGGAAGACCCACACCACCGCCCCGAACATCGCGGTCAGGCTGAGGGCGTTGAGCAGGACGGCCTGGACCGGTATGAGCAGGCTCCCGGTGAGCAGGAACACCAGCAGCAGGGTGGCGAGCACCACCAGGGCCAGCGCCGCGGGGAGTTTGCCGGCTATCGCCTCCCGGGCGTCGACGAGCACCGCCGCCTGTCCGGTCACGGAGGTCGGGAAGTCCGCTTCGACCCTCCGCACCTCGCCGACGAGGTCCTGGGCCTGCTGCCCCACCGCCTCGCCCGCCGTGGTGAGCGAGAAGTAGGCGTACCGCGAGGGTTCCGCGGTGCTCACCGGGCCGTCGACCCGTTCCACCCCGGGCAGCAGGGCCAGCCGCTGCCGGTAGGCGGCGAGCTCGGCGGATCCGGCCGCGTCCTCGGTGAGGACGGTGATCCCTCCGCCGGGGCTGCCCGGGAAGGTGTCGCGGATCTGCTGCTGGACCACATGCGACTCCGCGGTCCTCGGCAGCTGCCGGTCGTCCACGGTGCCGAACTTCACGCCGAGGAAGGGCAGTCCGAGGAGCAGCAGCCCGGCCGTGGTGGCCACGGCGAACACCGGGGCCCGGCGCATCACCAGGGCGGCCGTCCGCGCCCAGCCCCGCCCCGCTTCCGCCGGGGCCGCGGCAGGGCGCCCGCGCCGCCACAGCCGCCGCAGATCCAGGGCGTTGACCCGGTCGCCGAGCAGCACCAGGGCTGCCGGCAGGAGGATCAGCGCGGCCGCCGCGGCGAGCATGACCACCGCCACCCCGGCGTAGGCGAAGGAGCGCAGGAAGTACATCGGGAAGAACAGCATGGCCGACAGGGAGACCGCGACGGTCAGCGCCGAGAAGAGCACGGTGCGCCCGGCGGTGCGCAGGGTGGCTCCGACGGCGGCCACCGGATCCCGCCCGGCGGCGAGTTCCTCGCGGAACCGGCGGACGATGAACAGGGCGTAGTCGATGGCGAGGCCGAGTCCGAGCGCGGTGGTCAGGTTCTGGGCGAAGACGGAGACCTCGGTGAACTCGGTGAGGCCGCGCAGCACCGCGTTGGTGCCGAGGATGGCCACGATGCCCACGCCCAGGGGCAGCAGGGCGGCGACGGCGCTGCCGAAGACGAGGACGAGCAGGACGAGGGTGACCGGCAGGGCGATCATCTCGGCGCGCAGCAGGTCCTCCTGGATGGTGGCGGTCACCTCGCGCTGGACCGCGGCCGGCCCGCCGAGGGAGACCCGCACCGGCCCGTGCTCACCCCGGTAGCGGGGGGCGATCCGGTCCAGCACCCGGGTGGCGGTCTTCTCGTCGCCCAGGACCCGGGCGGCGACGAGGGCCTGCCGTCCGTCCTCGGAGCGCAGGGCGGGCAGCCGCGTGCGCCAGTACGAGCCGACGCCGACGACCCCCTGTTCGGCGGCGAGCCGCGCCGTCAGCCGCTCCGCTTCGGCGGCGACGGCGGGATCGTCCACCCCGGCTGTCCCCGGGCCGGAGTCGACGAGCAGCAGCAGATTGGGCTGGGAGGCCGGGAACTCGCGCTCCAGGGCCTTGGCGGCGTAGGTGGACCGGGCATCCGGGTCCTCCCAGCCGCCGCTGCCCATCCGTTCGGCGGCGCCGCCGCCCGCGAACACGGCCAGGGCCGTGACCAGCAGGGCGAGCAGCAGCGAGAGCCGCGGCCTGGCCGTGACGAACCGGGTCCACCTGCCGGCCTCCCCGGGCGACGGCGGATTCTTGACTTCGGACATGACTCGGTGTCCCCTTCACCGTGATTGCCAGGCCGAATAGACTGGCAAACACGAGCAATCGCTCGCGTTCCCTCAGAATGCGAGCGATCACTCGCGTTTGTCAATCACCCACGGGAAGCAAGGGATTGGACATGCCGGGAACTCCCACGGGCAAAACCACCGAAAGCGCGGAAACCGCCACGCCGCGACGCCGCCAGGCACGGGGCGAGCGCCGCGTCTCCCAGCTCCTGGCCGCCGCCGCGGGGGTGTTCTGCCGCACGGGCTACGCCGCGGCCAGCACCAACGCCATCGCCCGCGAGGCCGGCGTCTCGCCGGGCACGCTCTACCAGTTCTTCCCGAACAAGGAGGCCATCGCGGTCGAGCTCGGCGGCCAGCTGCTCCAGCGCGCCCACGAGACGCACGGACAGGCCTTCCTGCCCGAGAACCTCCAGCGACCCCTGCCCGAACTGCTGGACGCCGTCCTGGACCCGCTCATCGCCTTCAACTGCGAGAACCCGGCCTTCTGGGCGCTCATGCACGGCTCCGGCATCCCGGGCGCCGTGAACCAGGAGCACGAGGAGCTGCACTCCGGCCTGCTCACCCGGGTCGAGGGCGTGCTGCACTCCTTCTGCCCGCAGGCCACGCCCGCCGAGCTCACCCACACCTCGAACATGGTCCTGGGCATCTTCAAGTCCTCGCTGGACCTGATCCTGGCCCACGAGGGCGCCGACCGCGAGGCCTACACCGCGGAGCTGAAGACCGTGCTGCTGCGCTACCTGGAGCCGATGGTCACCACGACTCGCTCCCCCTGACCCGCTCCGCGCGCCCGGCCCGCGCGGAGCCGCCCGCGCCACCCTCGCCGCCCGCCCCCCGCCCGGACCGGCTCCCGGCCCGCAGCCGCAGCCCCGCCAGCGGGAACACCAGCACGGACAGCATTCCGGCGCCCACCAGCGCCGCCGCCTCCCCGGGCTCCACCTGCCCGGCCTCCACGCCCAGCGTGGTGATCGCCACCACCAGCGGCAGGGCGGTGGACCCGAACAGCACCAGCGCCGACCTGTCCCTCCGCCCCAGGTCCCGCGGGGCCAGCAGCCACATCGGCAGCCCCCGCACCAGCAGGAAGAGCAGCAGGAACACCGGCAGCAGCAGGAGCACCCGGCCGCCGCCCAGCAGCGCCTCCAGGTCGAACTCGATCCCGGTGACCACGAAGAACAGCGGCACCAGGAAGCCGAAGCCCATGGCCTCCACCTTCGACAGCACGGTCTCGCTGCTCTCCGGCGCGGCCCCCTGGAGCACCAGCCGGGTCACCAGCCCGGCCGCGAAGGCCCCGAGCAGGATGTCGAGCCCGAGCACCTGGGCCAGCCCCAGCATCCCCACCAGCAGCAGCACCACCAGGCGCACCGCGAACTGCGCACTGCTGTGCAGGGTCTTGGCGATGACATTCGAGAACCAGGGCGGCTTGGGCCGCAGGGCCCAGAACACCGCCGCCGCCGTCAGCACCGCGAAGGCCGCCAGCAGGGCCGCCGAGCGCCCCGGGGCCCGGCCGCTCAGCAGCAGCGCCATGGCGATGATCGGCCCGAACTCGCCGACCGATCCCATCGCCATCATCACGGAGCCGAACCGGCTCTGGAGGTCCCCGGCATCGCGCAGCACCGGCAGGATCGCGCCGAGGGCGGTGCTGGTGAGCGCGGTGCCCACGTACACCCCCTTGTCGAAGCCGCCTCCGTGGGCGAGCAGAATCCCGATGCCCAGCCCCAGCGCGAGGGCGATCAGCCAGGCCCACACGGACCGCTTGAGGGTGTCCCCCTTGACCTGGTCGAACTGGATCTCGTAACCGGCAAGAAAGATCAGCATCGCCAGTCCGAGCTCGCTCAGCACGTCGATCACCTGGCCGGTGTGGGCCCAGCCCAGCACGTCCGGCCCGATGAGGATGCCGAGCAGGATCTCGAAGATCACCAGCGGTACGGGCAGCCAGCGCGAGATCCCGTAGGCGAGCAGGGGTGCCAGCACGGCGGCGGCCACGATCAGGACGAAGGTCCCCGGATGATCCATACGAGCCATTTACATATGGTTCATCCCATCCGGCCACCGCAAACGAGCGGGCGCGGATACTCGCATCGATACCCCCTAGGGGTATAGTCTCGAAGTGTCGGGAGGACGGTGGACTGACGGACCGCCCCCCGGCGACCGCACACGCCCCTGAAGAGGAGAACGACATGACCGCCGAGACGGACACCCAGACCACCACCGTCTACCGGGTGACCGGCATGACCTGCGGGCACTGCGAGGGCGCGGTGACCACCGAGCTCTCCGCACTGGCGGGCGTCAGCTCGGTCAAGGCCGTCGCCGCGACCGGCGAGGTCACCGTGACCTCCGCCGCCCCGCTGGCCGACGAGGACGTGCGCGCCGCCGTGGACGAGGCGGGCTACGAGTTCACCGGCCGGGTCTGAGCCGGCCCTTCCCCTTCGGCAGCACCCTGCCGGGGTGTGCCGGCCAGCTCATACTGGTTCCGTACACCCCGGCCCTCCCCCTGGAGCCGGAACATGACCAGCACAGTGCACGACGGGCCCATAACGGCGGTCGAACTCTCGATCGGCGGCATGACCTGCGCCTCCTGCGCGGCCCGCATCGAGAAGAAGCTGAACCGGATGGACGGGGTCACCGCCACGGTGAACTACGCCACCGAGAAGGCGAAGGTCTCGTACGCGGGCGGCGTCCAAGTCGCCGATCTCATCGCCACCGTCGTGAAGACCGGGTACACCGCCGCGGAACCCCCGCCGCCGGAGCCGGAACCGGAAGCGGACCCCGGCACCCCGCAGGCCGCCGAAGGCGTCCCGCCCGTACGGGACCCCGCGCTGGCCGCCCTGCGGGAGCGGCTGCTCGTCTCCGCCGGCCTCGCCCTGCCCGTGGTCCTCCTCTCCATGGTCCCGGCCCTCCAGTTCGACAACTGGCAGTGGCTCTCGCTGACCCTCGCCGCGCCCGTCGTCGTCTGGGGCGCCCTCCCCTTCCACAAGGCCGCCTGGACCAACGCCCGGCACGGTGCCGCCACCATGGACACCCTGGTCTCGGTCGGCACCCTCGCCGCCTTCGCCTGGTCCCTGTGGGCCCTGTTCTTCGGCCACGCGGGCATGCCCGGCATGCGGCACGGTTTCGACCTGACCATCTCGCGGACGGACGGCTCCTCCGCCCTCTACCTGGAGGTCGCGGCCGGCGTCGTCAGCTTCATCCTGCTCGGCCGCTATCTGGAGGCCCGCTCGAAGCGGAAGGCGGGCGCGGCCCTCAAGGCCCTGCTGGAACTGGGCGCCAAGGACGTGGCCGTGCTGCGCGGGGGCCGGGAGGTCCGCGTGCCGGTGGGCACGCTCGCGGTCGGCGACCGGTTCGTCGTCCGCCCCGGCGAGAAGATCGCCACCGACGGCGCGGTCGTGGAGGGCAGCTCCGCCGTGGACGCCTCCATGCTCACCGGCGAGTCCGTCCCCGTCGAGGTCTCCGTGGGCGACTCCGTCACCGGCGCCACCGTCAACGCCTCCGGCCGGCTGGTCGTCGAGGCCACCCGGATCGGCGCCGACACCCAGCTCGCCCGGATGGCCCGGCTGGTCGAGGACGCACAGAACGGCAAGGCCGAGGTCCAGCGCCTCGCCGACCGGATCTCCGCGGTCTTCGTCCCCGTGGTCCTGCTGCTCGCGCTCGGCACCTGGGTCGCCTGGCTGCTGATCACCGACGACCCCGCCGCTGCCTTCACCGCCGCCGTGGCCGTCCTGATCATCGCCTGCCCGTGCGCGCTGGGCCTGGCCACCCCGACCGCGCTGATGGTCGGCACCGGCCGCGGCGCGCAGCTCGGCATCCTGATCAAGGGGCCCGAGGTGCTGGAGTCCACCCGCCGCGTGGACACCGTCGTCCTGGACAAGACCGGAACCGTCACCACCGGGCGGATGACCCTGGCCGGCGTGCACCCCGCCGACGGGGTCGACGAGAGGGAGCTCCTGCGCCTCGCGGGCTCCCTGGAGCACGCCTCGGAGCACCCGATCGCCCGCGCCATCGCCACGGGCGCCGCCGCGCAGGCGGGCGAACTGCCGGCTCCCGAGGGGTTCGAGAACCTCGCCGGGCTCGGGGTCCAGGGCGTGGTCGAGGGCCACGCCGTCCTGGTGGGCCGCGCACAGCTGCTGGCCGACTGGTCGATCGCGCTGCCGGCCCCGCTCGCGCAGGCCAAGTCGGCGGCCGAGGCCGCGGGCGGCACGGCCGTCCTCGTGGCCTGGGACGGGGCCGCGCGCGGTGTGCTGACGGTGGCCGACGCGGTCAAGGACACCAGCGCCGAGGCGGTCGCCCGGCTGCGGGCGCTCGGCCTCACGCCGGTGCTGCTGACCGGCGACAACAAGGCCGTCGCCGAGACGGTGGCGCGGGAGGTGGGCATCGACGAGGTGATCGCCGAGGTGCTTCCGCAGGACAAGGTGGACGTCGTGCGCCGCCTGCAGGCGCAGGGCCGTACGGTCGCGATGGTCGGCGACGGGGTCAACGACGCGGCCGCGCTCGCCCAGGCGGACCTGGGGCTGGCCATGGGCACCGGGACGGACGCCGCCATCGAGGCGGGCGACCTGACGCTCGTACGCGGTGACCTGCGGGTGGCGGCGGACGCGATCCGGCTGTCCCGCCGGACGCTGGCCACCATCAAGGGCAACCTGTTCTGGGCCTTCGGCTACAACGTGGCGGCCCTGCCGCTGGCGGCCGCCGGCCTGCTCAACCCGATGATCGCGGGGGCCGCGATGGCCTTCTCTTCGGTCTTCGTGGTGACCAACAGCCTCCGGTTGCGGTCCTTCCGCTAGTGGATCACCTTCGCATCGCCCACACAGCTCCTTCACGGGAGACGCAGATCACAGTGATGCCAACGTAACCATCCGGGCCCGGCACGGGTCTAATGGGGCGGTGCCAGGAATGTCTTGGGGGACGTTCCACGGAGGTCTTGGGGGACGTCCGCACGGCACCGGCCGGCCGGGACGCGTTCCCGCGGGAGGCTTTGAGCGGCCCTCCCGACCCGAACGGGTCCCGGCAATCACCGACGCCCCGGCGCGGGTCCCGTGGGGGGAATCCGTACCGGGGAAAGGAAAGCGCCCCGACCGCCGACCCGTGGGGGGATCGGCGGCGGGGCGCTTTTCGCAAGCCTGGGCCCGCAGGCCCGAGCCGGTGTCCCGGCTCGGACACCCGGGCGCGAGAGCCTCGGGTCAGCGGGCCTCGACGGGCACGAAGTCGCGCAGGACCTCGCCCGTGTAGATCTGGCGCGGGCGGCCGATGCGCGAACCCGGCTCCTTGATCATCTCGTGCCACTGGGCGATCCAGCCGGGGAGCCGGCCGAGCGCGAAGAGCACGGTGAACATCTCGGTCGGGAAGCCCATCGCGCGGTAGATCAGACCCGTGTAGAAGTCCACGTTCGGGTAGAGGTTGCGCGAGACGAAGTACTCGTCGGCCAGCGCGTGCTCTTCCAGCTTGAGCGCGATGTCGAGCAGCTCGTCGCTCTTGCCGAGCGCCGAGAGGACGTCGTGCGCCGCCGCCTTGATGATCTTCGCCCGGGGGTCGAAGCTCTTGTAGACGCGGTGTCCGAAGCCCATGAGGCGGACGCCGTCTTCCTTGTTCTTCACCTTGCGGATGAAGGCGTCGACGTCGCCGCCGTCGTTCTTGATGCCCTCGAGCATCTCCAGGACCGACTGGTTGGCGCCGCCGTGCAGCGGACCCCACAGGGCCGAGATGCCGGCGGAGATCGAGGCGAACATGTTCGCCTGCGAGGAGCCGACCAGGCGCACGGTGGAGGTCGAGCAGTTCTGCTCGTGGTCCGCGTGCAGGATCAGCAGCTTGTCGAGCGCCGAGACCACGACCGGGTCCAGGTCGTACTCCTGGGCCGGCACGGAGAAGGTCATGCGCAGGAAGTTCTCGACGTAGCCGAGGTCGTTGCGCGGGTAGACCACCGGGTGGCCGACCGACTTCTTGTACGCGTAGGCCGCGATCGTCGGGAGCTTGGCCAGCAGGCGGATCGTCGAGAGGTTGCGCTGCGTCTCGTCGAACGGGTTGTGGCTGTCCTGGTAGAACGTGGACAGCGCGCTGACCACGGAGGACAGCATCGCCATCGGGTGCGCGTCACGCGGGAAGCCGTCGTAGAAGCGCTTCACGTCCTCGTGCAGCAGCGTGTGCTGGGTGATCTCGTTGCGGAACGACGCGAGCTGGTCGACGGTCGGCAGCTCACCGTTGATCAGCAGGTAGGCGACCTCGATGAAGGTCGAGCGCTCCGCCAGCTGCTCGATCGGGTAACCGCGGTAGCGCAGGATGCCCTGCTCACCGTCGAGGTAGGTAATCGCGGACTTGTAGGCCGCGGTGTTGCCGTAGCCGCTGTCCAGAGTGACGAGCCCGGTCTGGGCCCTCAGCTTCGAGATGTCGAAGCCCTGGTCACCGACGGTGCTCTCGACCACCGGGTAGGTGTATTCACCGTCCGCGTACCGGAGTACTACAGAGTTGTCGCTCACGTCATCCCTCACCGACGTAGTGCCTCTTCTTCGAGGTGCCCTGACTGCCTCTACCTTCCCCCATTTGGCGCAGGAGAGTGCACTCGGGGTCGGCCTTTGGTGCTTTCAACGGCACTCAGTGCCGTCAAGCTGCTCATCCTGCCCCCTCCGCCCCGGTGGTGGAACCCCAAATGATCGATCATCTAGGTGATGTTTCCCACCGGTATCCGGCCGGACAGCCTGGGCGCGACCGCCGTGTACCTCCTGCCTGCGGAAACGGTACGCACCGCCTGCCCGAGGGCCTTGCGGGACCCGACGAGGACGACCAGTTTCTTCGCCCTGGTCACGGCCGTGTAGAGGAGATTGCGCTGGAGCATCATCCAAGCCCCGGTGGTGACCGGGATCACGACCGCGGGGTATTCACTCCCCTGGGAGCGGTGGATGGTGACGGCGTACGCGTGGGCCAGCTCGTCGAGCTCCGCGAACTCGTATCCGATCTCCTCGTCCTCCTCCGTCCGTACCGTCAGGCGCTGTTCGTCCGGGTCGAGGCCGGTGACCACGCCCACCGTGCCGTTGAAGACGCCGTTGGCGCCCTTCTCGTAGTTGTTCCGGATCTGGGTGACCTTGTCGCCCACCCGGAAGACCCGGCCGCCGAACCTCTTCTCGGGCAGGTCCGGCCGGGCCGGTGTCATCGCCTGCTGGAGCAGGCCGTTGAGGTGTCCGGCCCCGGCCGGGCCGCGGTGCATCGGCGCGAGCACCTGGACGTCCCGCCGGGGGTCGAGCCCGAACCTGGCCGGAATCCGCCGGGCCGCCACGTCCACGGCGAGCACGCCGGCCGCCTCGGTGTCCTCCTCGGGGAACAGGAAGAAGTCCGGGAGCCCGTCCGTGATCGGGGGCACGCCGGTGTTGATCCGGTGGGCGTTGGTGACCACGCCCGACTGCTGGGCCTGCCGGAAGATCCGGGTCAGCCGGACCGCGGGCACCGGGCCGCCCTCGGCCAGCAGGTCGCGCAGCACCTCGCCGGCGCCGACCGAGGGCAGCTGGTCCACGTCCCCGACCAGCAGCAGGTGGGCGCCCGGCGCCACGGCCTTGACCAGTTTGTTGGCCAGCAGCAGGTCCAGCATCGAGGCCTCGTCGACCACGACCAGATCCGCGTCCAGCGGCCGCTCCCGGTCGTACGCCGCGTCCCCGCCGGGTTTGAGCTCCAGCAGCCGGTGCACCGTGGAGGCCTCGGCGCCGGTGAGCTCGGCCAACCGCTTCGCCGCCCGGCCGGTGGGGGCGGCGAGCACCACCTTGGCCTTCTTGGCCCGGGCCAGCTCGACGATGGAGCGCACGGTGAAGGACTTGCCGCAGCCGGGGCCGCCGGTCATGACGGCGACCTTGCGGGTCAGCGCGAGCCGGACCGCGTCCCGCTGCTCGGGGGCGAGGGTGGCCCCGGTCCGGCCGGCGAGCCAGCCCAGCGCCTTGTCCCAGTCCACGTTCTGGAATCCGGGCATCCGGTCTTCTTCTGCGCGCAGCAGCCGGCGCACCTGCCCGACCAGTGACAGCTCGGCCCGGTGGAACGGCACCAGGTACACGGCGGTCAGCGGGTCGGGCCCGCCCTGCGGATCGGGCACGGACTCCCGTACGACGCCCTCCGGGTCGGCGGCGAGTTCGGCCAGGCAGTCGATGACCAGCCCGGTGTCCACCTGGAGCAGCTTGACCCCGTCGGCGATGAGCCGGTCCTCGGGCAGGAAGCAGTGCCCCTGGTCGGTGGACTGCGACAGGGCGTACTGGAGCCCGGCCTTGACCCGCTCGGGGCTGTCGTGCGGGATGCCGACGGCCTGGGCGATGCGGTCGGCGGTGAGGAAGCCGATGCCCCACACGTCGGCGGCGAGCCGGTAGGGCTGGTTCTTCACCACCGAGATGGAGGCGTCGGCGTACTTCTTGTAGATGCGCACCGCGATGGAGGTGGAGACGCCGACGCCCTGGAGGAAGACCATGACCTCCTTGATGGCCTTCTGCTCCTCCCAGGCGGCCCCGATCATCCTGGTCCGCTTGGGGCCGAGCCCGGGCACCTCGATCAGCCGCTTCGGCTCGTCCTCGATGACGTCGAGGGTGTCGGTGCCGAAGTGCTCCACGATCCGGTCGGCGATCTTCGGTCCGATGCCCTTGATCAGGCCGGAGCCGAGGTAGCGGCGGATGCCCTGGATGGTGGCGGGGAGCAGGGTGGAGTAGTTCTCGACCGTGAACTGCCTGCCGTACTGGGGGTGGGAGCCCCAGCGGCCCTCCATGCGCAGGGATTCGCCGGGCTGGGCGCCCAGCAGGGAGCCGACGACGGTGAGCAGGTCGCCGCTGCCGCGGCCGGTGTCGACGCGGGCGACCGTGTAGCCGCTCTCCTCGTTGGCATAGGTGATGCGCTCGAGCACGCCCTCGACCACCGCCAGTTGGACCGCCTGCGCCCGCGCCCCGTTCGTTGCCATGACCCCGAAGCTACCGTCCCGCGCCGACAGCGGGGCAGGCCTGTGGACGGTGCCCGGGACACCAGAAGGGGGTCCGGCCTCACGGCCGGACCCCCTCACGGTTACCCCTCCCTCGCCGGACTTCCCGATCCCCCCAGATCCCCTCCCGGAAGTGCCGACGTTCCATACGACCCGCGATACCCGCGCAGGGTTGCACCGGGAAGCGGAGCTTTATGTTTCCGTTACCCAACTCCCCTCCGAGGTGCCGTCAAATCGCCGCAGAAGTAGCGTTTCAGGCATGAGCGAATCCTCATTCCAAGACGACGTGCTGGGCGAGCTCGGCGACGACCGGCTCACCGAGATCGCCGGCCTGCTCGGCACCGACACCGCCGGCGCCCGCGACACCGTCGCGCAGACGGTGGGCGCGATGACCGGCACCCTCCAGGAGAAGGCCGCCGCCGGAGACGACGACGAGGTCCGGCAGGCCGTCGCGGAGGTGGCCGAGCCGCCGCTGCAGGGCGTCGCCACGCTCGGCGGCGGCCTGCTGGGCGGCGGGCTGATGGCCGGGGTGCTCGCCAAGGTGAGCAAGCCCGTCGCCAACGCCGTCTCGAAGAAGACCGGGATCCCCGCCCCCGCCATCAGCCGGGTCATCGAGCTGCTGATCCCGGTGCTGCTGGCCGTCTTCGCCAAGCGCGCGGCCGCCGGCAAGGGCGCGCAGGCGGGCACCGCGGCCGGAGCCGGCACCCCGGCCGGAGCGGGCACCCCCGCCCCCGGTACGGCCGCCCCGGCCCCCGGCGCGGCTCCGGCGCAGGGCGGCGGCTTCGACCTGGGCGACCTGCTGGGCCAGCTCCTCGGCGGCAAGAAGTAGCCCGTTCGGCGGCCCGCGCCCACCCGGGGCACCTAGAGTTGGCGCATGGCTGAAAGCATGCGGCTGCGGGACCCGGAACCGGGAGACCTGGGGTGGATCGTGCAGCGCCACGGCGCGCTGTACGCCGCCGAGTACGGCTGGAACGCCGACTTCGAGGGCATGGTCGCCCGGATCGTCGCGGACTTCGCCGAGGACCACGACCCCTATCTGGAACGGGCCTGGATCGCCGAGCTCGACGGCCGTCCCCTCGGCTCGGTGATGTGCGTGCGCGAGGACGCCGCGGCCGGCACCGCCCGGCTGCGGCTGCTCCTCGTCGACCCGGAGGGCCGCGGCCGGGGCATCGGCACCCGGCTGGTCGCCGCGGCCGTCGACTTCGCCCGCTCGGTCGGCTACCGCGAACTGGTGCTCCTGACCAACGACGTGCCGGCCGACGCCCGCGGGCTGTACCGGCGGGCGGGGTTCACCCTGATCGCGGAGCGGCCGCACCGCTCGTTCGGAGTGAGCCTGACGGGACAGGACTGGCGGCTGCCGCTCCAGGAGAACCAGCCGCGCTGAGCGGGCCCCGCGCGGGTGCGAGCGAGGTGAGGGCCACGCCGCCGACGAGCAGGACGGCCGCCAGCCAGCGCAGCCCCGACACGGGCTCGCCGAGCACGAGGGCCGCCGAGGACATCCCGAACACCGGCACCAGCAGGGAGAACGGCGCCACCGAGGAGGCCGGGTACCGGCGCAGCAGGTAGCCCCAGGCGCCGAAGCCGAAGACGGTGGACACCCAGGCCACGTAGCCGATGACGGCCGCGCCGGACCAGTCCAGGGCCCGCAGCGCGGCCAGGTCCCGCTCGGGGCCCTCCATCAGCAGCGAGAGCCCGAACAGCGGCAGCACCGGCACCGTGCACACCCACACCATGAAGTTCAGCGCGTCGGGCGGGGACGCCTTGCGGGTCAGCACGTTGGAGACGCCCCAGCAGGCGGCGGCCGCGACGACCAGGGTGAAGCCGAGCACCGGCCCCGAGGTCCCGCCGTCGACGGCGGCCGCCGCGATCCCCGCGAGCGCCACGCCCATCCCCAGCAGCCGGACCCGGCCGGGCCGTTCGCGCAGCAGCGCCGCCGCGAGGACGGCGGTGAAGACGGCTTGGACCTGGAGGACGAGGGAGGACAGCCCGGCCGGCATCCCGGCGGCCATGCCGGTGAAGAGCAGGCCGAACTTGGCGATGCCCAGGGCCAGGCCGACCCCGAGGATCCACTTCCAGGCGACCTTGGGAGGCCCGACGAAGAACACGGCGGGCAGGGCGGCCACCAGGAAGCGCAGGGCGGACAGCAGCAGCGGCGGGAAGTGGTCGAGCCCGATCTCGATGACGACGAAGTTGAAGCCCCAGACGGCGGCGACGAGCACGGCGAGGGCGGTGTGTACGGGACGCATGCTCCGAGCATCGGCGGCCTGATCGTGTAGCACCAGCGCGGATTTCTTCCGCAATGGATGAAGTGTTGCTTACGCATGATGCCCAGTGCCACGATGGGGCATGCTCGATCTCGCCCGGCTGCGCGCCCTGCACGCCGTCTCCGTCCACGGCTCGGTCGCCGGGGCGGCGGCCGCCCTCGGCTACACCCCCTCCGCGGTCTCGCAGCAGATCTCCAAGCTGGAGCGGGAGACCCGCACCACCCTGCTCGAGCGGCGCGGGCGCGGGGTCGCGCTCACCGAGGAGGCCCGGCACCTGGCCGACACGGCCCAGCAGCTGCTGGCGATCGTGGAGCGCGCCGAGACCACCCTGGAGGAGCGGCGCGGGCAGCCCAGCGGGCTGCTGACGGTGGCCGCGTTCGCCTCGGCGGCGCGCGGGCTGCTGCCGGGGGTGCTGGCCGATCTGGCCCGCCGCCATCCGGCGCTCGACGTACGCCTCACGGAAGTGGACCCGCACCTGTCGGTGGACCTGGTGGCCCGGGGCGTCACCGATCTGGCGGTGGCCCACGACTGGGACATCGCCCCGCTGCCGGCCCCCGAGGGGGTCGAACAGGCCGTGATCGGGGACGACCTGTGCGATCTGGTGGTCCCGGCCGGGCACCCCTTCACCACGCGCGACGTCGTCCGGCGGGCGGACCTCGGCGGCCAGCGCTGGGTGTGCCAGCCGCCGGGGCGGGTCTGCCACGACTGGCTGACGCGGACCCTGCGCACGGCGGGCCTCGAGCCGGCCATCGCGCACGTGGCCGAGGAGAACCACACCATCGTCGCCCTGGTCGCGGCCGGGCTCGGAGTGGCCGTGGTGCCCCGGCTGGGCACCGGCGTGCTGCCCGCGGGCGCGGTGGCCGTCCCGCTGGAGCCCGGTCCCGTGCGCCGGCTGTACGCGCTGTGGCGGACCGGGGCGGCCCGCCGCCCGGCGATCACCGAGGCCGTTCGGACGCTCCAGGAGCACTGGCCCGCACGAACAGGTCATCCGGGGGAAATCCCGAGTGTCCGTCACCCGTCGGGGGCGACCCCGCAGTAGGGTCCGGCGCGTGCCGAACCACGCCTCTCGCCGGACCATGCTCGCCGCGGCCGCCCTGGTCGCCGTCGGGGGCGCCGGAGCCGCCTCCGCCGCCGCGGGCGCCTACCGCACCCCCGACGACGGGCGGGCCCCCGGCCGCGCTCCCGCCCGGTCGGTACGCCGCCTGGTGGCGGGGATGAGCCTCGCCGAGAAGGTCGGGCAGCTCTTCGTGTCCCGCGCGTACGGGCACTCGGCGACCGAGCCGGACGCGGCGGACGCCGCGAAGAACCTGGAGCTGTTCGGTGTGCGCACCGCCGCCGAACTGGTCTCCCGCTACCACCTCGGCGGGGTCGTCTACTTCGCCTGGGCCAACAACACCCGTTCCCCGCACCAGATCGCGGCGCTCTCGGCCGGCCTCCAGGAGGCCGCCCTCGCCTCCGGACCCGGCATCCCGCTGCTGCTCTCCACCGACCAGGAGCACGGCGCCGTCGCCCGCGTCGGCAAGCCCGCGACCCTGTTCCCGGGGGCGATGGCGCTCGGCGCGCGGCACCGCGCGACCGGCTCCACGGCCGACGCCCGGCGCGCCGCGCGCATCGCGGGGGACGAGCTGGCGGCCATGGGCATCCGGCAGGATTACGCGCCGGTGGCGGACGTCAACGTGAATCCGGCCAATCCGGTGATCGGCGTACGGTCCTTCGGCGCCGACCCCGGTGCGGTGGCGGAGCTGGTCGCCGCCCAGGTCCGCGGCTACCAGGCGGCCGGGGTCGCGGCCACCGCGAAGCACTTCCCGGGGCACGGGGACACCGAGACCGACAGCCACGTCGGACTGCCGGTGATGCGGCACAGCCGGGCCCGATGGGAGGAGCTGGACGAGCCGCCGTTCAGGGCCGCGGTGGAGGCGGGCGTGGACGCGGTCATGACGGCCCACATCGTCTTCCCCGCACTCGACCCCTCCGGGGATCCGGCCACCCTGTCGCGGCCGATCGTGACCGGCATCCTGCGCGAACGCCTGGGCTTTCGGGGGGTGGTGGTGACCGACGCCCTCGACATGGCCGGCGTCCGCCAGAAGTACGGGGACGACCGGGTGCCGGTGCTGGCCCTGCTGGCCGGGTGCGACCAGCTGCTGAACCCGCCGGACCTGGGGCTCGCCCACCGCAGCGTGCTGGCGGCCGTGGAGAGCGGCGAGCTGACGGAGGAGCGGATCGACGCGTCGGTGCTGCGGATCCTGGAACTGAAGGCGCGCCGGGGCCTGTTCGACGGGGCCGGCACCTCGGCCGGGAGGGTGGACGAGACCGTCGGCATCCCGGCGCACCTCGCTGCCGCCGAGGCGGTCGCGGAGGGGACGACGACCGTCCTGGCCAATCCCGCCGGGCTGCTGCCGCTGGACGCCTCGGCCGCCCCCCGGCTGCTGGTCACCGGAACGGACCCGGTCTCCCCGAGCGGCACCACGGGGCCGCCGACGGCCGTCCTGGCGCGGGAGCTGACCGCCCTGGGCTGCCGGGCCACGGCCCTGCCGCCCGCCCGCGCGGCGGCCGCCGCGCCCGGTCACGCGGCGGTGCTGGTGTGCACGTACAACGTGCCGGAGGGGGAGAGCCCGCAGCGGACCCTGGTGGCGGACCTGGTGGCGACCGGTGTGCCGGTCGTGGTGGTCGCGATCCGCAATCCGTACGACCCGGCCCGGCTGCCGGCCTGTGCGGCGGAGGTGGCGACCTACACCTGGACGGACGTGGAGATGCGGGCGGCCGCCCGGGTGCTCACCGGTGCGGTGCGGCCGGCGGGCCGCCTTCCGGTCCCGGTCCCGGGCCGCTACCCGCTGGGCCACGGGGTGGCGTACTAGACGCCACCCCGCCACCCGCCGCCCGCGGCGGACCTGGGACTACGGCCGCAACTGCGGCTCGCGCTCCAGGTCGCGCTGGTCGAGCTGGGCGTCCGGCGCGGCCAGCGGCGCCGCCTTCGCCTCGTCGGCGATCGCCGCGGCCGGGGCCACCCCGGCCCACTGGAGGATCTTCGCGGTCGCCAGGGCCTTCTCGCCCTCGAGCAGCTGCGCGACGTTGGCCCCGTGGTTGGCGCCCGGCGCGATCATCACGTGGCTGTCGCGCGCCCCGTAGCCGATGCGGAACGGCTCGGCGCCCCACGGGTCGTTCTGCCCGTACACGAACAGCATCTGGTTCGCGTTGTCGCGCACCCAGCCGTCGATGTCCTTCATGGCTCCCGGCTGGAAGGCCATGGGGATCTCGCGGGGCACGAAGTTGCGCGGCGGCTGGTAGCCGTAGCGGCTCAGGTTGCCCAGGTGGGGCTGCTTGATGTCGGGAGAACCGAGCTGCGTGCCCGCCTGGTAGTAGTACGGCGTGTACGTGTTCAGGCCCTGGTCTGCGTAGGCCGAGAAGCCCGAGATCGCGTCGATCGAGTCCCAGATCTCCTGGTCGCTCGCAGTGGCGGCGGCCGGGATGGAGGCGCAGTCGGCCAGCAGGCTGTACTGCCAGAAGGCCCACACGTAGTCGAGCACGACGGCCTCGTAGGCCTTGTCGAGGTTGCCGACGGTGGTGAAGGTCCAGCCGTTCTCGGCCGCGGCGGCCGCGTACTTGGCCTCCAGCGGCGCCCGGCGCACCAGCGCCTCGCGCTGCACCGCGTTCAGCTTGTCGCGGCACTCCTTGGTGCCGACCTTGGCGAAGAACCGGTCGTAGGCCGAGTCCTCCTTGTTGACGACGTCGTTGGGCGCGACGTAGGCGACGACGCCGTCCATGTCACGCGGGTAGAAGCGCTCGTAGTACGTCGCCGTCATCCCGCCCTTGCTGCCGCCGGTGGACAGCCAGTTCTTCGGGTAGATCTTCTTCAGCGCGCCGAAGATGCGGTGCTGGTCGCTGGCGGCCTGCCAGATGTCCAGGTTCTCCCAGTTGGCCGGGTCGGGCCGGGAGGGGGTGAAGAACCGATACTCCATGGAGACCTGGTTGCCGTCGATGATGGTCGTCGGCTCACTGCGGCGCGGGTTGGTGTTGACGTTGTACCCGGAGGTGAAGAACACCGTCGGGCGCGAGACGTCCTTGTGCAGCAGGGTCAGGCGCTGCTTGAAGGTGCCCTTCGACGGCTTCCGGTGGTCGACCGGCTGCTCGTAGTTCAGTACGAAGAAGCGGTAGCCGGGGTACGGCTTCTCCTCTATCAGGCTCATCCCGGGAATGCCGAGGATCTGGTCCTTGATGTCCGTGGCGGCCGCGGGCCCCGCGGCGGTGGCCGCTTGTGCCGTGGAGCCGGCCGCGCCCATGGTGCCGATCAGCACCACGAGCGACAGCAGCCATCCGAGCGTCTTGCGCATTCACCCTCCCCTTGCGTTCACTTCGGTCGCGGTGAACCTAGCGGGGCGAACACGCTGCTGAACAGACCTAGTTGGGCCGCTCCGTCAGCACAGGATCCAGCCGGATTCGGCCGATTCGGCTCCCACGCCCCCCTTTACATACACGCAGCGGCCGATCGCACCCACGGTGACAGGACCGGCATAACGGGTGAATTGCCCGATATCGCGGACCGGTGCCCCGCCGCGGCCCTGGATGCTCACCGCCATTTTCCGCCGCTCTCCGGGGACCCGGGCCACGGTGAGCGCACACGCCTGGGTGCGGCTCTTGTACACGCGCACCTCGCCCGCCGCGAGCGGCAGCGTCCGGGCCAGCCGGCCCGCACAGGTGCCGGCGGGCGCCCCCTCCCCCGCCGCCGCCCGCGCGGGCGGGGCCGCGAACAGCCCGCCGACGCTGAGCCACAGCGCGGCGGCGAACACCCCGAGGGCCGCGGCCCGTCGGCCCCGCCCCCGCCGTCCCCTCGACTCCTGCAACACCCTGTCCCCCGATCGGCCGTACGTACAACGTGCGCACGGACGTACGACGCACGCGGCTCCCGGAAGGTTGCCGCGGGGCGTCCGTCGCCCGTAAGGGTGCATCCGCCATCCCCGGGCGGGAGAACGGGAGTTCGCGACCGGGCGGGACATTACGCTGGGTCACCCGCTGCCGCCTCCGTAGCCGTGAAAGGCCCCCACGTGACGAACGACCTGCTCGACCGCAAGCTGGAGCGCTCCTTCAACCGCCTCGACGCGGACGGGAACGGCGTGATCGACGCGACGGACATCATCGCGCTCGGCTCCCGGCTGCTGACGGCCCTGTCCGAGCCGGACGACTCGCCCAAGGCGGAGGCGGTGATGCAGGGGATCGCCAACTTCTGGCAGGACCTCTTCACGGAGCTGGACGCCAACCGGGACAACAAGGTCACGCCCGAGGAGTACAAGGTGGGCATGACGCGCCTGTACAGCCAGGGCGGACCCGCCTACGACCGCTCGCTGCGGCCGATGATGCAGGCGATCCTCACGGTCGTCGACACCGACGACGACGGCCGCATCAGCCCGGAGGAGTTCCACCGGGCCCAGGAGGCCTTCGACACGGAACTGAGCCGCGACGACGCCGAGGCCCTGTTCCGGCGGATCGACGCCAACGGGGACGGCACCCTCACCGTCGACGAACTCCTCGACGCCGTGCGCGACTACTACACCGGCACCGACGAGGACGCCCCGGGCAACCTGTTCTTCGGCGAGCTCTGACCCGTCCGGCCGTCAGGCCGCGGCCCGCTCGTCCTCCCCGACGAAGGTGCGCCACAGCCGCGCGTACCGGCCGCCCTGCGCCAGGAGTTCGGTGTGGGTGCCGTCCTCCACGACCCGGCCGCGGTCCATGACCACGACCCTGTCGGCGCGGGCGGCCGTGGTCAGCCGGTGTGCCACCACCAGGGTGGTGCGCTTGCCGGCGAGCCGGTCGGTGGCCTGGTTGACCTGCGCCTCGGTGGCCAGGTCCAGGGCCGCGGTGGCCTCGTCGAGCAGCAGCACGTCCGGGTCGACGAGCTCGGCCCGGGCCAGTGCGATCAGCTGGCGCTGCCCGGCGGAGAGGTTGCGGCCGCGCTCGGCCACGGTGTGCAGGTAGCCGCCGTCGAGCGTGGCGATCATGTCGTGGGCGCCGACCGCGCGGGCGGCCGCCTCCACCTCCGCGTCCTGCGCGTCGGGCCGCCCGTAGGCGATGGCGTCGCGGACGGTGCCGGGGAAGAGGTAGGGCTCCTGGGGGACCACGCCGAGCCGGTGGCGGTAGGCCGTCAGGTCGAGCTCCCGCAGGTCGGCCCCGTCGGCGGTGATCCGGCCGGAGGTCGGATCGTAGAACCGGGCCACCATCTTGACCAGGGTGGACTTGCCGGCGCCGGTCTCGCCGACGAAGGCGACGGTCTGCCCCGCGGGTATGCGCAGGTCGATGCCCGCCAGCGCCTCGCCCTTCTCCCCGCGCTCCTCGGCGGTGCCGTAGGCGAAGCGGACCCCCTCGAAGGCGATCTCGCCGCGGAGTTCCGGCACCGCGAGCGGCTCCGCGGGGCGCGGGGTGGTGGTCGGCTCGCGCAGCAGCCCCTGGATGCGGCCGAGGGAGACCGTGGCCTGCTGGTAGCCGTCGAAGACCTGGGACAGCTGCTGGACCGGGGCGAAGAACAGGTCGATGTAGAGCAGGTAGGCGACCAGCGCACCGGTGGTGAGCGTGCCCGCCTCGACCCGGCCGGCACCGACGATCAGCACGGCGGCCGCGGCGCCCGAGGACAGCAGCTGTACGAAGGGGAAGTAGACCGATATCAGCCACTGGCCGCGCACCCGCGCCTCGCGGTACGAGTCGCTGCGCTCCGCGAAGCGGCGGGCGCCGGAGCCCTCGCGGCGGAAGGCCTGGACGATGCGGAGCCCGGCGACGGACTCCTGGAGGTCGGCGTTGACCAGGCTGACCCGGTCGCGGGCGAGTTCGTAGGCGGCGACCGACTTGCGGCGGAACACGATCGTGCCGACCACCAGCACCGGCAGCGTGGCGAAGACGATCAGGGCCAGCTCGACGTCGAGGACGAGCAGGGCGGCCAGGATGCCGAAGAAGGTGAAGACGGAGACGACGGCGGTGACGAGCCCGGTCTGCAGGAAGCTGGACAGGGCGTCCACGTCGGTGGTCATCCGGGTCATGATCTTGCCGGTCAGCTCGCGCTCGTAGAAGTCGAGTCCGAGCCGTTGGAGCTGGGCGAAGATCTTGACGCGGAGCGCGTACAGCACGCGCTCGCCGGTGCGGCCCGTCATCCGGGTCTCGGCGAACTGCGCGGCCCACTGCCCGACGACGACCACGAGGGCGAGGGCGGCGGCGGCCCAGACCGCGCCCAGGGCGGCCTTCTCCACACCCTGGTCGATACCGTGGCGGATCATGATCGGCAGGAGCAGCCCGGAGCCCGCGTCGACGGCGACGAGGCCGAGGCTGACCGCGAGCGGCGCCCAGAAGCCGCCGAGCAGGCGGCGCAGGCCGTAGCTCTGCTCGGCGGCCGCGGCGCGGGTCTCGTCCACGTCGGGCTGGTCGTCGGCCGGCGGCAGGGCGGCGACCTGGGCGAGCAGCTCGGGGGTGGCCGGGGGTCCCCCGAGCGTTGGCTGGGGGAGCATGCCGGGTAGGGAGGCGGCGGCGCTGTCGGCCTCCTCCTGGCGCTTCCAGAGCTCGGGGGTGACCCCGTCCGAGACCCGGCGCTTGGCGCTGACGGGCTCGGAGTCGATCTCGGCCTCGAGCTCGATGTCCCGCTCGATGTTCCGGTCGATCTCGCGCTCGAACTCGGCCATCGGCAGCGCGTCGGGGGTCCGCGGCGAGCCGGCGCCGAGCGCGTCGGGGTCGGTCAGCAGCCTGCGGTAGAGGGCGGAGCGGCGCTCCAGCTCCTCGTGGGTGCCGATGTCGGCGAGCCGGCCGCGGTCGAGTACGGCGATCCGGTCGGCCAGCGCGAGCGTGGAGCGGCGGTGGGCGATCAGCAGGGTGGTCCGGCCGGCCATGACCGAGCGCAGCGCCTCGTGGATCTCGTGCTCGACGCGGGCGTCCACGGCGGAGGTGGCGTCGTCGAGGAGGAGCAGCCGCGGGTCGGTGAGGATGGCCCGGGCGAGCGCGACGCGCTGGCGCTGGCCGCCGGAGAGGGTGAGCCCCTGCTCGCCGACCTTGGTGTCGTACCCGGCGGGCAGGGCCCGGACGAACCCGTCGGCCTGGGCGGCGCGGGCGGCGGCCTCGATCTGCTCGTCGGTGGCCTCGGGGTGTCCGTAGGCGATGTTGGCGCGGAGGGTGTCGGAGAAGAGGAACGAGTCTTCCGGGACCAGGCCGATGGCGCCGCGCAGGGAGGTGTAGGTGAGCTCGCGCACGTCGTGTCCGCCGACGCGGACGGACCCGCCGTCGGCGTCGTAGAAGCGCGGCAGGAGCAGCGAGACGGTGGACTTCCCGCTCCCGGAGGCGCCGACCACGGCGACGGTCTCCCCCTCGGCGACCGAGAGCGAGAACCCGTCGAGGACGGGCCGCTCGGGGTCGTACCCGAAGCGGACGTCCTCGAAGGCGATGGTGGCGGGCGCGTCGGCGGGCAGCTCGTGCGCGCCCTCGCGGATGACGGGGCGGGTGTCGATCAGCTCGAAGACCCGCTCCACACCGGCCCGCGCCTGCTGGCCCACCGTCAGCACCATGGCGAGCATGCGGACGGGGCCGACGAGCTGGGCGAGGTAGGTGGAGAAGGCCACGAAGGTGCCGAGGGTGACCTGTCCCCGGGTGGCCATCCAGCCGCCGAGCGCCAGCATCGCGACCTGGCCGAGGGCGGGTACGGCCTGGAGGGCGGGGGTGTAGCGCGAGTTCAGCCGGATGGTGCGCATCCGGCCGGCGAACAGCCGCCGTCCGGCGGTGCGCAGCTTGGAGGTCTCCTGCTCCTCCTGGCCGAAGCCCTTGACCACGCGGACGCCGGTCACGGCCCCGTCGACGACGCCGGCGACGGCGGCGGCCTGGCCCTGGGCGTACCAGGTGGCGGGGAAGAGCTTCTTGCGGCTGCGCTTGGCGATGAACCACAGGGCGGGGGCCATCAGCAGCGCGACGAGGGTCAGCAGCGGGGACAGCGCCAGCATGATCCCGAGGGATATCCCGAAGAGCAGGAAGTTCCCGATGGTCATCGGGAGCATGAAGAGGAGGCCCTGGATCAGCTGGAGGTCGGTGGTGGCCCGCCCGATGACCTGCCCGGTGGACAGCTCGTCCTGCCGCCGCCCGTCGAGGCGGGCGATGGAGTCGTACATGTCGGTGCGCAGGTCGTGCTGGACGTCGAGGGCGAGCCGCCCGCCGTAGTACCTGCGGATGTAGGTCAGCCCGTAGACGAGGACGGCGGCGGCTATGAGCATGCCCGCCCAGGGCCCCATGGGCTTGGACCGGTCCCCGATGACGTCGTCGATGATGACCTTGGTGACCAGCGGCACGAGGGCCATGACGGCCATGCCGGCCAGCGAGGACCCGAGCGCGAGGAGCACGTTGAGCTTGTAGCGCCACGTGTACGCGGCGAGCCGCCTGCCCCAGCCCTGTTTCTCCCCAGCCGCCGTCACGTGAAGCCTCCCCGTTCGTCCGTCCTACCGACAAGCCCCAACGCCCGGACCGGCGGATTTCATCCCGCCGCAACAATCGCACCGGTGTCCGGGCGCGGCGAGCGGGCTTCACCCGACAGGGGCGGGCCCGGACGTTCGGAGGCGGGTCCGGCCGTTCGGAGGCGGGTCCGGCCGTTCAGAGGTGGGGCCGGCCGTTCAGAGGTGGGTCGGCCGTTCAGAGGTGGGTCGGCGCGAACATCCTGAGGGTGGCCGGGAGGACGACGACCGAGGGGCCGGGGGTGGCGAGGGCCTTCTTGAGGTCCGCCGTCAGGGATTCCGGGCTGGTGGTGGTCGCCGGGACGTCGAAGGAGGCCGCCAGTGCGGCGAAGTCGGGGCGGGTGAGCTCGGTGCCGGTGGAGCGGCCGAAGGAGTCCTCCATGTACGCGCGCAGGATGCCGTAGCCGCCGTCGTCCACGATCAGCCAGGTGACGTCCAGGTCGTGCTGGCGGGCGGTGGCCAGCTCCGCGGCCGAGTACATGGCACCGCCGTCGCCGGAGACCGCGAGGACGGGGGTGCCCGGCTCCGCGACCGCCGCACCGAGGGCCGCCGGGAAGGCGTAGCCGAGGCCGCCGGCGCCCTGGGCCGAGTGCATGGTGTTGGGGTGCTTGGCGTCGAAGGCCGACCACGCCCAGTAGGACAGGATCGTCATGTCCCAGAAGGACGGGGAGCGCGGCGGGAGGGCGGCCCGGATCGAGGCCAGGAGCTCCTGCTCCAGGGTGACGTCCTGGGCGGCCAGGCGGTCCGCGATGTCGGACAGGACCATCCGCACGCGGTCCGGGGCGTACGGGTCCGCGCGCTCGGCCACGGTCT
This sequence comes from Streptomyces sp. NPDC048270, assembly GCF_040652335.1. Lineage (NCBI taxonomy): Bacteria > Bacillati > Actinomycetota > Actinomycetes > Kitasatosporales > Streptomycetaceae > Streptomyces > Streptomyces sp. NPDC048270. Next base: position 153,963 of record NZ_JBEZLV010000004.1, read on the forward strand.
CCAGCAGGGCCTGGAGGGCGAGGCGGGCGTCCGCGTGGATGCCCAGGGCCGGGTGGTTGGACTCCAGCTTCCCGAGGTCCGCCTCGATCTGGACGACCCGGCCGGTGGGGAAGAACGTGTGGTAGTTCGAGGACAGCTCGCCCAGGCCGGAGCCGACGACGAGGAGGACGTCCGCGTCCTCCAGGAAGTCGGTCATGTGGCGGTCCTCCAGCCAGGACTGGAGGGAGAGCGGGTGGTTCCAGGGGAAGGCGCCCTTGCCGCCGAAGGTGGTGACCACGGGGGCGTTCAGGCGTTCCGCCAGCTGCTTGAGCTTGCCCGCGGCGTCGGAGCGGATGACCCCGCCGCCCGCGATGATCACCGGGCGGGCGGCCCGGGAGAGCCAGTGGGCGGCGACGGCGGTGAGCTCCGGGCGCGGAGCGAGCTCGTGCGGGGTCGCGTCCATGCCCGTGACCTGCGGGATCAGCGTCTCGGCGCGCAGTACGTCCTCGGGGATCTCCACCCAGACCGGGCCGTGGGGCGCGGTCAGGGCGGATTCCCAGGCCTCCGCGACCACGGACGGGATCTGCGAGGGGGTCCGGGCCGTGTGGACCGACTTGACCACGTCCCGGAAGGACGCGGACTGGTCGCGCAGCTCGTGCAGGTGGCCCCGGCGCCCGCCGCCCAGGCCCGCCGCCGGCACCTGCGAGGAGATGGCGAGGACGGGGGCGGAGGCGGCGGCCGCCTCCGCGAGCGCGGGCAGGGCCATCAGCGCGCCCGGTCCCGTCGACAGCAGCAGCGGTACGGCCTCGCCCGTGATCCGGCCGTACGCGTCCGCCGCGAAGCCCGCGTTGTTCTCCGTGCGCAGCGTGACGAGGCGCAGGTCCGAGCGGCCGACCGCGTCGAAGACGGCCAGCGCGTGCTGGCCGGGCAGCCCGAAGACGGTGGTCGCGCCCAGGGAACGCAGTGTCTCCACGACCAGGTCCCCGCCCGTGCGGCCCGGCGGCGGAGCCAGCGCGGCGGCCGTCTGGGCCTCGGTGGGACGGAGAACCAGGTCGTGGTCGTGCGTCACTTCTCTTACTTGCCCTTCGACTGCGCGATCTGCCGGCTCATGATCGTGGTGAGCTCGTACGCGGTGTGCGAGGCCGCGACCGAGGTGATCTCCGCGTGATCGTACGCCGGGGCCACCTCCACCACGTCGGCGGAAACGAGGTTGCAGGAGGACAGGCCCCGGATGATCTCCAGCAGCTCGCGGGAGGTCATGCCGCCCGCCTCCGGGGTGCCGGTGCCGGGCGCGTGGGCCGGGTCCAGCACGTCGATGTCGATGGAGATGTAGAGGGGGCGGTCGCCGATGCGCTGGCGCAGCTGGTCGGCCACCTCGTCGGCGCCGCGGCGGTAGACGTCCGCGGAGGTGACGATGCCGAAGCCCATCTTGGCGTCGTCGTCCAGGTCCTGCTTGCCGTACAGCGGGCCGCGCGTACCGACGTGCGAGAGCGCCTCGGTGTCGAGGATGCCCTCCTCGACGGCGCGGCGGAAGGGGGTGCCGTGGGTGTACTCGGCGCCGAAGTAGGTGTCCCAGGTGTCCAGGTGCGCGTCGAAGTGGAGCAGCGCGACGGGGCCGTGCTTCTTGGCGACGGAGCGGAGCAGCGGGAGGGCGATGGTGTGGTCGCCGCCGAGGGTCATCAGGCGGGAGCCGTTGCCGAGGAGCTCGTCGGCGGCGGCCTCGACCGTCTCGACGGCCTCGTTGATGTTGAAGGGGTTCACGGCGATGTCGCCGGCGTCCGCGACCTGGGCGAGGGCGAAGGGGGAGGCGTCCTGGGCCGGGTTGTACGGGCGCAGCAGGCGAGAGGCCTCGCGGATCGCGTTGCCGCCGAAGCGGGCGCCGGGGCGGTAGGAGACGCCGGAGTCGAAGGGCACGCCGACGACGGCGACGTCGGCGGAGCCGACCTCGTCGAGGCGCGGCAGCCGGGCGAAGGTCGCGGGGCCCGCGTAGCGCGGGATGCGGGAGGAGTCGACGGGGCCGCGCGGCTGCGTGCTCATGGGGGGTGCCCTTCTGGAGGTCCTGCGGGTGCGGTCCTTCGAGCGTAAGCCGGGGCCCGCGGGGCGCGAAGTGTACGTTTCATCCATCAGCGCCCCTTGATGTGTACGGAGTATCCATGGAAGCCCCTCCCACCCCGCCGGTCGCCCTCGGGCGCCTGCTCGCCGACGGCGACCTGGGTCTGCGGCGTCTGGCGGGGCCCGCCGAGGCCGAGGTGCACGGGGTGCACGCCTCTGAGATGGCGGACCCGTCCCGCTACCTGCTGGGCGGGGAACTGCTGCTGACGGCGGGCGAGGGCCTGGCGGGGGCGGAGGCCGTCGCCGGGGGCGGAGCGGAAGCCGTCGCCGGGGGCGGAGCGGAAGCCGTCGCCGGGGGCGGAGCGGAAGCCGTCGCCGGGGGCGGAGCGGAAGCCGTGCCGTACGTCGAGCGGCTGGTGCGGGCGGGGGTGGCCGCCGTCGGCTTCGGTGTCACCCCGGTGCACGAGACGGTGCCGCGGGCCCTGGTCGAGGCCTGCGCCCGGCACGGGCTGCCGCTGGTCGAGGTGCCGCCCGCGACGCCGTTCACGGCCGTGGGCCGGGCCGTGTGGCGGCTGATGGAGGAGGCCCGTACGCGTGAGCTGCGCCGGGTGACCGAGGCGCAGCAGTCCCTCGCGGCGGCGGCCGCCCGTCCCGATCCGGTCCCCGCACTCCTCGCCCGCCTGTCGGCGAGCCTGTCCGGCTGGGCGGCCCTGCTCACCCCGGCTTCCACACCCGATCCCGGGCCCGGGCCCGGGACGGACGCCCGGCCGACCCCCGGATCGGAAACCACGCCGCCTCCGGGCCCACCCGGCCCGCCCGGACCTGGTCCGGGCGGATCCGGGCCGAGCGGATCCGGGCCGAGCGGGTCCACGCCCGCCGGGTCCACGCCCGCCGCAGGGCGCGGGGCCGGGCCGGGCGGGCCCGAGTCCGCAGGAGCCGCACCAGCATCAGGCCGCGGGGCCGGAGCCGTCGTGGCCGCGCAGGGCACAGGCCGCGGGGCCCGGCCGAGCGGATCCACGCCCGCCGGGTCAGCGCCGGGGGCAGGCCGCGGGGCCGGGCCGGGCGGAGTTGGGCCCGCCGGGGCCGGGTCGGGGGCGGGCGCGGTGGGCGGGCCTGGGGTCGTTGGGGTGGTGGGCGGGATCGGGTGGGGTGTGGTTCGGAGTGCCGGGGGCGTGCCGAGGGCCGAGGTGCGGGCCGCGGTGGACGCGCTCGCGCGCCGGGTGGCACCCGGTTCCGCGGCGACCGCCACCGACACCCTGGCCGGGACTCACCTGTCCGCCTATGCCGTGGGCGGCGGCCAGGTGCTGGCCCTCGCCACGCCGGTCCGGGCCCCGGGCGACCACACCATCGCCTCCGTCGCCGCCGTCCTGCTGACCCTGCTCACGGCGAACCGCCCGGCCGGGGACGAGGCCTCCGCCCTGACCCGGCTCCTGCTCGGCGGGGACCCCGCCCGCGCCCTGGCCCCCGGGCCCTGGCACGTGGTCCACGCCCGGGGGACCGGCGATCCGCAGGCCCTCGGGGCCGCGCTGGGCACCGTACTGCTCGACCCGTTCGAGGGCGGGGCGAGGCTGCTGACCGACCGGGAGCCCGTCCCGCAGCCGGGATGGCGGCTGGGCGTCAGCGCGCCGGCCGCACCCGGCGCCCTGGCCACCGCCGACGCGCAGGCCGCGCGCGCCCTGGACCGCGCGGAGGCGGCCCGCACCCCGCTGGCCCGGCATTCCGACCCCGGTCTCGCCGGCCTGGTTGGCGAGGCAGAGGCCCGCGCCCACGCCGAGGCCCTGCTCGGACCCCTCTCCCCCGTCCTGCGCGACACCCTGCGCGGCTGGCTGGCCCACCACGGCGGCTGGGACCGCACGGCCGCGGACCTCGGCGTGCACCGCAACACCGTGCGCCAGCGCGTGGCCCGCTGCGCGGAGCTGCTGGGGCGGGACCTGGACGACCCGGACGTCCGGATGGAGCTGTGGTTCGCCCTGCGCCGGCCCGAGCCCCCGGCCGCCGGCACGGACCCGGGCGCGGGCGCTGGCCCCGCCCCCGGCACGGGCCCCGGCACGGGCCCGGTGCCCGCCCGCTCCCCGCGGCCGGGCGGCTGACGGCAGCCCGCCGCGGGCCGCACCGCACCGCCGGGGGCGGGGCCCGCCCCTAGCATGTGCCGCATGTCCGGCATGTCCGTACCGGCACGGAGCCGCCTCCTCCGTGAGCAGCTGGGCCCGGCCGCCCGGCTGGTGGTGTGCGCGGCCCTCCCCTGGTACGTGTGCGTGTGGCTCGGCACGAGCACCATCCCGGTTCCCGCCGCCCTGCCCGCCGTCCTGATCCTGCGCGGGGACGTGTTCGCGGCGCCCCGGCTCGCCCTGGAGCGGCTGCTCGGCGTGGTCGTCGGCGTGGGGCTGAGCGTGGTGGTCCTGCACTGGCTGCCGACGGGCCCCCTGTCGTTCCCGGTCCTCCTGGTGACCGGCTGCGCCGGGATGTACCTGCTGCGCCACGACGGCTCCCCCAACCAGCAGGTGCTGGTCACCGCCCTGGTGATCTACGCGACGCCGGTGCCCGGGTACCCGCTGGCCCGGCTGTGGGAGAGCGCGGTCGGCATCGCCGTCGTGGCGCTCCTCGGCCCGCTGCTGTGGCCGCCCGACCCGTACCGCGAGGCGGCGGACGGGCTGGAGGAGTACCGCGCCGCTCTGCGCGCCCGCCTGGAGGGCGTCGCCGCCCTGGCCGCTGCCGGGCGCCCCACCGGCCCGGCCCCCGCGCACCCGCCCGCCCCCGCGGAGTCCTTCGCACTGTGGCACCGCCCGTACGAACTGTCCGCCGCCCTGGAGCACCGGCCGGCGCGGCTGCTCCCGCTGCCGCCCCGGCGCCCGCCCGCCGGGTCGGCTGACGCGCTCCGCCTCCGCCTGCGACTGGCCGCGCGGACCGCTCCGGCCCTGTACTTCCTCACGCGGGAGCTGGAGGCCCGGTCCGCCGGCGGGGCCGACGGGCCGGTGCGCGCCATGGCACCGCTGGTGGAGGCGACCGCCTCGGCCCTGGACGCGGCCCTGCGCGGCGAGGACTGCGCCCAGCGGCTGCGCCCGGCCCTGGAGCTGGAAGCGGATCACCGGGCCGCACATCCCGGTCCCGGGGACGCCGCGCTGCGGGCCGGGATCCACCTCACCCACGAGGCGCTGGCCGAGTACCTCGAGGCGTCCGCGGGCTGAGCGTGCCCCCGGGCCGCCGCGGTCGGGGGCGGGCGCGTCGGCCGTCCGGCGTACTTCGCGGGCCGTCGGGCCGCCGCTGCCGGGCGGCGCGGGCGGCCGGGGAGAGAGTGTCCCCTGCGGACCGGCCGCGCGAGGCGAGGGAGGATCCGGATGGAGCTGGCGGTGGCCTTCGACACGATGGCCCGGTGGCAGTTCGGCATGACGACCGTCTACCACTTCCTGTTCGTCCCGCTGACGATCTCCCTCGCCACGCTGGTCGCGGTGCTCCAGACCGCCTGGGTGCGCACGGGGCGGGACAAGTACCTCGCGGCCACGAAGTTCTGGGGCCGGCTGCTCCTGATCAACATGGCGGTCGGGGTCGTCACCGGCATCGTGCTGGAGTTCCAGTTCGGCATGAACTGGTCCGCCTACTCGCGGTTCGTCGGTGACATCTTCGGGGCGCCCCTCGCCCTCGAGGCGCTGATCGCCTTCTTCTTCGAGTCGACCTTCATCGGCCTGTGGATCTTCGGCTGGGACAAGCTGCCGAAGAGGATCCACCTGGCCTGCATCTGGATGGTGTCGCTCGGCACCATCCTGTCCGCCTACTTCATCCTGGCGGCCAACTCCTGGATGCAGCACCCGGTCGGCTACCGCATGAACGAGGAGCGCGGCCGGGCCGAGCTCACCGACATCTGGCTCGTGCTCACCCAGAACACCACGCTGGTCGTCGTCTACCACACCCTCTCCGCCGCCTTCCTGACCGGCGGCGCCTTCATGCTGGGCATCTCGGCCCTGCACCTGCGGCGCGGCCGGCACGTGCCGGTGATGCGCACCTCGCTGCGGCTGGGCCTGGTGACGATGCTGGTGGCCGGGGTGCTGGTGGCCTTCAGCGGGGACAGCCTCGGCAAGGTGATGGTCCAGCAGCAGCCGATGAAGATGGCCGCCGCCGAGGCCCTCTGGGACGGCCAGACGTCCGCGCCGTTCTCCGTCTTCGCCATCGGGGACGTCTCCGAGGGGCACAACCGGGTGGAGTGGTCGGTTCCCGGCCTGCTCTCCTTCCTGGCGGCGGGGAACTTCACGGCGTACGTGGCGGGCATCAACGACACGGAGGCGGCCGAGCAGGCCGAGCACGGGCCCGGGAACTACCGGCCCGACATCCCGGTCGCGTTCTGGGGCTTCCGCTTCATGATGGGCTTCGGCATGACCTCGCTCGCCGTCGGCGTGGTGGGACTGTGGCTGACCCGCCGCAAGGTCCTGCTCGCCCCGGGCCTGCGGACGGGTGAGGACGAGGTGCCGCACCTGGCCCTGACCCGGCGCAGGACCCTGGGGTCCCGGCTGACCACCTGGTACTGGCTCGCGGCCGTGTGGACGCTGGCCTTCCCCCTGATCGCCTGCTCCTGGGGCTGGATCTTCACCGAGATGGGCCGCCAGCCCTGGGTGGTCTACGGGGTCCTGCGCACCCGCGACGCCGTGTCGCCCGGCGTGGGCCATGGCGAGGTCATCGCCTCCCTCACCGCGTTCGGCCTGCTCTACGCGCTCCTCGCCGTCATCGAGGTCCGCCTCCTGGCCCAGTCCGTCATGGCGGGCCCGCCCGAGGTCACCGCCTCCGACCTCGCGACGCCCCGCCGGATCGGCGGCGACGACGAGGACCCCGACCGGCCGATGGCCTTCTCGTACTGAGTGCCCGTCCTGACGGCTCGCACTGACGGCTCGCTCGGACGGCTCGCACTGACGGCTCGCACTGACGGTCGGCCCCCGCTCTGGACAGGGACGACAACCCGCCGGTAACTTAATCTGAGCAAGCGCTTAGGTATAAGCGGCGTCGCGCCGCCACCGAGAGGAGTCGGCCGTGCGCCGTACCGTATTCAACGAGGACCACGAGGCGTTCCGCGAGACCATCCGCGCCTTCATCGAGGCCGAGGTCGTCCCCGTCTACGACGAGTGGTTCGCCGCCGGCCAGGCACCTCGCGAGTTCTACTACAAGCTGGGCGAGCTGGGCGTCTTTGGGATCAACGTGCCCGAGGAGTTCGGCGGCGCCGGCCTGGACACCCACAAGTTCGAGGCCGTGCTCTACGAGGAGACCTCGCGCGCGGGCGTGAACTTCGGCGGCTCCGGCGTGCACGTGCTGCTCGCCCTCCCCTACATCAAGATGCTCTCCACCGACGAGCAGAAGAAGCGCTACCTGCCGAAGTTCGTCACCGGCGAGGAGATGTGGGCGCTGGCGATGACCGAGCCGGGCACCGGCTCCGACGTCGCGGGCATGAAGACCACCGCCAAGCTGTCCGAGGACGGCACCCACTACGTCCTCAACGGCGCCAAGACCTTCATCACCGGTGGCGTCCACGCCGACCGCGTGATCGTCTGCGCCCGCACCTCCGCCCCGCGCGAGGACGACCGCCGCTTCGGCATCTCCCTGTTCGCGGTGGACACCAAGTCGGCCGGCTACTCCATCGGCCGCAAGCTGGACAAGCTGGGCCTGCGCACCTCCGACACCGCCGAGCTGGCGTTCGTCGACGTGAAGGTCCCGGTCGAGGACCTGATGGGCGAGGAGAACAAGGGCTTCTACTACCTCGGCCAGAACCTGCCCTCCGAGCGCTGGGGCATCGCCTTCGGCGCCTACGCGCAGGCCAAGGCCGCCGTCCGGTTCGCCCAGCAGTACGTGCAGGAGCGCACCGTCTTCGGCAAGCCCGTCGCGCACTTCCAGAACACCAAGTTCGAACTGGCCTCCTGCCAGGCCGAGGTGGACGCGGCCGAGGCCGTCGCCGACCGCGCCCTGGAGGCCCTGGACGCCGGCGAGCTGACCGCCGCCGAGGCCGCCTCCGCGAAGCTGTTCTGCACCGAGGTCGCGCACCGCGTCATCGACAAGTGCCTCCAGCTGCACGGCGGTTACGGCTACATGAACGAGTACCCGATCGCCCGCCTGTACGCCGACAACCGCGTGAACCGCATCTACGGCGGCACCAGCGAGGTCATGAAGTCCATCATCGCCAAGTCCATGGGCCTCTAAGGGAGTCAGGGCACCTACCCTTCCCCCATGAACGAGGCACTGACGACGCTCCTCGATCTGCTCGACCTCGAGCAGATCGAGGAGAACATCTTCCGCGGTACCAGCCGTTCGGCGGTGGTACCGCGCGTCTTCGGCGGCCAGGTCGCGGCCCAGGCCCTGGTCGCGGCCGGCCGTACCGTGCCCGAGGACCGCACCGCGCACTCGCTGCACTCGTACTTCCTGCGCGCCGGGGACCCCGGCGCGCCCATCGTCTACTCGGTGGACCGGATCCGCGACGGACGCTCCTTCACCACGCGCCGCGTCGTCGCCGTCCAGCACGGCCAGCCGATCTTCCACCTCTCCGCGTCCTTCCAGACGCACGAGGAGGGCCTCGACCACCAGGCCGGGATGCCCTCCGCACCCGACCCGGAGACGCTGCCGACCGCGGCCGAGTCGCTGCCCGCGTACCGCGAGGTCTTCCGCGACCCGGGCACGGTGGAGCGGCTGATCGAGGCGCGCGGCGCGGTGGACCTGCGGTACGCCACCACCCCGCCCTGGGGCAGCGTCGGCGAGCCCGTGGAGCCGCGCTCGCAGGTGTGGTTCCGGACGGCCGGCAAGCTGGAGAGCGACGACTCCCTGCTGCACACCTGCCTGGCCACGTACGTCTCCGACATGACCCTGCTGGACTCGGTGCTGCTCGCGCACGGGCGCGGCGGGTGGGCCGTCGGCGATGTGGTCGGCGCCTCGCTGGACCACGCGATGTGGTTCCACCGGCCGTTCCGCGCGGACGAGTGGCTGCTGTACGACCAGGAGTCCCCCTCGGCGGCCGCCGGGCGGGGCCTGGGCCAGGCCCGCATCTGGACCCAGGACGGCCGGCTGGCCGTGACCGTCATCCAGGAGGGCGTGGTGCGCGTTCCGCGGGCGCGCCCGCCGCGCTAGTCCCACCAGAACGACCAGTGCGCCGCGCCGGCCACCGCCTCCTCGGCGTAGGCGCGGACGCTGCCGGAGCCCTGCCAGACGTTGTCGGGGGCGAAGGCGAAGTGCTCCGCGGCGACCGGGAGCGCGTCGGCGAGCGTGCGCGGCGGGGCCGCCACCGACACGTGGAGTTCGTCGAAGCCGAGGGCGATGACCCGGGCCCCGAAGCGGTCCTCCCACGAGCGCAGAACCGCGCTGACGAGGGCGGTGTCCTGCTCGTGGTTGGCCGGTCCGCACCAGCCCATCGCCGCGGGTACGTCGGCCCCCCGGCCCGCGGGGACCAGCGCGAGCCGCGGGGCCGCCAGGAAGCCGGTCCCGATCAGCTCGTCCGTGAGGGCGCGGGCCGCCGCCTCCGGGTCCCGGCCGTCCGGCGCCGGGGAGGGGGGCTGGGCGAGCCCCGGCCAGTCCCGGCCGAAGGGGGCGATGAGCTCCTCGCCGTCCTCGCCCTCCTCCTCGGGATCGGGGATGACGGCGTTCCAGAAGGCGCGCAGGACCGGCTCGGCGTGGTGGCCGTCCGGGTCGGACATGCGCTCCGGCCGCAGCCCCCTGGTCCGCCACCACTCCTCCAGGCCGCGCCGCTCCTGGAGCAGGACCGCCTGCAGGCCCGCGGCGGCAAGGTCCGGCCGGTCGCGGTACGAGGCGGTCGCGCCGGCGTCCACCGGCCGGTCGGAGACCCACAGCAGCGGCTTCCCCGGCCGGGTCCGCCTCAGCGGCCGGCGGTCGGGACGCGTGGTGACCACGGTTCCCGGGGGCAGCCCGGGGAGGGAGCCGAGCGCGGACAGCGGGTTCGGTGGGTTCGTCACGGCGGCGACCGTAGCCGCCGCCACCGACAGAGCCGTCCAGGCCCCTACGCCCCGGGCTTGGACTTCAACTTGGTCCAGATCGCCGCCAGCGCCGCTATGTCCGTGTCGTCCAGCCGGTCGTCGAAGACTTCGGCGAGGGCCTCGCGGCGCGTGGCGTCGGCCTCCGCGTAGGCCCGGCGGCCCGCTTCGGTGAGGGCGATCCGGACGGACCGGGCGTCCGTCGGGGAGGGGACGCGCTCGATCAGGCCGCGCGCCTGGAGGGAATCGGCGACGCGGGAGACCTGGCTGCGGCTGAGCAGGGTCTTGGCGCCCAGCTCGGAGGAGGCGATCGGCTCGCCGTAGGCGTGCAGCCACAGCATGACCTCGAACCACGACAGGGGGAGGTCGTGGCGCCGGGTCAGGGCCTGGTCGACCCGCGCGGTGAGGGTCGTACCGGCCCAGACCAGACCGTAGAAGGCGTGGTCGCGGGGGGTGAGAGCGCCCATGGTCGGTTCGTCGTTGGCCATGGCCACAGAATACCGGTGTTGTGTGCACACGCACACAACGGTTAATGTGTGTGTGCACGCACAGAAACCCGCCAGGTGCGCCCCCCCCTCTGGAGACCTCGTGAACGAGACCAAGACCGTCATCATCACCGGCACGTCCTCCGGCATCGGCCTGGCCGCGGCCGTCGCCGCCGCCCGCGCCGGTGGCACGCCGTCGCGACCATGCGCGACACCGGCCGGGCCGACGCCCTGCTCAAGGCCGCCGCCGACGCGGGCGTCGCCGACCTCGTCCAGGTCAAGCGGCTCGACGTGACCGACGCGGACTCCGCGGCCGCCTGCGTGGCCGAGGTCGTCGCCGAGCACGGGCGCCTCGACGCCGTCGTGAACAACGCGGGCGCCGGGTTCGTCGGCACCATCGAGCAGCACGGCATGGAGCGGGTGCGGGAGGTCATGGAGGTCAACTTCTTCGGCGTCGTCGAGCTGACCCGGGCGGCGATGCCGCACCTGCGCGCTTCCGGCGGCCGGGTCGTCACGGTGACGAGCGTCGGCGCAGTGGTGGGCCAGCCGTTCAACGAGGCCTACTGCGCGGCGAAGTTCGCCGTCGAGGGCTTCATGGAGGCCCTCGCGCCGGTCGCCGCGAAGGCCGGCGTCCAGGTGGCCGTCGTCGAACCCGGCGCCGTCGCCAGCGAGTTCGTGAACAACGTCGGGATCGACCTGCCCGCCATGCTGGCCGAGGCCGGCCCGTACGCCCCGACGCTCCGGGCCTACATCGACCACGCCCTGACGTCCTTCGGCAGTGACACCGCCCAGACCCCGCAGCAGGCGGCGGAGCCCGTCATCGAGGCGCTGACCGCCGAGAGGACGCCGTTTCGGATCCAGACCTCCGACTGGGCCCGCGCGTTCGTGGGCATGAAGCTCGCCGACCGCGACGGCTCGGCCGTCCAGACCGAGATGGCCGGCTGGCTCGGCTAGGCCGTCCCTCTCGGATCCTGCCGGGCCCGCGTTGCCCGGCACCGCACCGCGGCCGCGGTCCGCAGGGCCCGGCCCGCCCCGGGGCCCGTCCGGGTCAGGACGGGAGCAGGCCCGCCGCGGACAGCAGGTAGGCGGTCATCGGGTCGTAGAAGCGCGGGTCGCGGACGTGGTCGTCGAGCGGCACCGCGACCTGGAGGGTGCCCTCGGCCTCGCCCAGGAAGAGCGCGGGGTCGTTGCAGTCCGCGTACCCGACCGCGTCCAGCCCGCGCTGCGCCGCGCAGCCCGCCCACCCGTGGTCGGCGACGACCAGGTCCGGCTGCGGGCGGCCGGCCGCGGCGAGCCCGTCCAGGATCGCGGCCATCGGCTCGGGCGAGTGGGTGTGCCACAAGGTCGCGCCGCGCTCCAGCACGGCGACGTCGGCGAACTGCCACACCGAGCCCTCGTCGGCGGTCAGTCCGGCCGGGATCACGACGATCTCGCAGCCCGCCCCGCGCAGGGCCGCCGCCGTGACCCGGTGGACGTCCAGCAGCCCGCCCGGGTGCCCGGTGGCGAGCAGCACGCTCTGCCGGTCCAGCGCGGCCTTGCGCAGCCGGGCCGCGAGCCGGTCCAGGCCGGCCACCGTCAGCTCCGGGTCGATGGTGTCCTGGCCGAAGCGGTGTGCCGGGTCGTCCACGACCCCGCAGCGCTCGGCCATCACGGCGAGCACGTCCTGCTCGTCCGTCCACCGGTCGCCCAGCTCCAGCCCGAGCCAGTAGTGCCGGTCGCCGTTGGCGAGCTTGCGGTAGTGGGAGAGGTTGTTCTCGCGCGGGGTGGCGACCTGTCCCGCGATGCGCGTGCGGACCAGGTGGTCGACGAGCTCTGCGCGGCTGGGTACGGGCGTCTCTATCGGCTTCGGCATGCGGCCCATTCTGCCGCCGCCGGGGCGCAGGCGCCGCGCCCATCCCGACCGGTGGACGCGCCGGGTCACACCGACAGCGCCCCGAACGCCCCGTGCGCGAGCCGCCGGAGCAGGGACTCCGTCGCCTCCCGCCCCAGGGCCGCCAGGTGCGGGGTGGAGTTCAGCAGGCCGAAGACCGCGTGCACGGAGACCCGCACCTCGGCCTCGCCCACCTCCGGGTGCAGTTCCCGTACGACCTCCACCCACAGCTCCACGTACTGGCGCTGCAGCTGGCGGACGAGCTTGCGGTCCGCGTCCCGCAGCCGGTCGAGCTCCCGGTCGTGCAGGGTGATCAGCGCCCGGTCGTCGAGCGCGAAGTCGATGTGGCCGTCGATGAGCGAGGACAGGACCAGCGCGGGATCGCCCGCCGCCTCCTCCACCCGGCGCCGGCCGCCGGTGAGCAGCCGTTCGCTGATGCCGACGAGCAGCTCGGCCAGCATGGCGTCCTTGCCCGCGAAGTGCCGGTAGAGGCCGGGGCCGGAGATGCCGACCGCCGCCCCTATCTCGTCGACGCCGACGCCGTGGAATCCGCGCGCGGCGAAGAGGCGGGCAGCTTCACTGAGGATCTGCTCGCGACGGGTCGGGGCGGCCGCACTGGTGCTCATGGGAAACCATTCTAGACAGGGCCGTTAGCGCTCGTTAACCTAGGCCGTACATGCGTTAACGCTCATTAACAGCGTGCACCGAGCAAGGGAGCTCGACCGATGCAGCAGGCACCAGTGCTGACGAGCGCCGCGGACCCGGCGTCCGAGGCCTGGCGGACCAACGAGGCCGCCCACCGCGAGCTCACCGAGGGCCTGCGGGCCCGGCTCGACGCGGCGCGGCTCGGCGGCGGCGAGAAGGCCCGCGCCCGCCACACCGCCCGCGGGAAACTCCTCCCCCGCGACCGGGTGGACACCCTCCTGGACCCCGGGTCCCCCTTCCTGGAACTGGCCCCGCTGGCCGCCGAGGGCATGTACGGGGGCGCGGCCCCCGCCGCCGGGGTGATCGCGGGCATCGGGCGGGTCAGCGGCCGCGAGTGCGTGATCGTCGCGAACGACGCCACCGTCAAGGGCGGCACCTACTACCCGATGACCGTCAAGAAGCACCTGCGCGCCCAGGAGGTGGCGCTGGAGAACCGTCTCCCCTGCCTCTACCTGGTCGACTCGGGCGGCGCCTTCCTGCCCATGCAGGACGAGGTGTTCCCGGACCGCGAGCACTTCGGCCGCATCTTCTACAACCAGGCGCGCATGTCGGGGGCCGGCATCCCGCAGATCGCCGCCGTCCTCGGCTCCTGCACGGCGGGCGGCGCGTACGTGCCGGCCATGAGCGACGAGGCCGTCATCGTCCGCGGCCAGGGCACGATCTTCCTCGGCGGCCCGCCGCTGGTGAAGGCCGCCACCGGCGAGGTGGTCACGGCGGAGGAGCTGGGCGGCGGCGAGGTCCACTCCCGGATCTCCGGCGTCACCGACCACCTCGCGGAGGACGACGCGCACGCGCTGCGGATCGTACGGAACATCGTGGCGACCCTGCCGGAGCGCGGGTCCCTGCCCTGGTCGGTCGAGGCGCCCGAAGAGCCCAAGGTGGACCCGTACGGGCTGTACGGCGCGGTCCCGGTCGACTCCCGCACCCCGTACGACGCCCGCGAGATCATCGCCCGGATCGTCGACGGCTCCCGCTTCCAGGAGTTCAAGGCGGAGTTCGGGCAGACCCTGGTCACCGGGTTCGCCCGGATCCACGGGCACCCGGTCGGGATCGTCGCCAACAACGGCATCCTGTTCTCCGAATCCGCCCAGAAGGGCGCCCACTTCATCGAGCTGTGCGACCAGCGCGGCATCCCGCTGCTGTTCCTCCAGAACATCTCCGGGTTCATGGTCGGCCGCGACTACGAGGCGGGCGGCATCGCCAAGCACGGCGCCAAGATGGTGACCGCGGTGGCCTGCACCCGGGTGCCGAAGCTGACGGTGGTCGTCGGCGGCTCGTACGGCGCGGGCAACTACTCGATGTGCGGGCGGGCGTACTCGCCGCGCTTCCTGTGGATGTGGCCCAACGCCAAGATCTCCGTGATGGGCGGCGAGCAGGCGGCCTCGGTGCTGGCCACGGTCAAGCGGGACCAGATCGAGGGCGCGGGCCAGGAGTGGCCGGCCGAGGACGAGGAGGCCTTCAAGGCCCCGGTCCGGGCGCAGTACGAGGAGCAGGGCAGCGCCTACTACGCCACCGCCCGGCTGTGGGACGACGGGGTCATCGACCCGCTGGAGACCCGGCAGGTGCTGGGACTGGCCCTGACCGCGTGCGCGAACGCCCCGCTGGGCGATCGCGGCTTCGGCATCTTCCGTATGTGACGTGAGGACCTCACTGATGTTCAGCACTGTTCTGGTCGCGAACCGGGGCGAGATCGCGGTTCGCGTCATCCGCACGCTGCGGGAGCTCGGCATCCGCTCCGTGGCCGTCTTCAGCGACGCGGACGCGGACGCCCGCCACGTACGGGAGGCCGACACGGCCGTCCGGATCGGTCCGGCGGCGGCCGCCGAGAGCTACCTGTCGGTGGAGCGGCTCCTGGACGCCGCGCGGCGCACGGGCGCCGAGGCGGTCCACCCGGGCTACGGCTTCCTCGCCGAGAACGCCGCCTTCGCCCAGGCCTGCGCGGACGCCGGCCTCGGCTTCATCGGGCCCCCGGCCTCGGCCATCTCCCTGATGGGCGACAAGATCCGCGCGAAGGAGACGGTGAAGGCGGCGGGCGTGCCCGTGGTCCCCGGCTCCTCGGGCAGCGGCCTGTCGGACGCCGAACTGGTCTCCGCCGCCGAGGAGATCGGCATGCCCGTCCTGCTGAAGCCCTCGGCGGGCGGCGGCGGCAAGGGCATGCGGCTGGTGCGCGACGCGGCCGTGCTGGCCGAGGAGATCGCGGCGGCCCGCCGCGAGGCCCGCTCCTCCTTCGGCGACGACACGCTCCTGGTCGAGCGGTGGATCGACCGGCCGCGGCACATCGAGATCCAGGTCCTCGCCGACTCCCACGGGAACGTGGTCCACCTCGGCGAGCGCGAGTGCTCGCTCCAGCGGCGCCACCAGAAGGTGATCGAGGAGGCGCCGTCGGTCCTGCTCGATGAGAAGACCCGGGCGGCGATGGGCGCGGCGGCGGTGGAGGCGGCCCGCTCCTGCGGGTACGTGGGCGCGGGCACGGTGGAGTTCATCGTCCCGGGCCGGGACCCGTCCTCCTACTACTTCATGGAGATGAACACCCGCCTCCAGGTCGAGCACCCGGTGACGGAGCTGATCACCGGCCTGGACCTGGTGGAGCAGCAGCTGCGGGTGGCCTCCGGCGGGGCCCTGTCCTTCACCCAGGACGAGGTCCGGCTGACGGGCCACGCGATCGAGGCCCGGGTGTGCGCCGAAGACCCGGCGCGCGGGTTCCTGCCCTCGGGCGGCACGGTCCTCGCCCTGTCCGAGCCCTCGGGCGGTGCCGTCCGCACGGACTCCGGCCTGACGGCGGGCGTCCCGGTGGGATCGACGTACGACCCGATGCTGTCGAAGGTCATCGCGTACGGGCCGGACCGCGCGACGGCCCTGCGGGTGCTGCGCGGCGCCCTGGCGGACACGGTGATCCTGGGCGTCCAGACCAACGCCGGCTTCCTCCGCAGGCTGCTGGCCCACCCGGACGTGGTCTCCGGAGACCTGGACACGGGCCTGGTCGAACGCGACCTCGCCACGCTCCTCCCGGAGGGGGTCCCGCCGGAGGTGTACGCAGCGGCCGCGCTGCTCTTCTTCCCCCACCCCGCCCCTTCCCGTGACCGGGGCTCCGCCGCTGACCCCGCGCCTCACACGCCGGCGGGGCTGGACGGGTGGGTCGACCCCTTCGATGTCCCGAGCGGGTGGCGCCTGGGCGGCACCCCGGCCTGGACCGTGCATGACTTCCGCCTCCCCGGCCAGGATCCGGTGCAGGTTCGCACCCGCCCCCTGGGCACGGACTGCGAGCTGCTCATCTCCGACCCCGCCGAGGGGAATCCGGCCTCGCCGGCGATCGAGGCGCGGGGTCCGGGGCAGAGCCCCGGCGCACCGGCCCGCGGCCGCGTCGTGACCCGCACCACCGACACGGTCACCATCGAACTCGACGGCGTCACCCACCGGTTCAGCCACGCCACCTCCCCGGAGGGGACCTGGCTCGGCCGCGACGGCGACAGCTGGCACGTCCAGCGCCACGACCCCGTGGCCGCCCAGGGCGCGGCGAGCGCGGGGGCCGACACCCTGGCCGCCCCCATGCCCGGCACCGTCACGGTCGTCAAGGTGGCCGTCGGCGACAAGGTGGCGGCCGGCCAGAGCCTGCTCGTGGTCGAGGCGATGAAGATGGAGCACGTCATCTCCGCCCCGCACGCCGGGACCGTCACCGAACTGGACGTCACCCCCGGCGCCACGGTGGCCATGGACCAGGTCCTGGCCGTCGTCACCCCGGACGAGGAGGAGGGCGCGTGAACGGACTGCCCATGACCGTCCCGGCGCCCGGCCTGCCGGCCCGGGTCCGGATCCACGAGGTCGGCGCCCGGGACGGGCTGCAGAACGAGAGGACGGCCGTCCCCACCGAGGTCAAGGCCGAGTTCATCCACCGGCTGGCCGCCGCCGGCCTCACCACGGTCGAGGCCACCAGCTTCGTGCACCCGAAGTGGGTGCCGCAGCTCGCCGACGCCGAGCAGCTCTTCCCGCTGCTCGGCGACGTCGACGCCGCACTGCCGGTGCTCGTGCCCAACGAGCGCGGCCTGGACCGGGCCCTGGCCCTCGGCGCCACCCGTATCGCCGTCTTCGGCTCGGCCACCGAGACCTTCGCCTCGCGCAACCTCAACCGGACCGTCGCCGAGTCCCTCGCCATGTTCGAGCCCGTCGTGGCCCGCGCCAAGGAGGCCGGGGCGCACGTCCGCGGCTATCTGTCGATGTGCTTCGGCGACCCCTGGGAGGGCGCGGTCCCGGTCCACCAGGTGGTCCGCGTCGCCAAGTCCCTGCTCGACCTCGGCTGCGACGAGCTGAGCCTCGGCGACACCATCGGCGTCGCCACGCCCGGCCACGTCCAGGCCCTGCTGGGCGAGCTGGGCGGGGCGGGCGTGCCCGTCGACCGCGTCGGCGTGCACTTCCACGACACCTACGGCCAGGCCCTGTCCAACACCCTCGCCGCGCTCCAGCACGGCGTGACCACGGTCGACGCCTCCGCCGGCGGCCTCGGCGGATGCCCGTACGCGAAGAGCGCCACCGGCAACCTCGCCACCGAGGACCTGGTGTGGATGCTCGACGGCCTCGGCATCGAGACCGGCGTCGATCTGGCCGCCCTCACCGCCACGAGCGTGTGGATGGCCGAACAGCTGGGCCGGCCCAGCCCCTCCCGTACCGTCCGCGCCCTCTCCCACAAGGAGTAACGAAGACATGTCCCTCGACCACCGGCTCACCCCCGAGCACGAGGAACTCCGCCGTACCGTCGAGGCGTTCGCGCACGACGTGATCGCGCCCAAGATCGGCGACCTGTACGAGCGCCACGAGTTCCCGTACGAGATCGTCGCCGAGATGGGCCGCATGGGCCTGTTCGGCCTGCCCTTCCCCGAGGAGTACGGCGGCATGGGCGGCGACTACCTCGCCCTCGGCATCGCCCTGGAGGAGCTGGCCCGCGTCGACTCCTCGGTCGCCATCACCCTGGAGGCCGGCGTCTCCCTGGGCGCCATGCCCCTCTACCTCTTCGGAACCGAGGAGCAGAAGCGCGAGTGGCTGCCGAAGATGTGCTCCGGCGAGGTCCTGGGCGCGTTCGGCCTGACCGAGCCGGGCGCGGGCAGCGACGCCGGCGGCACCCGCACCACCGCCGTCCGCGAGGGCGACGAGTGGGTGATCAACGGTTCGAAGTGCTTCATCACCAACTCCGGTACGGACATCACCGGCCTGGTCACGGTCACCGCCGTGACGGGCCGCAAGGCGGACGGCCGCCCGGAGATCTCCTCGATCATCGTCCCGTCCGGCACCCCGGGCTTCACGGTGGCCGCGCCCTACTCCAAGGTCGGCTGGAACGCCTCGGACACCCGCGAGCTGTCCTTCGACGGCGTACGGGTCCCGCTGGCCAACCTGGTCGGCGAGGAGGGCCGCGGCTACGCGCAGTTCCTCCGCATCCTGGACGAGGGCCGGATCGCCATCTCCGCGCTCGCGACGGGCCTGGCCCAGGGCTGTGTGGACGAGTCGGTGAAGTACGCCAGGGAGCGGCACGCCTTCGGCAAGGCGATCGGCGACAACCAGGCCATCCAGTTCAAGCTGGCGGACATGGAGATGCGCGCCCACATGGCCCGCATCGGCTGGCGCGACGCCGCTTCCCGGCTGGTGGCCGGGGAGCCGTTCAAGAAGGAGGCGGCGATCGCCAAGCTGTACTCCTCCACGGTGGCCGTGGACAACGCCCGGGACGCCACGCAGATCCACGGCGGCTACGGGTTCATGAACGAGTACCCGGTGGCGCGCATGTGGCGGGACTCGAAGATCCTGGAGATCGGCGAGGGCACCAGCGAGGTCCAGCGCATGCTCATCGCGCGCGAACTGGGCTTCTCCGCCTAGGCGCAGCGCCGGAGGCGGTACGGCACGCGGTTCGCCGGTGTGTCGGGGGTCCTAAAAAAACTTAGGGCCCCCTTACCGTTTCAGGCCAAGGTTAGGCTAACCTTCCCACCGAACGGCTCAGGCGCCGCCCGGCACGCACGAAATCGGACAACGACATGCCCAAGTCCCGCACCTCCTCCTTCACCCGCCGCGGCTTCATAGCGGCCGGCGGCGCCCTCGGCCTCGTCGCGGCGCTGGCCGCCTGCGGTGGCACCGACTCGGCGAAGGGCGACGGCGGCGCGGACAAGGGCGCCGCGGCGTCGGGCCCCTGGACCTTCAAGGACGACCTCGGCAAGGACGTCAGCACCAAGGCCAAGCCGAAGAACATCGTCGCGTTCACCGGCACCGCCGCCGCGCTGTACGACTACGGCGTCCCGGTCAAGGGCGTCTTCGGCCCGACCAAGACCGCCGACGGCAAGCCCGACGTCCAGGCCGGTTCGATGGACATCTCCAAGGTCGAGATCATCGGCAACGTCTACGACGAGTTCAACGTCGAGAAGTACGCGGCCCTCCAGCCCGACCTGCTCGTCACCAACACGTGGGACGGCAGCTACTGGTACGTGCCCGAGGCCTCCAAGGACAAGATCCTGCAGCTGGCCCCGGCCGCCGCGATCTCCGTGGGCGGCGACGCCACCCTGGACAAGGCGCTGGAGCGCACCGCCGAGCTCGCCAAGTCCCTCGGCGCCGACATGAACGACAAGAAGGCCGTCGACGCCAAGGCCCGCTTCGAGGCGGCCGCCGCGAAGGTCCGCGAGGCCACGAAGGCCAACCCGGGCATCAAGGTCCTCGTCGGCTCCGGCTCCGCCGACCTGTTCTACGTCTCCACCCCGGACACCTCGGCCGACCTGAAGTACTTCAAGTCCCTCGGCGTCGAGTTCGTCACCCCGGAGAAGCTGGACGAGGGCGGCTTCTTCGAGTCCCTCAGCTGGGAGAACGCCGGCAAGTACAAGGCCGACCTCGTCTTCCTCGACAACCGCACCGGCACCCTGCAGCCGGAGGACCTGAAGGCGAAGGCCACCTGGGCCGAGCTGCCCGCCGTCAAGGCCGGCCAGATCACCCCGCGCGTCACCGAGCCGATCTACTCGTACGACAAGTGCGCCACGATCCTCGAGGACCTCGCGAAGGCCATCCAGGGCGCCAAGAAGGTCGGCTGACCACCTTTCGTTCCGGCCGAATCCCAGGGGGGACTCTCCGCATGGCCGTCACCGCGTCCGACGTTCCGGCCGCCCTGCACTTCCGGTTCTTCGCACTGGACGTGCTGCGCACGCGCCGGCTCGGCCACTCGTTCCTGCGGGTGACGTTCGGCGGCGAGTCCCTCGCGGACTTCCGCTCGGGCGGCTTCGACCAGAGCCTGTCGCTCTTCCTGCCGCCGGCCGGCCAGGAGCACACCGTGCTCCCGTCCACCGACGCGGACACCTGGTTCGCCGCCTGGCGCGCGATGCCCGACGCGGAGCGGCCGGTGATGCGCTCCTACACGGTGCGCGAACAGCGCCGTACCGCCGGGGGTGTGGACGAGGTCGACATCGACTTCGTCCTGCACGGCTACGCGAGCCCCGCCTCCCACTGGGCGGGCCGGGCGGTGACCGGCCGCCGGATCCTGGCGATCGGCCCGGCCGTCGCCGAGAACAAGTCCGTCCGGTTCCAGCCGCCGGCCGGGGCCGACGCGGTCTGGATGTACGCGGACGAGACCGCCCTGCCGGCCGCGGCCGCGATCCTGGACCGGCTGCCGGCCGGGACCCGGGTCCGGGCCTGGTTCGAGGTCCCGCACGAGGACGACCGACTCGCGCTGTCGGCGCCCGCGGGAGCGGACATCACCTGGATCGTCCGCGAGGGCGACGGCCGGGAGCGCACGGAGCGGGTGCCGAGCGTGTTGCGCGCGGCGGGGCCGCTCGCCGCCGAAGCCCCGTACGTGTGGCTGGCCGGCGAGGCGGGCACGGTGCGCGCCGTACGCCGCCACTTCGTGCAGGAACGATCCGTCGACCGCCGCTCGGTGCGTTTCACCGGCTACTGGCGGCTCGGCGCGAGCGAGGAGCAGCTCCTCGCCGAGGCGTACGCGGGGCAGGCGCCGAGCGAGGATCCCGCATCCGAGCTCTAGTCAGATTGCTTACTCCGTACGGCAGTTGAGATGGGTCCTGGTTCCGGCCAGGGCCCATCTTCATTTGGCGTATTAGTTTAGGTTAGGCTAACCTAAGACTCACACACCCCACCCTCCCCTTCTCCCCCTGCCCGGAGGAAAGTTGATGCGCTCGCATCTGCTGAACGAGACGACCGCGGACCTCTACCGGCGTTCCGTCACCGAGGGCGTCGCACGCGTCGCCGCCAAACTCGCGACCACGGAGCGGCCCCACACCGGTATATCCGTCGACGAACTCGCCCCGGTCATCAACGGGATCGACCTGGACCGGCCGCTCGGAGACGCCGCAGCCGTCCTGGACGAGCTGGAGGAGGTGTACCTGCGCGACGCCGTGTACTTCCACCACCCGCGCTACCTCGGCCACCTCAACTGCCCGGTCGTCATCCCGGCGGTGCTCGGCGAGGCGGTCCTCGCGGCCGTCAACTCCTCCCTCGACACCTGGGACCAGTCCATCGGCGGCACGCTCATCGAGCGCCGCCTCGTCGACTGGACCGCGCAGCGCATCGGACTCGGCCCCGCCGCCGACGGCATCTTCACCTCCGGCGGCAGCCAGTCCAACTTCCACGCGCTGCTGCTCGCCCGTGACGAGGCCTGCCGCCTGGTCATGAAGAAGGAGCTGGACGCGGGCCGCGAGCTCACCAAGGCCGAACTCCTGCCGAAGCTGCGCATCTTCACCTCCGAGGCCAGCCACTTCAGCGTGAAGAAGTCGGCCGCCATGCTCGGACTCGGCTACGAGGCCGTCATCGCCGTCCCGGTCGACCGCAACCGCCGCATGGACACCTCGGTGCTCGCCCTGGAGCTCGAGGAGTGCGCCGCCGAGGGCCTCTTCCCGATGGCCGTCGTCGCCACCGCCGGCACCACCGACTTCGGGTCCATCGACCCGCTCCCCGAGATCGCCCGGCTGGCCGACGAGCACTCCGCGTGGATGCACGTGGACGCCGCCTACGGCTGCGGACTGCTGGCCTCCCCCACCCGCCGGCACCTCCTCGACGGCATCGAGCGCGCCGACTCGGTCACCGTCGACTACCACAAGTCGTTCTTCCAGCCCGTCAGCTCCAGCGCCATGCTGGTCCGCGACCGCGACACCCTCAAGCACGCCACGTACCACGCGGACTACCTCAACCCGCGCCGGATGGCCGAGGAGCGCATCCCCAACCAGGTCGACAAGTCCATCCAGACCACGCGCCGCTTCGACGCGCTCAAGCTCTGGATGACCCTGCGCGTCATGGGCGCCGACGGGATCGGCTCCCTGTTCGACGAGGTCATCGACCTGGCCGCCGCGGGCTGGGACATCATCGACGCCGACCCGCGCTTCGAGGTCGTCGTCAAGCCCCAGATCTCCACCCTGGTCTTCCGCTACGTGCCCGAGGGCGACGTTCCCGGGGAACTCGTCGACGAGGCCAACCTGCACGCCCGCAAGGCCCTGTTCGCCTCGGGTGAGGCCGTCGTCGCCGGAACCAAGGTGGACGGGGACCAGTACCTGAAGTTCACCCTCCTCAACCCGCAGACCACGACGGCCGACATCACGGCCGTACTCGACCTTCTTGCCGCACACGCCGAGCAGTTCCTGGGAGAATCCCTTGCCGTCCACCGTTAAGCCCCACGACTTCATCGGCATCGGCCTCGGTCCCTTCAACCTGGGACTCGCCTGCCTGACCGCCCCGATCGACGAGCTCGACGGCCTGTTCATCGAGTCGAAGCCGCACTTCGAGTGGCACGCCGGGATGTTCCTGGACGGCGCGCACCTGCAGACGC
The DNA here is from genome assembly GCF_040652335.1 of Streptomyces sp. NPDC048270. Classification (NCBI taxonomy): domain Bacteria; kingdom Bacillati; phylum Actinomycetota; class Actinomycetes; order Kitasatosporales; family Streptomycetaceae; genus Streptomyces; species Streptomyces sp. NPDC048270. The sequence continues at coordinate 176,784 of NZ_JBEZLV010000004.1, forward strand.
CGTTCATGTCGGACCTGGTGACCCTCGCCGACCCGACCTCGCCCTTCTCCTTCCTGAACTACCTGAAGGACCAGGACCGGCTGTACTCCTTCTACATCCGGGAGAACTTCTACCCGCTGCGGGCCGAGTACAACGACTACTGCCGCTGGGCCGCCGACCGGCTCGACAACGTCCTGTACTCCACCTCCGTCACCGAGGTCGCCTACGACGAGCAGGCCGGCCTCTACGAGGTCCGCACCGACCGGGGCGAGACCCACCTGGCCCGCCGCCTGGTCCTGGGCACCGGCACCCCGCCGTTCGTCCCCGAGGCCTGCGCCGGCCTCGGCGGCGACTTCCTGCACAACTCCGCGTACATGCAGAACAAGGCGGAGCTGCAGAAGAAGAAGTCGATCACGCTGGTCGGCTCGGGCCAGAGCGCCGCGGAGATCTACTACGACCTCCTCGCCGAGATCGACGTGCACGGCTACCAGCTCAACTGGGTCACGCGCTCCCCGCGCTTCTTCCCGCTGGAGTACACGAAGCTGACGCTGGAGATGACCTCCCCCGAGTACGTGGACTACTTCCACGCCCTCCCCGAGGACACCCGCTACCGGCTCGAGACCCAGCAGAAGAACCTCTTCAAGGGCATCGACGGCGATCTGATCAACGCCATCTTCGACCTGCTCTACCAGAAGAAGATCACCATGCCGGGCCAGGTGCCGACCACCCTGCTGACCAACACCTCGCTGAACAGCACGGCGTACGACACCACCACGGGCACCTACACCCTGGGGCTGCGCCAGGAGGAGCAGGAGCGGGACTTCACCCTCGCCTCCGAGGGCCTGGTCCTGGCCACCGGCTACAAGTACCGGGTCCCGGAGTTCCTCGCCCCGGTGCGCGAGCGGCTGAACTTCGACGGCCGCGGCCGCCTCGACGCCGCCCGCAACTACAGCGTCGACACCACGGGCCGCGGGGTCTACCTGCAGAACGGCACGACCCACAACCACTCCCTGACCTCCCCCGACCTGGGCATGGCCGCGTACCGCAACGCCTATATCGTCAGTGAGCTCCTCGGCCGCGAGTACTACAAGGTCGAGAAGTCCATCGCGTTCCAGCAGTTCGCAGCCCCGGAAGGCACGCACGCATGAGCACCACCGGCTCCACCGCCGAGATCCTGTACACGCGTACCGACGCGGATCTCGGCAGCTTCGCGATCCGCCCGCTGGACCCCTTCGCCGACGCGGAGCTCCTGCACGGCTGGGTCACGCACCCCAAGGCCTCGTTCTGGATGATGCAGGACGCCTCGCTGCCCGACGTCGAGCGCGAGTACATGAGGATCGCGGCCCACGAGCACCACCAGGCCTTCATCGGCCTGCACGAGGGCCGCCCGGCCTTCCTGATGGAGACGTACGACCCGGCCCGCCTGGAGCTCGTCGGCCTGTACGACGCCCAGCCCGGCGACGTCGGCATGCACTTCCTCGTGGCGCCGAGCGACCGGCCGCTGCACGGCTTCACCCGCGCGGTCATCACCACCGTCATGGCCGCCGTGTTCGCCGACCCGCAGGCCGAGCGCGTCGTGGTCGAGCCGGACGTCCGCAACACCGCCGTCCACGCCCTGAACGAGGCCGTCGGCTTCGTGCCCGACCGCCCGGTCCAGAAGCCGGAGAAGGAAGCCCTCCTCAGCTTCTGCACCCGCGAGCAGTTCGCGGCGGCCACCGGTCTCACGAAGGAGTCGATATGAGCCTCGCCGACGCCGTCTCCCACCTGTCCCCCGAGCTGTGGGCCCGCGCCAACCGCGCCCTGGTCCGCAAGGCCCTCGCCGAGTTCTCCCACGAGCGCCTGCTGACCCCCGAGCTCCTGGACTGCGGCCTCTACTCGGTCCGCAGCGACGACTCCTCCGTGGAGTACCGCTTCGCGGCCACGCGGCACGCCCTGGACCACTGGTCGGTGGACGAGGAGTCCATCACCCGCCACCAGGACGGCGCCGAGCTCCCGCTGGACGCCCTCGACTTCCACATCGAGCTCCAGCAGTCCCTCGGCCTCAGCGCCGAGGTCCTGCCCGTGTACCTGGAGGAGATCTCCTCCACCCTGGCCGGCTCGGGCTACAAGTACACGAAGCCGCAGATCTCCTCCGCCGTCCTCGCGAAGTCCTCCTTCCAGGACATCGAGACCGGCATGACCGAGGGCCACCCCTGCTTCGTCGCGAACAACGGCCGCCTCGGCTTCGGCGTGCACGAGTACCTCTCGTACGCCCCGGAGACCGCGAGCCCGGTCCACCTGGTGTGGGTGGCGGCCCGCAAGGACGTCTCCACCTTCACGGCGGGCGCCGGCCTGGACCACGACTCGTTCATGCGCGAAGAGCTGGGCGACGAGACGATCGCGGCCTTCTCCGCGAAGATGACCGGCCTCGGCCTGGACCTGGCGGACTACCACCTGTTCCCGGTCCACCCCTGGCAGTGGTGGAACAAGACGACCATCACCTTCGCCGCCGAGATCGCCAACCGCCGCCTGGTCCTGCTGGGCGAGGGCACGGACGCCTACCTGGCGCAGCAGTCGATCCGCACCTTCTTCAACACCAGCGCCCCCGGGAAGCACTACGTCAAGACGGCGATCTCGGTGCTGAACATGGGCTTCATGCGGGGCCTGTCGGCCGCGTACATGGAGGCCACCCCGGCCATCAACGACTGGCTCCACCAGCTGATCGGTTCGGACCCGGTGCTGCGGTCCGTCGACTTCTCGATCATCCGCGAGCGGGCGGCGATCGGCTACCACCACCGCCAGTACGAGCGCGCCACCGACCGGTACTCCCCGTACCGCAAGATGCTGGCCGCCCTCTGGCGCGAGTCCCCGGTGAACTCCCTCCAGGGCGACGAGCGCCTGGCCACCATGGCCTCGCTCCTCCACGTCGACGCCGAGGGCAAGTCCTTCGTCGGCGCCCTGATCGAGGAGTCGGGCCTCGCCCCCGCCGAGTGGCTGCGCTCGTACCTGCGCGCCTACCTGGTCCCGCTCCTGCACTGCTTCTACCAGTACGACCTCGCGTACATGCCGCACGGCGAGAACACCATCCTCGTCATCGAGGGCGGCGTGGTGAAGCGGGCGATCTTCAAGGACATCGCCGAGGAGATCGTGGTCATGGACCCGGACGCGGTGCTGCCGCCCGCGGTCGAGCGGGTCCGGGCGGACATCCCGGAGGACATGAAGCTGCTGTCGGTCTTCACGGACGTCTTCGACTGCTTCTTCCGCTTCCTGGGCCCGATCCTGGCGACGGAGGGCATCTGCGAGGAGGACACCTTCTGGCGGGCGGTCGCGGACTGCGCCCACGAGTACCAGGCCTCCATGCCGGCCCTGTCGGACCGCTTCGAGCGCTACGACCTGTTCGCCGAGGAGTTCCAGCTGTCCTGCCTCAACCGCCTCCAGCTGCGCAACAACAAGCAGATGGTCGACCTCGCCGACCCGTCCGCCGCGCTCCAGCTGATCGGCACCCTCAAGAACCCCGTCGCGCCGTTCGCCGCGCGGCGGTAGCCAGACCCGGGCGGCAGTCGATACGGTCCCTCGACTGCCGCCCGCCTTCGCCTGGCGGGCAGCACCAGCCAGAATCCAGCCCCGCCGGCGTTTGAGGCGCGGGGGTCTGGAGGCAGAGCCCCCGACAACGGCGCCGCGCCGCTAAGACCACGGCACGTCCGGCGCCTGGTAGTACGCGATGCCCTGCGCATCCAGACGCGGCCCCTGCGCGCCAAGCCGCCGACTGTACGACGCCCAGTCGAGGGCGGCGGCCGGCGACCAGCCGAGCTCCGCGAGGCCCAGCACCCGCGGGAACGCCATCAGCTCCCAGTCCGCCCGCGTGGCGATCGTCTCCGTCCACAGCGGCGCCTCCACCCCCAGGACGGCCGACTCCGGCACCCCGGCCAGGTAGTCCCCCGGGTTCCAGGAGTACGACCTCCGCACCGGGACGAGCCCGGCCCACGACAGCCCCGGCTTCGTCGCCGCCTCGTACTTCATGTCCAGGTACAGCCGGTCCGCCGGCGACAGGATCAGCGGATGCCCGGCCTTCGCGGCCGCCGCGACCCCGGCCTTCTCCGCGGCTGGCGTCCGGTCGTGCCCCCAGTACTGCAGCACCGCCCCCCGCGCCGGCCGCGCCGACGCCAGCTGGTGCCAGGCGACCACCGTCTTCCCGTACCGGCCCACCACCGCCTGCGCCCGGTCCATGAAGGCCGCGTAGTCCGCCGCGGGCGTCGAGTGCGCCTCGTCGCCGCCGATGTGCAGGTAGCGGCCCGGCGTCAGCTCCGCCAGCTCACCGAGCACCTGGTCGATGAACGCGTACGTCCGCTCCTTGCCGACGCACAGCGAGCTGAAGCCCACCTTGGTCCCGGTGTACCGCGCCGGCGCCTTCCCGTCGCAGTTCAGCTCCGCGTACGACGCCAGCGCGGCGTTCGTGTGCCCCGGCATGTCGATCTCCGGGACCACCTCCACGTACCGCTCCGCCGCGTACGCGACGAGCTCCCGGTACTCGTCCTTCGTCCAGTGGCCGCCGGGCCCGCCGCCGACCTCGCTGCCGCCCCCGTACTCCGCCAGCCGCGGCCAGGAGTCGATGGCCAGGCGCCACCCCTGGTCGTCGGTCAGGTGCACGTGCAGGGTGTTGACCTTGTACTGCGCGAGCTGGTCCACGTACCTCTTCACCTGCTCCACCGGGAAGAAGTGCCGCGCGATGTCGATCATCGCGCCCCGGTACGCGAAGCGCGGCCGGTCGGAGACCGTCCCGCCGGGCACCGTCCCGGGCCCGGCCACCGGTACGAGCTGGCGCAGCGTCTGCCCGGCGTGGAAGAGCCCGGCCGGGGTCCGCGCGGTGAGGGTGATCCCGGCCGGTCCGGACTCCAGCAGGTACCCCTCGTCCCCGACCCCCTCGGCCTCCTCGTCGATCCGGAGCCGGATCCCGTCCCCGCCGGCCCCGTCGACCACCGGCAGCGGCAGCCCGCTGGGGCCGCGCAGCTGCTCCGCGAGGAGCTCGCCGACCCGCCGGACCTCCTCGTCGGGCCGGCCCGTGCGGATGACCGTGCCCGCTCCGAAGGAGTACCCGGGGCCTTCGGCGCGGGCGGCCAGGGGCGCCGGCAGCAGCCGTTCGAAGGGGGCCAGGGCGGCGGGGGCGTCATCGCCGGGTCTGGCGTCGTCGCCCCGGGCGGCGGTGCAGGACACCGCCGTGCCGAGGACGGAGAGGACGAGGAGGGTGCCGAGCGTGCGTCGCAGGACTCTCATGGCTCAGGTATAGGCCAAGTGGGCCCCGACGGCCGGTGCGAGAATCGACGGATGGCGGAAATCATCCAGAAGGACGGCACTTGGACCTTCGACGGGGACACGGTGCGCATCGTGCCGGGCCGCGACAAGGGGGTGGGCCTGCTGCGCCAGACGCTCGGCGAAGTCGCCGTACCGCTGCGCGCGCTGGCCGGGATCAGCTTCGAACCGGGGCGCAAGGCGGGCCGGTTGCGGCTGCGCCTGCGCGACGGCGCCGATCCGCTGCTCCAGGTGACGGGCGGGCGGCTGCCGGACGCCTCCGACCCCTACCGGCTGACCGTGGAGACGGACCGGACGGGGGTGGCGGAGTACTTCGTGGACGAGGTGCGCGGCGCGCTCCTGCTGGAGCAGGTGGAGACCGGGCCGACCCGCGCGTACCTGCTGCCGGGCCCCCCGGTGCCGATCACGGCGGGTGCGGGCGACGGGACGGTGGGCTTCGACGGGGACCGGGTGTCCCTGGAGTGGAACTGGACGGCCGAGGAGGCCAAGCGGTCGGGCGGGACGCGGGAATTCCGGGTGGCGGACCTGCGGTCGGTGGAGTGGTCCCCGTCCAAGGGGCTGGCGAGCGGCTGGCTGCGCTTCCTCCCGGCGGGCACCGCGTCGCCCGCCTCGCCCAAGTACGACCCGTACACGGTGGAGCTCTTCGGTTTCAAGAACGACCCGCTGATGGCCCTGGTCGCGGCGGCCGTGGCGGCCCGGATGCCCCACCCGGCGGCGGCCGCGGCCGAGCAGGCGTCCCCCGCCATGGCCCTGGCCCCCGGGGCGGCCGGGCAGCCCGCGGCGGCCCTCCCGGGAGCCGCTGCCGGGTCCGCCTCGCCGGAGGAGACCGCGGCGGACCACGACGCGCTGCTGCGCCGCTTGCGCGAGCTCGGTGAGCTGCACCAGTCGGGGGTCCTCACGGCGGAGGAGTTCACGGCGGCCAAGCAGGCCGTTTTGCGCCGTTTCTGACCGGATCCATCCATTCCACTGGTCCAGACCATAAGGATCCTGCCCGATTTCGGGCAGGATCTTTGCGTTCGGCGCTTTGAGCCGCCAGTATCTACGGGTGCTCGATCGCCGCCCGTCGCATGACGACCTCGTCGACCACCTGGTGCGCAGCACCTCGCTGCAGCGGGGTGAGGCCGCCCGGGTGGTGCTCGACGTGCTCGCGTACTTCGACGAGACGACCGAGGAGTTCGTCCGCCGCCGCCACCGGGAACTGCAGTCCGGCGGAGCGGTCAACGCGGAGATCTTCGAGCGGATCGCGGCCGAGCTGCCGCACCGCGCCGTGGCGCCTCCGGAGCTCTCGCTCCGGCAGCTGCGCCGCATCGTCTACGGCTGACGCGCGGCGGCGCACCCGGCTGGGACCCAGCCACCGAGCACACGTACCGAACTTCAGGAGGGGCAGAACCGTATGTGCGGAATCGTCGGTTACATCGGCAAGCGTGACGTGGCACCACTGCTGCTGGAAGGCCTGCAGCGCCTCGAGTACCGCGGATACGACTCCGCCGGCATCGTCGTGAACAGCCCGAAGGCCTCGGCCCTGAAGGTCGTCAAGGCCAAGGGCCGGGTCCGCGAGCTGGAGTCCCGCGTCCCCAAGCGCTTCGCCGGCACCACCGGCATCGCGCACACCCGCTGGGCCACGCACGGCGCCCCGAGCGACATCAACTCGCACCCCCACCTCGACGCCGAGAACAAGGTCGCCGTCGTCCACAACGGCATCGTCGACAACGCCTCCGAGCTGCGCGCCAAGCTCGAGGCCGAGGGCGTCGTCTTCGTCTCGGAGACCGACACCGAGGTCATCGTCCACCTGATCGCCCGCTCCCTGGCCGACTCCCTCGAGGAGAAGGTCCGCGAGGCCGTCAAGGCGATCGAGGGCACCTACGGCATCGCCGTCATGCACGCCGACTTCGCCGACCGCATCGTCGTCGCCCGCAACGGCTCCCCGGTCGTCCTCGGCATCGGCGAGAAGGAGATGTTCGTCGCCTCGGACGTCGCCGCCCTGGTCGCCCACACCCGCCAGGTCGTCACCCTCGACGACGGCGAGATGGCCACCCTGAAGGCCGACGACTTCCGCACCTACACCACCAGCGGTGCCAGCACGACCGCCACCCCGGAGACCGTGGAGTGGGAGGCCGCCTCGTACGACATGGGCGGTCACGACACCTACATGCACAAGGAGATCTCCGAGCAGCCCGACGCGGTCGACCGCGTGCTGCGCGGCCGGATCGACGACCGCTTCAACACGGTCCACCTGGGCGGCCTGAACCTGGACCCGCGCGAGGCGCGCGGCATCCGCCGGGTCAAGATCCTGGGCTGCGGCACCTCGTACCACGCGGGCCTGATCGGCGCCGGCCTCATCGAGGGCATGGCCCGCATCCCCGCGGACGCCGAGCCGGCCTCCGAGTTCCGCTACCGCAACCCGGTCGTGGACCCCGACACCCTCTACATCGCGGTCTCCCAGTCCGGTGAGACGTACGACGTGCTCGCGGCGGTGCAGGAGCTCAAGCGCAAGGGCGCCCGCGTCCTCGGCGTGGTCAACGTGGTCGGCTCCGCCATCGCCCGCGAGGCCGACGGCGGCGTGTACGTGCACGCCGGCCCCGAGGTCTGCGTCGTGTCCACCAAGTGCTTCACCAACACGGTCGTGGCCTTCGCGCTGCTCGCCGTGCACCTGGGCCGCATCCGGGACCTCTCGGTCACCGACGGCAAGCGGATCATCGAGGGCCTGCGCAAGCTGCCCGCGCAGATCCAGGAGATCCTCGACGGCGAAGAGGACATCAAGAAGCTCGCGGCCCAGTTCGCCGAGGCCAAGTCGATGATGTTCATCGGCCGGGTCCGCGGCTACCCGGTGGCGCTGGAGGCCTCCCTCAAGCTGAAGGAGATCTCCTACATCCACGCGGAGGCCTACCCGGCCTCCGAGCTCAAGCACGGCCCCCTCGCGCTGATCGAGCCCTCGCTGCCGACCGTCGCGATCGTCCCGGACGACGACCTGCTGGAGAAGAACCGCGCCGCCCTCGAGGAGATCAAGGCCCGCAGCGGCCGGATCCTCGCGGTGGCGCACCGCGAGCAGGAGAAGGCGGACCACACCATCGTGGTCCCGAAGAACGAGGACGAGCTGGACCCGATCCTGATGGGCATCCCGCTCCAGCTGCTGGCGTACCACACGGCCCTGGCCATGGGCCGGGACATCGACAAGCCGCGCAACCTGGCGAAGTCGGTCACGGTCGAGTAGCCGCGGCCCGCCCGTCCCGGGCATGCGAAGACCCCCGTGCGCGGTGCGCACGGGGGTCTTCGCGCGGGCGGCTCAGCCCGCGGCGACCGCTCCGCGGCGCGAGCCCCTGCCCATGGCCATCGGCCAGTGCGCCAGGGCCGCGGTGGCTCCGTACCAGGCCAGCAGGCCGGACACGGCGGCGACCCAGCCGCCCACCTTGGCGAGCCCGTCGCTGCCGGCGAACGAGGCTATGGCCAGCAGGACGAGGGACAGGGTCAGCAGGGCGTAGACACCCTGGCCGAACACACCGCTCGCCGCGGCAACCGTGAGGCTCAGCGCGAGCAGGGCGAAGAGGACCAGAAACGTTCCGGCGGCTTCTTCGGAGACCGAGGCTCCCGCTCCCTTGGCCCAGGTGAACCAGAAGACGCCGAGGCCCGCGAACGCGGTGCCGTTGAACCCGTTCCCGCCGCGGTACTCGAGGAGCCCGAGGAGGAAGAGGGCCGCGCCGCCGACGTACATCGCGAGCGAGGCGGAGTTGGCGGCGGACACCCCGTCGATGATGCCGGTGTGGCCGATACCGAATGCGAGAAGGGTGAGACCCAGGGCGATGTGCCCGAGGGTCGAAGTCGAGGCCGTGCTTCCCGCAGAGACACCGTTGTCCACGGCGGGCTCCCTTCGATCTGCAGTTGTTTGCTGCGTCCCAGCAGCATTTATCTACCCTTTACACGGGGGCACAACCGCACAATCGGCTTAACAGAGGGTCACGGAATGACAACAACCGGTCGCTGCGCCCGCTTGGCGAGGCGACCCGCCACCGACCCGAAGATCCGGCCCACGATCCCGTGGGTGGAGCCGACCACGATGGCGTCGGCCGAATACTCCCGGCCGACCTCCTCCAGCTCATGGCAGATGTCACCGCCGCGCTCGACCAGGATCCATGGCACTTCGGCCAGGTAGTCCGCGCAGGCGAGCTCCAGCCCGAGCACCTCGGTGCGGTGGTCCGGCACGTCGACGAAGACGGGGGGCTCGCAGCCGGCCCAGACCGTGGTGGGCAGCCGGTTGGCGACATGGACGATGATCAGTCCGGATCCGGAGCGGCGGGCCATGCCGATCGCGTACGCGAGCGCGCGCTCACTGGACGTGGAGCCGTCGAATCCCACAACGACGCCGTGCCGGAAGGCCGGGTCGCAGGGTAGGCGTGTCTGTTCCACCGCGCGCAGATCGGCGGCCGACGCGGGGTCGGCGACGCGTTTGCGCTTGCGGTCCGCGGGTTCGGAGAATTCGTGACCGGCCATGGGTGTCTCGGCGAAGAGGTCCTTGGAGGAAGCAACAGGGGCGAAATTCGGCGACGCTGGGTGACGGAGCTCTGTCCGGGAAGCATCTTCCCAAGCCCATACCCACCAGGGTACGGCGACACTCCTGTCCTGCACAGGGCTTGCCGCCCTTGGAGAGCGTCCCAGGGAGCATGCCGGAGCGAGCGCGCCTTGGCAATGCCCGCTGCCCCCTACAGGCAGTGACGATCCACCCCGGCGCCACCCGTGCGCGCAGTGACCGAGCCCGGCCGAACGGCGTTGGACACGGGACCGACCGTCCAGGAAGAGCCCGCAGGGAGCACGCCGTGCCCGGCCATCCGGTACACCCCGTCCAGCCAGCTCAGCCGACGCAGCCCGTCCACCCGTACGCCGACACCGCCCCGCCGTACCCCCCTTCCCACCCGTCCGCCCTTCACCCGTCCGTGCACCCCTCGGGACGCCGTCAGGACGACCCCGCGGGTGACGTCGTGCGCTGGGCCGCCTTCAGCTGCCTGCTCGTCCCCGTGGTCCTCGTCGTCTACGGGACCTCCTTCGGCGGGGCGGCGGTCGCCACCCTCGGCCTGGTCGCCGTGACGGCCGCCTGCCGGGCGCTGCTGCGCTACTCGGAGCGTGCGGAGCGTGCGGAACGGGCCATGGCGCGGGTCCCGGCGCAGGAGCGGCCGCCGGTCGCCCCGCGCGGCCGGCACTCGCGCGGCGGGACAGGTGGACATCGCGTCTGCGGCGGCTCCGCCCCGCGTACGGCACCGTCCACGCAGGACTGACTCATTCGCACACCCACACCCGCATGTTTTCAGCCAACTTCCCGGCAGGATGCCCCTCTTGCCGGAATGTCCCCCCACCCCCCCTACCACCAGCGACGACAGACAGCGGGGGGCGCTTTGACCCTACGGGTACTGGCCACGAGCAGACCGGACGCCTTCCCCGCGGGTAGCGGAGCGGAACGCTTCCTGATCGAATGCTTTTCGCCAAGTTGAGAAGTCGACATAGCGCTGCGTGCTGAACTTGTCACGCCGACACCACGGGACGCAGTAGATTCGATCATGTATTTACGGCGGGGGATCCACGTGCAAGGCCGAGGGGAAACGTGCAGGTGCGACCAGACCAAGGAGTCGCGACACCCAAGGGGGGCTTAGCGCCATGAGCCAGGATTCCACCGCCGTCGTCGCAGACGCCGGCCGGAAGCTCGCGGGGCGTCGCCGCAGGGAGATCGTCGCGGTGCTGCTCTTCAGCGGCGGACCGATCTTCGAGAGCTCCATTCCACTTTCCGTGTTCGGCATTGACCGGCAGGACGCGGGAGTTCCACGCTATCGATTGCTCGTGTGCGCCGGGGAGGACGGTCCGCTCAGGACCACCGGCGGACTCGAACTGACCGCGCCGTACGGGTTGGAGGCGATCGCCCGGGCAGGCACGGTCGTCGTGCCCGCATGGCGTTCCATCACTTCACCGCCGCCTCCCGAGGCGCTCGACGCACTGCGTCTGGCGCACGAGGAGGGGGCCCGGATCGTCGGACTGTGCACGGGAGCCTTCGTGCTCGCCGCCGCCGGTCTGCTGGACGGCCGGCCCGCGACGACGCACTGGATGTACGCGCCGACGCTGGCCAAGCGGTACCCGTCCGTCCATGTCGATCCGCGCGAGCTGTTCGTCGACGACGGGGACGTGCTCACGTCCGCGGGCACGGCGGCCGGCATCGACCTGTGCCTGCACATCGTGCGCACGGACCACGGCAGCGAAGCGGCCGGGGCCCTGGCCCGCAGGCTCGTCGTCCCGCCGCGCCGTACGGGCGGACAGGAGCGCTACCTCGACCGGTCGCTGCCGGAGGAGATCGGCGCCGACCCGCTGGCCGAGGTCGTCGCCTGGGCGCTGGAACACCTCCACGAGCAGTTCGACGTGGAGACCCTGGCGGCCCGCGCCTACATGAGCAGGCGCACCTTCGACCGCCGGTTCCGCTCGCTGACGGGCAGCGCGCCGCTCCAGTGGCTGATCACCCAGCGGGTGCTCCAGGCACAGCGGCTGCTGGAGACCTCCGACTACTCGGTCGACGAGGTCGCCGGACGCTGCGGGTTCCGTTCGCCGGTCGCCCTGCGCGGGCACTTCCGGCGGCAGCTGGGGTCCTCCCCGGCCGCCTACCGCTCCGCCTACCGGGCACGGAGGCCGCAGGCCGACGTGGCCCAGGTGTCCCAGCTCTCGGAGAGCCCGGTCCCGCACCAGCGCACTCCGCAGCCCCAGCGGGCGGCGGCGGCCCTGGCCGCGGCGGGCCCGACGGTGACGGAGCTGTACGCCCCGGGCCGGGTCCTGCGGGAACACGCGTAACCCTCACAACGGGTACGGCAAGGGAGGTCCTCCATCGGTCACCGCCGATGGGGGACCTTCCGCATATGCGGTCCGGTCCCGAGGGGACCGCATAAGGTGGGACACATGAACGATCGCATGGTGTGGATCGACTGCGAGATGACCGGGCTCTCGTTGACGGACGACGCACTTATCGAGGTGGCCGCACTGGTCACCGACTCGGAGCTCAACGTGCTCGGCGAAGGCGTGGACATCGTGATCCGCCCGCCGGACGCGGCCCTGGAGACCATGCCCGACGTGGTGCGCGAGATGCACACCTCCTCCGGCCTGCTCGACGAGCTGGCCGGCGGGACCACCCTGGCGGACGCCGAGGCTCAGGTCCTGGCCTACGTACGGGAGCACGTGAAGGAGCCCCGCAAGGCGCCGCTGTGCGGGAACTCGGTCGGCACCGACCGCGGCTTCCTGCTGCGCGACATGGCCGCGCTCGAGAGCTACATGCACTACCGGATCGTGGACGTGTCCTCGGTCAAGGAGCTGGCGCGCCGCTGGTATCCGCGGGCGTACTTCAACAGCCCGCCGAAGAACGGCAACCACCGGGCGCTGGCGGACATCAGGGAGTCCATCGCCGAGCTGCGCTACTACCGGGAGGCGGTCTTCGTGCCGCAGCCCGGCCCCGACTCGGACACGGCCAGGAGCATCGCCGCCAAGCACGTGCTGCCCGCCGAGCCCGCCGAATAGCCGACCCGGAACCGAGGGCGCGACAGAAGGGGGGAGCGAGCACCCTCCCGGACCCTGTACCCTTTTCTTCGGCCGGTCGGTTCTCCGACCGGACATGGTGGGTGTAGCTCAGTTGGTAGAGCACCTGGTTGTGGTCCAGGTGGCCGCGGGTTCAAGTCCCGTCACTCACCCTGCACGGCAGAGGGGCCCCGGTCCGCGGAAGCGGACCGGGGCCCCTCTCCTCGTTCCGGGCCCACCTCCCGCGCTTCCGCCCCGTACGGGCTCACGAGGACTCCCGGACCACCAGCCGGTTCGGCAGCACGACGGCCGCCCCTCCCCCGTCCTTCCCGGCGATCCTGGCCAGCAGCACCCGCGCCATGGTCCGGCCCATCTCCTCGATCGGCTGGCGGACGCTGGTCAGCGGCGGGTCCATGTGGCGGGCCACCACCGAGTCGTCGAAGCCCACCAGCGCCACGTCCTCGGGGATCCGGCGGCCGGCCGCGCGCAGCTCCAGCCGGGCGCCCGCCGCCATGACGTCCGAGGACGCGAAGACCGCGTCGAGCCCCGGACGGCGCTCCAACAGCTCGCGCATGGCCCGGCGGCCGCCCTCCTCCGTGAAGTCGCCGACCGCGATCAGCCCCTCGTCGGCCCGGTGCCCGTCGGCGGCCAGGGCCTGCCGGTAGCCGTCGAGGCGGCACTGGGCCCCGTACACGTCCAGCGGACCGGTGATCGTGGCGATCGCCCGGCGGCCCCGGCCCAGGAGGTGGCGCACGGCCTCGGCCGCGCCGCCCAGGTTGTCGGAGTCCACCGAGGGCAGCGGCTCGGCGGCCGAGCGGCGGCCGCTGATCACGGTCGGGATGCCCAGCTCGGCCAGCAGCTCCGGCAGCGGGTCCCCGGCGTGGACGGAGACGAGGAGCACCCCGTCGACGCGGTGGCCCGACAGGTACTGGGAGAGGCGGCGGCGCTCTCGGTCGCTGCCGGCCAGGGTGAGGACGAGCTGCACCTCGGTCTCGGCGAGGGCGGCGCCGACCCCGCGGACCACCTCCGAGAAGTACGGCTCGGCGAAGAACCGGGCCTCCGGCTCGGGGATCACCAGGGCGATGGCGTCGGTACGGTTGGCCGCCAGGGCGCGGGCCGCGCGGTTGGGCACGTACCCCAGCTCGACGACGGCCGCCTCGACGGCGCTCCTGGTGTGCTCGCTGACCTTGGAGGAGCCGTTGATCACCCGGGAGACCGTGCCGCGCCCCACTCCGGCGCGCGCCGCGACCTCTTCCAGGGTCGGCCGTCCCCTACTGCCCCCGTGCGCCTTCATGGATTCCTCCCAGCTGTGAATCTACCCCTTGACGGCTGTGGGAGCGCTCCCACAGTGTGGCACACGACACCCGGCACGTTCCGTCCCTCAGGGAGGATGCACATGCGAGCCCACGCCCGAGCCCGAAGAACCCTTGCCACGGCAGTCACCGCGGTGGGAGCGGCGACCCTGCTGCTCGCGGGGTGCGCACAGGATCCGGCCGAGAAACCGCAAGGCGGCGCCCCGGCGGGCGACAAGGCGAAGACCACCCTGACCGTCGGGGTCTTCGGCGCGTTCGGCCTCCAGGAGGCCGGGCTCTACGACGAGTACATGGCGCAGAATCCCGGGATCCGCATCGAGCAGACCTCGATCGAGCGGAACGAGAACTACTACCCCCAGCTCCTCACCCACCTGGGGACGGGCAGCGGGCTCGCCGACATCCAGGCCGTCGAGGTCAACAACATCGCCGAGATCACCGCCACCCAGGCCGACAAGCTGGTGGACCTGGGCAAGGCGCCGGGGGTGGACAAGGCCGCGTACCTGCCGTGGAAGTGGGCGCAGGGCACGGCGAGCGCGGCGAAGGGCGGGGCCACGGTCGGGCTGGGCACCGACATCGGGCCGCAGGGGATCTGTTACCGCAAGGACCTCTTCGAGGCGGCCGGACTGCCCAGCGACCGGGCGGCGGTCGGGGCGCTGTGGGCGGGTGACTGGAACAAGTACCTGGAGACGGGCAAGGCCTACAAGGCGAAGGCGGGCGCGGGCAAGGCCTTCGTGGACTCCGCGTCGGGCGTGATGGCGGCGGTGACGGGCAGCAGCGCGCAGCGGTTCTACGACGAGCAGGGCAAGGTCGTCTACAAGGCCAATCCGGCGGTGCGCGGGGCCTTCGACCTGGCGGCCTCCTTCGCGGGCGAGGGGCTGAGCGCCAAGCTCCAGCAGTTCACCCCGGCCTGGGACCAGGGCTTCGCCAACGGCTCCTTCGCCACGGTCTCCTGCCCGGCCTGGATGCTCGGCTACATCCAGGACAAGGCGGGCCCGGCGGGCAAGGACAAGTGGGACGTGGCGCAGGCGCCGAAGCCGAGCAACTGGGGCGGCTCGTTCCTGGTGGTGCCGAAGGCGGGCAAGCACGCCGAGGAGGCGGCGAAGCTGGCGGCCTGGCTGACGGCTCCGGCGCAGCAGGCGAAGCTCTTCGAGAAGCGGGGCAGCTTCCCGAGCGCGAGCGCGGCCTACAAGCTGCCTGCGGTGTCGGGGGCGAAGCACGAATACTTCGGCGGGGCCCCGATCGGCGAGATCTTCGCGAAGGCGGCGGAGGGGGTGCCGGTGACGGTGGTCGGCCCGAAGGACCTGGTGATCTCGCAGAACCTGGCGGACATCGGCATGCTCCAGGTCGACCAGAAGGGCCGCAGTGCCCAGGAGGGCTGGGAGGCCGCGGTGAAGGCGATCGACAACGCCTTGGATCAGTGAGGCTCAGGTGACGGACGAGACAGCAGTCCTGTCCCCTTCCGCCGCCGGCTCGAAGCAGCCGGCGGCGGAAGGGGACGGCCGGGGCCAGGTGTGGCGCTCGCGGCGCTACCGCTGGGACCTGCGCTGGAGCCCCTACGCCTTCGTGGCGCCGTTCTTCCTCTTCTTCGCCGCCTTCGGGCTGTTCCCGCTGCTGTACACCGGCTGGGCGGCGCTGCACCAGGTGGAGCTGACCGATCCGGACAGCATGACGTGGGTGGGGCTGAAGAACTTCACCCGGTTGTGGGACGACGAGTTCTTCTGGAACGCCCTGCGCAACACCGTCACCATCGGGCTGCTGTCCACGGTGCCGCAGCTGGCGATCGCGCTGGGTCTGGCCCATCTGCTGAACTACAGGATGCGCGGCTCGGCCTTCTTCCGGGTCGCCGTGCTCACCCCGTACGCGACCTCGGTGGCGGCGGCCACGCTGGTGTTCGTGCTGCTCTTCGGCCGGGACTACGGGATGGTCAACTGGGCGCTGTCGGCGGTCGGTCTGGGGGCGGTGGACTGGCAGAACGGCACCTTCGCCTCCCAGCTGGCGGTCTCCACCATCGTGATCTGGCGGTGGACCGGCTACAACGCGCTGATCTACCTGGCGGCGATGCAGGCCGTGCCGGGCGAACTGTACGAGTCGGCCGCGCTGGACGGGGCCTCACGCTGGCAGCAGTTCCTGCACGTGACGGTGCCCTCGCTGCGGCCGACGATCTTCTTCACCTGTGTGGTCTCGACGATCGGGGCGACGCAGCTGTTCGGCGAGCCGCTGCTGTTCAACGGCGGGGCGGGCGCCACGGGCGGCTCGGAGCACCAGTTCCAGACGCTCGGGCTGTACCTGTACGAGCAGGGCTGGGTGAACCTGCACCTGGGGCGGGCCTCGGCCATCGCCTGGGCGATGTTCCTGATCCTGCTGGTCATCGCGGGCGCGGCACGGCTGCTGCGCGGACGGGGGGCTTCCCGATGAGATCCCTGCGCGCGGGCAGGCTCACCTACCTGGTGCTGGGCCTGTTCACCGTCGGCTCCCTCTTCCCCCTCGTCTGGACGGCGATCGCGGCCTCGCGGAGCAATACGCGCCTCGCGCAGACCCCGCCGCCGTTCTGGTTCGGCGGGAACCTGGGCCGCAACCTCCAGGTCGCCTGGACCGACGCGAACATGGGCACCGCCCTGCTGAACACCGTGATCGTGGCCGGCACCGTCGCCGCCGGGACTGTGGTGTTCTCCACCCTGGCCGGCTTCGCCTTCGCCAAACTGCGCTTCCGGGGCAGCAGGCTGCTGTTGGGGCTGGTGATCGGGACGATGCTGATCCCTCCGCAGCTGAGCGTGGTCCCCCTGTACATGCTGATCGCGGAGCTGTCGTGGACCGACCGGCTCCAGGCGGTGATCCTGCCGACCCTGGTGTCCGCGTTCGGCGTCTTCTTCATGCGGCAGTACCTGGCGCAGGCCCTGCCGATGGAACTGGTGGAGGCGGCGCGCACGGACGGGGCGAGCTCGCTGCGGATCGTGTGGCACGTGGTGTTCCCCGTCGCCCGGCCGGCGATGGCCGTGCTGGCCATGCTGACCTTCGTGATGGCCTGGAACGACTTCTTCTGGCCGATCGTCGCGCTGACCCAGAACGGCAGCCCGACGGTGCAGGTGGCCCTGACCGGGCTGGGCCGGGGCTACATACCCGACCAGTCGGTGATCATGGCGGGCGCGCTGCTGGGCACGCTCCCGCTGCTGCTGGTGTTCCTCCTCTTCGGCCGCCAGATCGTGGGCGGCATCATGCAGGGAGCTGTCAAGGGATGACGAGTGTGCCGAGGGAAAGCGTGCGTTTCCCGGAGGGGTTCCTGTGGGGCGCGGCCACGGCCGCCTTCCAGATCGAGGGCGGGGCCGCCCTGCGCGGGCCCTCCATCTGGGACACCTTCTGCCGTACGCCGGGGAAGGTGCACGGCGGTGACACGGGCGATGTGGCGGTCGACCACCTCCGGCTGTGGCGGGACGACGTACGGCTGATGGGCGAACTGGGGATCGGCGCCTACCGCTTCTCCGTGTCCTGGCCGCGGGTGCTGTCCGGCGGGATCGGCTTCTACGACGCCCTGGTGGACGAGCTCCTCTCGTACGGGATCCGGCCGTGCGTGACCCTGTACCACTGGGACCTGCCGCAGGAGCTGGAGGCCGGGGGCGGCTGGCCCGAACGGGAGACGGCCTACGCCTTCGCCGCGTACACCGAACAGGTCGCGAAGGTGCTGGGCGACCGCGTGGAGTTGTGGACCACCCTCAACGAGCCCTGGTGCAGCGCCTTCCTCGGCTACGCCTCGGGGGTCCACGCGCCGGGCCGCACCTCCCCCGCCGACTCCCTGCGCGCCGCCCACCACCTCAACCTGGCCCACGGCCTGGCCGCCGCCGCCCTGCCCGCCTCGGCGCAGGTCGGGATCGCGCTCAACCCGAGCGCGGTCCGGCCGCTGACCGGCTGCGCGGCCGACCTGGACGCGCAGCGCCGCATCGACGCCCTGGCCAACCGGATCTTCACCGGGCCGCTGCTGCACGGCGCCTATCCCCAGGACCTCTTCGCGGACACCGCCGCCGTGACGGACTGGTCCTTCGTCCGCCCCGGCGACGAGGCGCTGATCCACCAGCCGCTGGACTACCTCGGCGTGAACTACTACACCCCGGCGGTGGTTTCGGCGGCTCCGGCCGGCAGCGGCCCCCGCGCGGACGGCCACGGGGCCACGGGCCACTCCCCTTGGCCCGGCGCCGACACGGTGGCCTTCCACCAGCCCCCGGGCGAGCGGACCGGCATGGGCTGGTCGATCGACCCGACGGGCCTGTACGACCTGCTGATGCGCTTCTCCCGGGAGGCGCCGGACCTGCCCCTGCTGGTCACGGAGAACGGCGCGGCCTACGCCCCCGACCTGCACGACCCGGCGCGGATCGACTACCTGGAAGCCCATCTGGCCGCCCTGCACCGCGCCCTGGCGGACGGCGCCCCGGTGAAGGGCTACTTCCTCTGGTCGCTGCTGGACAACTTCGAATGGTCCTACGGCTACAGCAAGCGCTTCGGCATCGTCCACGTGGACTACGAGACCCAGACCCGCACCCCCCGTTCCAGCGCCCACTGGTACGCGCAGGTGGCGAGGACGGGCTCCTTCTGACCGCTGTCAGCTGGCATCGACATCGACACGGCCGGCTCCTTTCCATAGGATGAATACGTGACACAGATTCTGATGGGCACAGTCTCTGAGAGGCACAGCCTCTGCGTCACACACATAAATTTGGAGCATGGAGAAGTCGATGTCAACCAAGTCCCCCCGCAAGGGTGACGAGTGGAGCCGCGCCGAACTGCTCGCGCGCGTCGTCACCGAGAGCCGGCGCCACCACGCCGACTACTCGGTCTTCCACCAGGCCCTGGCCGACCACGTCGGACTGCACCCCACCGACATGCAGTGCGTCGCCCTCCTCGACATGGAGCCCGGCCCGGTCAGCACCGGCGACATCGCCCGCCTCACCGGCCTGACCTCCGGCTCGGCCACCCGCCTCGTCGACCGGCTGGTCAAGGCCGGCATCGTCGAGCGGAGCTCCGACCCGAACGACCGCCGCCGGGCCCTGGTCTCGCTCTCCCCCGCGGCCCGCGAGCGGATCGGGAAGGCCTGGGACACCCCCGGCCGGGCCTTCGGCGCCGTGCTGGAGGGCTACTCCGACGCCGAACTCGCCGTCATCGCCGACTACCTGCACCGCGCCGCCGAAGTCGGCCGCGCGCAGGCCAGGAGTCTCGCCTCGGGCGACGCCGGCTGACGGGCCCCGGCGGTCGGCGAGCCGGCCGATGGCGGGGCCGCCGAGGGCCTGGCCGAGCCAGAGGACGGCGGCGACGGCTCCCGCCTCGCCGATGCCGTCGCGTTCGTTGATGAGCAGGACCGGCCAACGCCGCCGTGCTGATCCTCGTCTTCGGCACCCTGTTCGCGCTGCACCCGACCGCGCCGGGCCCGACGCTGCGGGACCCCGGCGGGCGGGCCGCCGTACGGCCGTGGTGGACGATCGCCATGCAGGCGGTGCTGACGCTGCCGCTGCCGGCGGTGTCGGGCCCGCCGGCGACGCCCCTACGGCGAGGACTCCATCGCCGCCAGCCCCTTCGCCAGGTCCTCGGCGGTCATGACCGGAGCGACCTCGACCTCGGCGTTGAACTCCAGGAACAGGCTCTCCACCAGGGCGGGCATCCGCGAGCTCTCCTGGAGGTCGAAGACCATCCAGCAGGAGCGCACGCCCTCGTGCAGGCCGAAGTAGGCGGCCTCGGGCTTGGCCTTCTCCATGAGCGTCTTCATGGCCTGGGGCAGCGCCCCGGTCTTGATGCCCTCGTTGCTGGCAGCCGTGTCGAGGTGGGCGCGGAGCATGACTCTCATGCCGACTCCTTCCGTCACGCCCACCCTGTGCGGCGCCGGCAGGGGCGGCAACATCTCCGCCACCGTCCGGGGAGGCCGCCGCCGGCACGGCCTGGCGCGCCTCCTAGCCCAGAATTCCGACGTCGTAGAAGAACTGGTACCGGGTCGGGTCGTCCGGCAGGAACCAGTGGAAGCCCTCCTCGAAGAACACGGCCACGAGGTTGACGGCGATGACCAGGCCCAGGAACCCCAGCGCGAACATCCCCACCGTCCGCGGCGCCCCCGGCCCGTCCGCCGGGACCGAGCGGTCGGCCGTCGAGTGGGCGAAGGCCAGGGCGATGCCGATGGCCAGCACCGAGGCCTGGAACAGGATCCACGCCCAGACGTACAGGTGCAGGCCGAACACCTCGCTCCCGTACCCCTGGGCACCGGGCAGGACGTGCAGCATCGTCTGCCGCCAGGAAGCGAAGGAGCCGGCGATCACCGCCACCAGGGACAGGCCCCAGCCCGTCATGTAGTCCCGGCCGGTCACCGTGCCGTAGGCGAGCGCCGTGCGCACGATGTACGCCGCGCCCATCGCCGCCAGCAGCATGAACATCCGCTGCACGATGCAGAGCGAGCACGGGTACTCCCACAGCCCGAACTGGTAGAAGAGGCCGCCGCAGACCACGCCCGTCCAGCCGATCGCGAAGACGCAGGCGAACCAGAACTGGACCCGCCCCAGCAGTCCGCCGGTCGGCGCCTCCTCCGGGAGGAGGCTGTGCATCACGGCCACCGTCAGTAACTCAGGTTCAGGGCGAGGCTGCTGGTGATGTGGTGCGCCATCAGCAGGATCACGGCCAGCAGCACCACCCACCACGCTCCGAGCACCACCATCCGGGGCGACTCCCGGTACATGGCGACGAAGGTGGCGAGGAGGCCGCCGAAGATGAGGGTGTCCATGCCGCGGACCGTACCGATCCGCGCACACACCGCCCGCGAGGCGCGCCCCCGCCCCCGACCCGTTACGTCAGTTGCTGCGCCGCTTGCGCCGGCCGCGCCGGGCCCGCACCCCTGCGGCGCCGCCGCGGGTCCGGCCGTCCAGGCCGATCCAGACCCGCACCTCGGTGCCGCCGAGCACCGAGCGCCCCAGCCGGACGTCGCCGCCCGTCGACTCCGCGACCCGGCGCACGATGTCCAGGCCGAGGCCGGTCGAGCCGTCGCGTCCGCCGTCGTTGCCGCGGCGCAGGGCGGCGTCCGGGTCGGCGATCCCGGGGCCCGCGTCCGAGACGAGCACGATGACCGCGTCCGAGGCGTCGTGGACGTCCACCGCGAAGGGGGTGCCCTCGGGGGTGTGCCGGAAGACGTTGCCGAGCATGGCGTCGAGGGCCGCGGCGAGTTCGGGCCGCGCCACGGGGATCCGTACCGTACGGTCCACTCCCGCGAGCCGCACCTCGCGGCCCTCGTCCTCCGCGAGCGCCGACCAGAAGGCCATCCGGTCGCGGATGACCTCGGAGGCGTCGCAGCCGGCTCCGGCCCCCGCGGCGGCGGGCGGGCGCTGCTCGCGGGCCGTACGGATGATCGTGTCGACCTCCCGTTCCAGTTTCTCCACGGCCTCGCGGGTCTGCTCGGCGGCCGGGCCGTCGCCGAGCGAGGCGGCGTTGAGCCGCAGCACCGTCAGCGGCGTGCGCAGCCGGTGCGACAGGTCGGCGGCCAGCTCCCGCTCGTTGGCGAGGAGTTCCACCACTTGGTCCGCCATCGCGTTGAAGGCGGCCGCCGCCGAGCGGAGTTCCTTCGGGCCGTCCTCCGGTACCCGTGCCCCGAGCCGGCCCTCGCCCAGCTGGTGCGCCGCGTCCGCGAGCCGCTCGGCCGGGCGTACCAGCCGGGCGCCGAGCCGGTCGGCGACCCCGACCGATCCCACGATCAGCGCCGCCCCGACGCCCGCGAGGATCAGCCAGGCGGTGGTGACCCCGTTGCTGACCTCGCTCTCCGGTACGAACACCTCCACCACCGCGATGTCGCCGGACCCGAGCGCGGTCGGCTGGAGCAGCGCCGAGCCCCCGCCGGGCACCGAGGCCGTCGTGGCCCGGCCGATCCGCCGGGTCTCCGCCACGGCGTGCGCGCCCGCCCGGCCCTCGCCGATGTCCACCGGGGGGCTGTCCCCGATCGCGGGCACGTGGACGGCCATCCGCCGGGCCGCGCCCATCTGCGTGGACTCCACGGCCTTGCGCAGCTGCACCGGGTCGGTGGTGATGGACAGGGTCGGCCCGATGGTGGCCGCCTGCCGCTCGGCGTTGGAGAACGCCCGGTCGCTGGCCATCTCCTGCACCACCAGCCCCAGCGGTACGGCGAAGGCCACGACCACCATGGCGGTGACCGCGAGGCACACCTTGACCAGGGCCCACCTCACAGCGGCGGCTCCAGCTTGACCCCCACCCCGCGCAGCGTGTGCAGGTAGCGCGGGCGGGCGGCGGTCTCGCCGAGCTTGCGGCGCAGCCAGGAGAGGTGGACGTCGATGGTCTGGTCGTCCCCGTACGACTGCTGCCAGACCTCGGCGAGCAGCTCGCGCCGGGCCACGACCACCCCGGGCCGACCGGCGAGGAAGGCCAGCAGGTCGAACTCCCGGCGGGTGAGGTCCAGTACCGTCCCGTCGAGCTCGGCCTGGCGGCGCAGCGGGTCGATGGCCAGCCCGCCGACGCGCAGCACGCGCGAGGGCGGCTCGGCCCCGGCGGCGGCGCGGGCGCGGCGCAGGACGGCGGCCATCCGGGCCGAGAGGTGCTCCACGGAGAAAGGTTTGGTCAGGTAGTCGTCGGCGCCGTCGTTGAGCAGCCGGACGATCTCCGCCTCGTCGTCGCGCGCGGTCGCGATGATCACCGGCACGTCGGTGATGCCGCGCAGCATCTTCAGCGCCTCCGACCCGTCGAGGTCGGGCAGCCCCAGGTCGAGGATGACCACGTCGAACCGGTGGTGGGCGACCTCGCGCAGCGCCTCCAGGGCCGTGCCGACGCTCCGCACGGTGTGCGAGGCCTCGGTCAGGTGCCGGATGAGGGCGGAACGTACGAACTGGTCGTCCTCGACCACGAGCACACTTGCCATGGCCCGCACCGTAGTCCATTCGGGCGACCCGGGGAGGTGCCGGGCCACCTCTGTGACGGGTGGTGCAGTATGTCCCCTGATGCAGCGAGGTCTTGTACATGCCATGGCGTGGACGCTGGCGACCGGGGCAGCGGTGACGCTGTCGTGGTGGGGCGTGCACACCGTCATGTCCGGCACGGCCTACGACCGCCCGCTCGCCGTTCCGCTGACCACGCAGCCGCTGTCGTCCTCGACGCGGAACGCGCTGCCCCCGTCGCCGGAGGCCTCCCCGTCGGCCTCGCCGAGCCCGTCGGAGTCGGCATCGGCGCCGGCGTCGGCGTCCGGCTCGTCGCCGTCCGCCGGGCCCCCCTCCGCCAGGCCCTCGCCGAAGCCGTCCGCACGCGGGGGCAATGTGAAGGCGTACCCGGTGTCGGGCGGCCGGGTGGTCTTCGACCTGGGCGCCTCCGCGGCCGAGCTGGTCTCCGCGACCCCGGCCGCCGGCTGGCGGATGCAGGTGTGGAAGCAGGACTACTGGATCCGGGTCACCTTCACGCGGGACGGCCGCGAGGTGTCGGTCTTCTGCACCTGGCACGACCACCCGCCGGTCGTCGAGATCGTCGATCCCTGACGGCCTAGCGGGTGGCCCCCGGAACGGTTCCCACCAGCACGAACTCGTTGTACGGGAAGACCTTGCCCATCGGGCGGGGGAAGGGGAACGAGTAGGTGCGCCGCACGGCGACCCCGGCCCGGTCCGCCGCGGTCCGCAGCTCCTCGAAGCCGACCCAGCGGATGTGCGTGGCGTCGGAGCGGAAGCCGACCTCCTGCGGGGTGATGAGGACGAGCGAGCCGCCCGGCTTCACGAGCGGAAGGTACTGCTCCAGCAGCGAGGCCGCGGTCTCCTCGTCGACGTGCTCGAGCACGTGCGAGGCCAGCAGGCTGTCGAAGGAGCCGGGACCGCAGTCCGCGGCCTCGGCCAGCTGGTCGGGGGTGTAGGCGGTCAGCCCCCGCTCGCGGCAGGTCTGCACGGAGTGCGGGTTGTGGTCGACCCCGACGCTCTGGGGTCCGCAGTTGAGCAGGTTCCGACCCAGGCCACACCCGATGTCGAGGACCCGGCCGAGCTTCAGCCTCTGCAGGTTCCACCGGTAGGGAGCCTGGGTGGGCAGCAACCGCTTGATGCCGGACTGCTCGAGGCGGGCGAGCCGCCGTGTGTAGTCGGACGTGGCGGTGCTGGGGGAAGGGGTACCCGGGGTTGCTGGGGAATCAGACATCGTTGGCCGTCTCCTGAGCGCGTCGTAGGAGGGAGCGGGCCTCCTAGGGATCAACACACTACGCATCAGGACCGATTGTCGGGAGACCTCTTTGGCAGTCGGTGCCTCCCGGTGGCCGCGGGCCGCGCTCGGCGGCCGTCGGACGCGGCCGTACGCCCTCGGTGCCTGCGGGCCTCCCCGGGCCCTCGTCTAGTGCTGTGACCGCAGAGGTTCACCGGGTCGCGACGCCCGGCACGGCACCTCGCTGCGTTGTCGGACCGCGCACGTACGTCCGGTACGAGCCGTGGCCCTCCGCCTTGCGATGCACCGCACCGGACGCCGCGCCCCGGCAAACCTTTCCGGCCACAGCACTAGCGGAAGACCGACGGCGGCGGCTGCGGCGAGGCCACCGCCGAGGCGTCCGCCACCGGCGCGGCCCCGCCCGTGAAGTCCGCCAGGGCCCGGCCGTGCTCCACCCGGCCCGGATGCGGATCGCTCGCGACCCGCCGGGTGAACTCCGCGACGGGCAGTTCCCGGTCCGCGGCCACCAGGACCGCGTTGCCGAAGCGCTTGCCCCGCCACACCACGGGGTCGGCCGCCAGCGCCAGCTCCGCGAAGCGGGACGCGGCCGTCGCGATCTGGCCCCGCAGATGAGCCAGCGGCGGGCCGTCCGCGAGATTGGCCACGTACCAGCCGGTGGGCGCGAGGGCACGGCGTACGTCGTCCAGGAACTCCGTGCTGGTCAGGTGGGCCGGGGTGCGCGCGCCGCTGAA
Source organism: Streptomyces sp. NPDC048270 (assembly GCF_040652335.1). Lineage (NCBI taxonomy): Bacteria > Bacillati > Actinomycetota > Actinomycetes > Kitasatosporales > Streptomycetaceae > Streptomyces > Streptomyces sp. NPDC048270. Next base: position 201,766 of record NZ_JBEZLV010000004.1, read on the forward strand.
CACGTCCGCGATGACCAGGTCCGCCCAGCCGTCCGGCACCTTGGCCAGGCCCGCCCGGGCGTCCACCGCGCGGACCCGGATCCGCGCCTGCGGGTCGAGCGGCAGGTGTTCCCGTACGAAGGCCACCAGCGCGGCGTCGATCTCCACGATCTGCTGGGTGGAGCGGGGACGGGAGGCGGCGGTGTAGCGGGCGAGGGTGAAGGCGCCGCCGCCCAGGTGCACCACGTTCAGGGGCTGCCGGGCGGGTGCGGCGAGGTCGATCAGGTGGCCGATCCGCCGCTGGTACGCGAAGTCCAGGTACCCGGGGTCGGCCAGGTCCACGTGCGACTGCGGGGCGCCGTCGACCAGCAGGGTCCAGGCGTCCGCGCGCTCGCGGTCGGGCGCCAGCTCCGCCCGGCCGCCGGCCACCTGCCCGACGACCGGCTCGGCGGCGCCGCGCCCGCGCTGCTGCTCGCCCTTGTTCCGGCCCTTGCCTCTGTCTTTGCCTGCCACCACCCCATTGTGGCCGGTCAGCGGCAGTTGTCGGCGGCCTCGATCAGCCGCGCCGCCTCCCCGAGCGCCTCGCGCAGCACCGCGGGGTCGGTGACCGGCTCGACGGCCTCGGGCGGGAGCAGCCAGCCGGTGTCTCCGGTGGCGGGCGGCACCGCGTCGCCGAAGCGCATCCCGCGCCCGTTGGTCTGGGTGCACGCGCTGCCCGGCAGGTCCCAGGCATCGGCGGTGCCGGGCGGGACGAGGAAGCCGAGCGTGTCGCCCGAGCCGTCGTGCAGGACGGGCCCCACCCCGCCGGCCCGGCCGGCGCGGCGGATGATGTCCACCGCCTCCAGCCCCTGCCGGGTGGGGACGGTCACCAGGTCCGGGGCGTCGCTCCCGGCCACCGCCACGGTCACGGTCGCCGTCAAGGTCGCCGTCACGGTCGCGGTCGCACCGGGCACGGGCGCGGTGTTCGTTCCAGTGCTCTCCATGCCGGCCTCCACCAAGGGAACCCCTCCTCGATCCGCGTACGAGCCGGGAGCGGGGAGTCGCCTCCCACTCCGCATGGGTTCAACGCCCCGGAACGTCAACGGGTGCGGCGGCAAGACGCTGCAAAGGATGGCAGTTCATGGCAGATCGCGGGTGAGATATCCGTTTTGTAAACAAACATCGCATGAAGGGACCCGTACTGGCGGTACGTTCATGCGCGCCGGGCCACTCCTCCGCACACCTCCCGTACCGGCGCTGCGTTCCTTGCCAGAGAGGCCACGTCCATGGCGGCGTCCCCCCACTCACCCAACTCCACGTTCCGGCGGCTGCGCGGGCAGCACTCCCCGGCCGAGTTCGCGGCGCTGGTGCGCCGGGCCGCGAAGGAGATCGGCGAAACGGTTTCCTGCGACGCGCGCTACATCGGCCGGGTCGAATCCGGCGAGATCCGCTGCCCGAACTACGCCTACGAGCGGGTCTTCCTGCACATGTTCCCCGGTCGCACCCTGGCCGACCTGGGCTTCTCACCGCGCGAGGCCGTCCGCGGCCGCTCCGCGCTGCGCGACCCGTCCGCCCGCTCCCCCCACCCGTCCCCCACCCCTTCCCGTTCCAAGGAGAGCGACGTGCTGCGTCGCGCGTTCATGGCGGGCGGCTCCGCGACCGTGGCGGCCGCGACGCTCAGCCTCACCCTGCTCGGCGACGCCCGCCGGCTCCCCTCCCGCGCCGGAGAGTCCGAGGCCGCGGCCGTCGAGGACGCCGTACGCCAGATCCGGCTGCTGGACGACCGGCACGGGGCGGACGCGCTGTACCGCAGGGCGGCCGGCCCCCTGCGCGCCGCGTACGCGCTGCTGGACGCGGGGGCGACCCGGCAGTCCACCGAGGACCGGCTGCACGCGGGCGCCGGGGAACTGGCCGTCTCGGTCGGCTGGCTCGCCCACGACTCCGGCCGCTTCGACGACGCCCGCTCGCACTACGCGGAGGCCCTGGCGACGGCCCGGGTGGCGGGGGACGCGGGCCTGGAGGCGCACGCGTTCAGCAACATGGCCTTCCTGGCCCGCGACTGCGGCCGCTCCCGCGAGGCGGTACGGGCGGCCCAGGCGGGCCGCCGCGCCGCCCGCTCCCTCGGTTCCCCGCGGCTGCTGTCGCTGCTGGCGCTGCGGGAGGCGGGCGGCTGGGCGGGGCTGGCCGACCGCAAGGCCTGCGAGGAGGCGCTGACCCGGGCCCACACCGAGTTCTCCCGGGGCGCGGCGGGCGCGGACCCGGAGTGGATGTCCTTCTTCGGCGAGGCCGAGCTGGAGTCCCTGGAGGCCAGGTGCTGGGCGACGCTCGGCGAGCACGCCCGCGCGGCCCGGCACGCCCGCCGCGCCGCCGACCTCCAGGATCCCCACTTCGCCCGGAACGTGGCCCTCTACACCGCCGAGCTGGCCGGCGACCTGGCCCACGCGGGGGCCCCCGACGAGGCCGCCTGGGCGGGGGGCCGGGTGCTGGACCTGCTGGCCGAGGTGCAGTCCACGCGGGTGCGCTCCCTGCTCTCCGAGACGGCCCGCACCCTGATCCCGCACCAGCGCGCCCCGCGGGTGGGCGCCTTCCTGAGCCGGCACGCCGCCGTCTGACCCGGGGCGCGGCGTGGGTTCCGGCCCGCCCCCGGGTCAGGCGCCGAGGTACTCGTAGACCCCGCCTTCGGGATGGCGCACCACCGCGCGGCGCCCGTTGGGCGTGGCCGCGGGGGCGGCGATCACCTCGCCCCCGGAGGCCGCGCAGTGCGCGACCGCCGCGTCGAGGTCGGCCACGGCGAGCGTGGCCGCCACGCCCGCGAACCGCTCGGCGATCGCGTCGGGCCCGCTGAACAGCAGGAACGGTCCGACGCTCGCCAGGTCCAGGCCGGCGAACCCGAAGCGGGTCGCCGGCTGGCCGGTCAGCCGTACGTAGAAGTCCAGAGCCGGACCGAGATCGTCCACGCGCCGCCGCAGCACCACGGAAGTAATCGTCATGGACCCATCCTCGCAGTCACTCAGCGAGACAACTCCCTTACGGAGACGGTCTTTTCGACGAACCTTCCGGATGTCCGGCAGCCTTGCGGCCGGGGCGGCCGGCCCGGGTGGCGGCTCCTAGTGCTGTGGCCGGAAAGGTTTGCAGGGGCGCGGCGTCCGGTGCGGTGCATCGCAAGGCGGAGGGCCACGGCTCGTACTGGACGTACGTGCGCGGTCCGACAACGCAGCGAGGTGCCGTGCCGGGCGTCGCGACCCGGTGAACCTTTGCGGTCACAGCACTAGGCGTCCAGGTGGCCGGTGTCGTTCCAGCGCTCGAGCGCGGGGGCCCCGTACGCCCAGCCGAGCACCGACAGCGAGGTGGGCTCCAGGCGGATGCGGGCGCCGAAGGAGGCCTCGAAGCCGAGCCAGCGGGCGGCCAGGGTGCGCAGGACGTGCCCGTGGGCGAAGACCAGGACGTCCCGCTCCGCCGAGCGGGCCCAGGCGACCACCTCGTCCGCGCGGGCCGCGACATCGGCGACGGACTCGCCGCCCGGGACGCCGTCGCGCCAGATCAGCCAGCCGGGGCGGACCGCCTGGATCTCGGCCGGGGTCATGCCCTCGTAGTCCCCGTAGTCCCACTCCATCAGCGCGTCCCACGGCTCCGCCCGGACGCCGAAGCCCGCGAGGTCGCAGCTCTCGCTCGCGCGGACCAGCGGGCTGGTGCGGACCTCCAGGCCGGGCAGCCCCTTCCACGGGTCCCGGGCCAGCCGCTCGCCCAGCAGCTTGGCGCCCCGCCTGCCCTCCTCCAGCAGGGGCACGTCCGTGCGTCCGGTGTGCTTGCCGAGCTGGGACCACGCCGTCTGGCCGTGGCGGGCCAGCAGGATGCGGGGGGCCATGAATTTCTCCCGTTACATATGTGTTCGTGCTCTTTTACGGCAATTCCGTCGTCCGTACATCATCCAACACATGCACGGCGGGCCCGCCCGACGGCCGCCCCCGGCCCGTTTCCGCCGTAAGTGCACGATTGTCAGTGGCGGATGGGACACTTCCGCGGGTGAGCTCCTACCCGCCCCGCAGCGCCCCGCAGACGACCCTGCGGCAGCGGCTCGCCGGCCTGCGCGGCCCGGCCGTGCCGCCCCGCCCGCTCGACGCCCGGGCCCTGGCCGCGCTGGCCGCCAACCCGGGCTGCGGCCGACGCGCCCTGCTCGACGGGGCGGGCGTGGACAAGACCGCCCTCGCCTCGGCCCTCGGCTCCCCCGCCCCCTTCGGGCAGTCCCAGTTCGCCATCGTCCGCGGGAACTCCTTCGAGGCCAAGGTCAAGGGAGACGGCGGCGCCGAGCTGCTGCGGCTGGTCCACGCGCACCTCGGCGCCGGGGCCGAGCCCCCCGGTGCGGGCGCCCTGGTGCCCGATCTGACCGCCGCCGGGCCCGAGGGCCGCGCCGCGCGCACCGCGCTCGCCCTGCGCGAGGCCACCGCCGCCGGCCGGGACACCGGGGCGTGGACGCTGCTGGACCACCCGATGCTGGCCCTGGAGGTCGCGGGCACCCCCGCCTACCTGGAGCCGGACGCCGTCGTCGTGCACCCCGACGGCCGCTGGACCGTGGTGGAGATCAAGTCGTTCCCGATGATCGACGGGGCCGCCGACGCCGCGAAGGTGGGCGCCGCCGCCCGGCAGGCCGCCGTCTACGTCCTGGCCCTGGAGAAGACCGCGGAGAAGCTGGCCGGCGCCGAGGTGGGGCACACCGTGCTGCTGGTCTGCCCCAAGGACTTCTCCAACCTGCCCACCGCCTCGCCCGTCGACGTCCGCCGCGAGCGCTCCGTGACCCGGCGCCAGCTGGAGCGGCTGACCCGGGTCGAGGAGCTGGCCGACGCGCTGCCCGAGGGGCTCAGCTTCGACCCGGCGCGCACCGCCGAGGAGCTGGCCGATGCCGTGGCCGCGGTGGACGCCTCGTACGCCCCCGAGTGCCTGGCCGCCTGCGAGCTGGCCTTCCACTGCCGGGACCGGGCCCGCGCCGCCGACGAGGTGACCGCGCTGGGCCGTTCCGTACGGGGCGAGCTGGGCGCGCTGACCACCGTGGAGCAGGCCCTGGCGGCGGCCTCCGGCGCCGGCCGCGCCGACGATCCGACGGCGGCCGCGCTGCACCGGGCGGCCCGGCTGCGCGCCGAGGCGCTGGAACTGGCCGCCGCCCTCCCGCCGCACCCCGTCCCGGAGACGCCCGAATGCCCCTGCTGAACACCCTGGCCCGGCTGGAGGCGGTCCGCGCGGGCCGCGCGCAGCCGCTCGCGACCGTGCGGCACCGCCACCTGTCCGAGACCCCGATGGTCCTCGTGCCGCTGACCACGGCCGGCGAGGCCGGGGCCCCGCTGGGCGCGCTGGTCGGCACCGACCGGCACGAGCCGCGGGTGTTCGTGATACCCCAGCCGCGCGACCGGGCCCTGCGCTGGGCGTTCCTCGCGGACCTGGCGGTCCACGTCCTGGCCCACATCGACTCCTACGCGGACGACGTGGAGCCGGCCGAGCGCACCGAGACGGACCCGGAGACGGGCAAGAAGGTCAAGGTCGAGGCCGAGCTGTGCCGGGACGCCCCGCAACTGATCGTGCCGAGCCGGGCGGGCATCGAGTACGTGCGCCTGCTGGGCCGGTCGATGCGGTTCCGGCGGACGGCCGAGGAGGATCCGGAGAATCCCTATCCGGCGCCGCCGAAGGTGCCGCTGCTGGGCCGCTGGTTCACGCACCTCGGCGAGCGGGCGCGGGTCCCGGGCTCCTCGATGCTCCTGTCGGCCACGGAGCTGCTCGGGCGGCACTGGGCGAGCGGCCAGAGCAACCTGGAGGACCAGCACCTGGGCGCGCTGCTCGCCTGGATCGACCCGCCCGAGGGCAGGTCCGGGGCCGAGGCCGCCCTGCGGACGGAGCTGGGCCGGGACAAGGACGGCCAGCTGCTGTGCCCGCCGGCCGGTCCGGCCACCGACCCGGCCTTCGACAACAAGCTGCTGGCACCGGCGATCGCCCGCTACGACGCGGCGCGCGCGGCCCTGGCGGCCGGTCCCGGGGACGACGGCCGCGACGCGCGCCTCGCCGAACGGGCGGTGCGCCGGCTGGTCGTGGAGCAGATGTCGAGCACCTGGTGGATGACGTGGGAGGCGATCGACCTGCTGCGCACCCTGCCGCCCGGCGAGCGCGCCGAGGAGCGCTGGACGCGCGACCGCTGGTCGTACACCGGCCACCGGGACCGGGTCCGGGCGGGCGAGCCGCCGCAGCCGCGCCGCGACGACGCGGTGACGGCGGCGCAGAAGCTGGCCACGCGGGAGACCGAGCAGGTGCGGCTCGACGCCCAGGAGGCGCTGGACGACCCCCTGGTGATGGCGGGCCGGCGGCTCTCGGGCGAGGCCTTCGCCGGTGAGGTCACCGAGGTGGTGATGGAGTGGACGGAGTCGAAGCGGCCGAGTCCGCGCCCGCTGGTGACGGTGGCGACCGAGGACCGCCCGCAGCTCTCGGAGGGCGGCGGCGGGAAGGTCTTCCGCTCGCTGGACGGGCGTCCGCAGAGCGCGCGGTTCGTACGCTTCGAGGAGGACGGCCGGATCGTGCTGCGGCTCCTGGACAAGATGGGCCGCGGCCGGGAGCCGGAGCCGGGATCGGTGCCGGAGAAGGGCGACCGGGTGTGCTGGACGCTCTTCGAGCACGACGCGCGCGGCGGGCCCAAGCTGCCGGACCCGGAGCGGACCCCGTGGACCCACGGCGGCCCGCCGGGGCACCTGGCCGCCCCCGTGCTGCCCGACGCCGTGACCGACGAGGACGTGCTGTGAACTCCTTCGACCCGGGGGCGGCGGCCGCCGAGGCGACCGCCGCCATCCTGCGCGACACCCTGCACGGGACCGAGCGGGGCGTGGTCGTCGACTCCCCGCCCGGGGCCGGCAAGTCCACGCTCGTCGTCCGGGCGGCCCGCGAACTGGCCGCGGCCGGGCGCCGGCTGATGGTGGTGGCGCAGACCAACGCGCAGGTCGACGACCTGGTGCTGCGGCTCGCCGACAAGGATCCGGAGCTGAAGGTCGGCCGGCTGCACAGCAGCGAGGGCGACGCGTACGACCCCGCGCTGCGCGAGCTGCCCTCGGTCACGCTCTCCGCCAAGCCGGGGGACCTCGCGGAGCTGCCGATCACCATCTCCACGGCGGCGAAGTGGGCCTACGTCAAGGACGCGGAGCCCTGGGAGCACGCCATCGTCGACGAGGCGTACCAGATGCGCTCCGACGCGCTGCTGGCCGTGGCCGGACTGTTCGAGCGGGCGCTGTTCGTGGGCGACCCGGGGCAGCTGGACCCCTTCAGCGTGGTGGGCGCGGAGCAGTGGGCCGGCCTGTCGTACGACCCCTCCGCCTCGGCGGTCAGCACCCTGCTGGCCCACAACCCGCGGCTGCCGCAGCACCGGCTGCCGGTCTCGTGGCGGCTCCCGGCGACCGCCGCGCCGCTGGTCTCCCGGGCGTTCTACCCGTACACGCAGTTCCGCAGCGGTACGGGTCCGGGCGAGCGGCGGCTGTCGTACGGGGTCCCCTCGGACGGGTCGGGGCCGGACCGGGTGCTGGACGAGGCCGCCGAGTCGGGCTGGGGCCTGCTGGAGCTGCCCGCGCGGCACACCCCGCGCACCGACCCGGAGGCGGTGGCGGCGGTGGCCCTGGTGGTCCGCCGGGCCCTGGACCGCGGGGCGGTGACCTCCGACGAGCGGTCTGCGGAGCCGTCGCCGCTGACCGCGGACCGCGTCGCGGTGGGCACCGCGCACCGCGACCAGGCCTCGGCGATCCGGGCGGCGCTGGCGGTGCACGGGGTCACCGGCGTCACGGTGGACACCGCGAACCGCCTCCAGGGGCGGGAGTACGACCTCACGGTGATCCTGCACCCCCTGTCGGGCCGGCCGGACGCGACGGCGTTCCACCTGGAGACGGGCCGCCTGTGCGTGCTGGCCTCCCGGCACCGGCACGCCTGCGTGGTGGTGGCCCGGGCCGGCATAGCGGAGCTCCTGGACGACCACCCCTCGACCGAGCCGGTGCAGCTGGGCGTGACGGTGAAGTTCCCGGACGGCTGGGAGGCGAACCACTCGGTCCTGGCCCACCTGGCGGAGCACCGGGTGGCCTGGCGGCCCTAGGGGTGTCCGGCCGATCACGCCGGACTCGCGGCGTGATCGGCCGGCCGCCCCAGGGGGTCTAGCCGCCCTTGCGCTCGGCGCCCAGGCGTTCGCGGAGCACCTCGCCGACCTCGGCCAGGGTGCGCAGCTGGTCCGGCGTCAGGACGTCGATCAGGTGGCGGCGCACCGACTCCACGTGGAGCGGGGCCGCGGCCGTGATGGTGTCCACCCCCGCCCCGGTGAGGACCACCTCCGCGCCCCGGCCGTCCCCGGCGACCTCCTCGCGGCGCACGATCCCGCGCTGTTCCATGCGGGTGAGCTGGTGGGACAGCCGGCTGCGCGACCAGTGCATCAGGACCGCGAGCGCGCTGATCCGCATGCGGTGGCCGTCGGTGGAGCCGAGCACCGACAGGACGTCGTAGTCCGCCTCGGAGAGGCCGCTGTCCTGCCCGAGGTCCCGCGCGATCCCCGCGTTGACCAGCGGGAACATCCGACGCCAGGCGTACCAGGCGTCCTGTTCGGCCTCGCTGAGCCAGCGGGGCCCGGATGGGGGGGTCATATCAGCACTGTAGCCAGGTCGGTGACACATCACCTAGATGGTTGACACGTCACCCGTATCCCCGCTTCCATAGGTGACACGTCAACAAATCCACGCACCGATGACCGGGAGTCCCCGCCGTGACCCGTCTGCACGTCCTCTCCGCCGCCACCCGCCCCACCTCCTCCGGCCGCCCCCTCGCCCGGTGGGTCGCCGAGCAGGCCCGCGCCCGCGGCGGCTTCGAGGTGACCCCCGTCGACCTCGCCGAGATCGCGCTGCCCTTCCTGGACGAGCCCGAGTACGCCTCCAGCGGCGTCTACGCCCACCAGCACACCCGGGACTGGAGCGCGCTGGTCGACGCCGCGGACGCCTTCCTCTTCGTCATGCCGATGTACAACGGCGGCTTCACCGCCCCGTTCAAGAACGCGATCGACTTCCTGTACCGCGAGTGGCAGGGCAAGCCGGTCGGCATCGTCAGCTACAGCGGGGGCGCCACGGGCGGCGCCCCGGCCGCCGAGATGCTGCTGCCGGTGCTCACCCGGGTCGGCATGCGGCCCGCCGGGCGGTCCGTCGCGGTCCCCGGCATCGCGGGCCTGGTCGGCCCCGAGGGGTTCGAGGCGCCCGCGGGCCTCGCGGACGAGCTGGCCGGCGTACTCGACGACGTGGCGCGTCTGGCGGCCGGGCGCGCCGCCGAGGCCGTCACCGTGTGAGCCCCGTCCCGGTGCGGTCTTGCGGGGCGTTGGACAATGGACGGTGGCCCGGAAGCACAGCACGCGCGCAGCAGGAGGACAGGCATGGCAGAGCCCGAGCGGACCGAGCGGAGGCTTCGGCCCGCACCCCTGCTCTTCGAGCCCTCCGCGGCCGCCACGGACCCGGAGCACTTCTTCGACCTGGAGTCCATCGAGGACCCTCGCGAGCTGCTGGCCCGCGCGACCGAGCTGACGCTGGCCTTCCGGGCCGCGCAGGAGCGGGCGGTGGAGTTCCAGGCCCTGGCGGCGGCGCAGCTGGCGGACCCGCGGCGGTTCGACCGGCTGTCGCCGGCGCTGATCGCGGAGCAGGCGGAGTGGACCGAGGACTACGCCCGCAAGATGATCGAGTTCGGCGAGTCCCTCCAGCGCGACGAGGGCCCCGAAGCCACCTGAGCCCGGGCGGCTGGCATATGCGGGGCGCAACATACCCCAGCGGTGCCCGCCGCGTCCCGGATTCCGGTAACTCGCGGAAACGGGAACGTTACGCCGGGTAGACCTGGAGGCATGACGACGCTGACGACGGCTCCCGGACGCCCCGCCCTCCCCGACGTACGCACCGCCTGCGCCACCCACGTCACCCCGCAGGGCGCCGCCTGGCTCGTCTCCGCCTGCGCGCGGCCGGGGAGCACCCTCGCCGCCTGGGAGGCCCGGCCCGCCGCGCCCGCGGTGCTGCCCTGCGGGAACGCCTTCGACGTCGTCAACGTCCCGGTGGTGTTCGGGCGCCGGATCCTGGACCTGCTCTGGGCCGAGGGGCCCGGCTGCGGCCCGGTCGCCGTGCACCGCGGCCGGATGCTCCTCTTCGCCGCCACCGGTACGGCCCACCGGCTCCCCGCCCTGCTGGCGTGGGTGGGGGACCCCCCGACGAAGTCAGGGGGAGAGTGGGGAGGCTCCCGCAGCGCCCCGGCGCCGCTGTGCCACGGGCTCGGCGACGCCGTCACCGTGCCGCCGCTGGCCGCCGTCCCCGGCCCCTCGCGCTGGCTGGTGGCCCCCGACGCGCGCAGGCCCTGGCTGCCCGGGCCCGAGGCCCTGCTGTGGGCGTTCGTCCGCGCGGCCCGAGCTGCGGATATCGATTTTTAGTTCCGCGGAACCTCCTGGTAATGTCTACGACGTCAGCAGGCGCCGCTAGCTCAGTTGGTTAGAGCAGCTGACTCTTAATCAGCGGGTCCGGGGTTCGAGTCCCTGGCGGCGCACAGACGGAAGAAGGCCCCCACTCCTCGGAGTGGGGGCCTTCTTCGTTCGGGAACGACCGGCTAGGTGGTGATCTTCACCGTGTACGCGCCCGACTGGGTCCGGTCGGCCACCTCGATGGTGATCCGCTCCCCCGGCACGGTGTACGTCTCGCCCACCTCCAGCGGCGCGTCCGCGAGCGGCGGGTAGACCGAGCGGTCCCAGCACGCCTCCGTCGACGGATGCGCGTCCAGGACCTCGATCGGTCCGCCGCCCGACGCCGCCTCGTTGCGCACCCGGTAGACCAGCACCCCTTCGGTGCAGGTGTCCCCGTCGTTGCCGGCGGAGCCGCGCGCCTCGACGGCGATCGCACTGCCGGGGCCGGTACGGATCACGGCGAGCCGGGTCCCTCCCGTGCCGCCCCGCACGGGGGCCTCGGCCAGCGGCTGGAGGGTGTGCAGCGAGGAGCCCGACTGGACGCAGTCCACCTGGCCGGGGTCCAGCCAGCCGAGCTTCCACTTGTGCCAGGCGAAGAGGTCCGGGGCCATGCCGAACTGGCTGCCCATCACGTCCCAGTCCCCGACGTGGGTGTCCCAGTCGCCCTTGCCGTCCGTCGGGCGGTGGTAGAGGTCGGGCAGGTCGAAGACGTGGCCGGTCTCGTGGGCGAGCACGTTGCGGTCCGGCGGGTGCCGTTCGAAGACGGTGACGATCCGCCGCAGGTCCGTGCCGTCGGCGCGGATCGGACGGTCGAAGTTGACGACCTTCGTGGCGTCGGAGTCCACCCCGGGCGCGTCCGGATCGGCCACGAAGTAGACGACGTCGTACTTGCCGAAGTCCACCTGGGCGTCGGCGGTCGTGACCGCGTCGCGCAGGTAGGCCGCCCGGTCCTCCGGGGCCCAGTCGCGCTGTATCCCGTACGCGGTGGACGGCTTGGGCATCCGGATCCACTGCTTCTGCGGATGGGGGACGAGGCGGAACCGGCCGTAGGAGGCCCGCTCGAAGAAGTCGCTGGTGGCGGGGAAGTAGTCGCCGGCGATCTCCTCGGGGGACAGGGCGGTCCGGTGGTCGGGGAAGGAGAGGAAGACCATGACCGCGTCGAGGGTGCGCTCGGGCCGCGGGTAGGCGCCGTTCCAGGTGTCCAGGCCCAGGGAATGGTGCGCGGCCGTGCGGGTCAGCGCGCAGGGACCGGCTCCGGAATCGGCCACCGCGGGCCCCGCGACGAGCGACATGGCGGCGAGCGCCGTCAGGGAGGTGAGGGCCGCACCCGTACTTCGGAGGCGGGGGCGGTCCACTCCCCCGGGTGTCACCTGTCGCGTCACATCGACCTCCGGTGGTGGATTAGTACCTGTTCGTCCACCTTGAGGTGCTTGTCTTACCAATGCCCTGTTGCCCTGCCCCACACGAGTGAGCAATCCGGCAAGCCAGTGACCCTCGGCCTTCACCCGGATGCCTACAGAACGTCACGACCGATCACACGAGATCAGCAGGGGCCTCCGCATGCTCACAGCCGCGCAGAAACGATCGCCCGGAGTGGGGCCGCCACTGCGTCATCACGCCGAACTCCCGCCCCCCGCACGGCGACGCCGCTGGATAGGGCCTCCCGGCAGCCTCTATGATCGGCACACTTTCCTGCACGGACACTCACGAGCACTGCGGGAGCCAACGGTGAGCGGAACCTCTGAAGGAACCGGTTCGGCGGCCGACAGCATCCGATCGGCCATTACGGAGCGTCACGCGACAGTGTCGGCAACGGCAGTTCCGCCGCGCGCCGAGTCCGAGCGGCGCGATTACCGGGCCGCGTTCAACGCGGCCCACCTCCCCATGGCCGTCGTCGACCGCGACGGGTACGTCGTCACCGCCAACGAGGCCTTCGCCGGCCTCCTGGGCGCCGAGCCGCACGCACTCGTCCACCGGCCGGCCGCCGACCTGGTGGACCTGGCCGCGGAGGCCCGCACCTGGGCCGCCTACCAGGAGGTGCTCCGCGGACGGCAGGCCCGGCTGCGCTGCACCCGACGCCTCAAACACCCCGACGGGCATTCGCTGTGGACCGAGGTCACCCTGGGGCCCGTACCGGGCACCGGCGACGTCCTGCTGTCCGTCGCCGACATCAGCGACCGGCGCGACCTCCAGGCGCGCCTGCGCCACCTCCAGATGCACGACCCCGTCACCCGGCTGCCCAACCGGGCGCTGTTCTTCGAGCGGCTCTCCGCGGCACTGGAGGCGTCCTCGTACGAACACGGCGGCGGGACCGGCCGGATCGGGCTGTGCTACCTGGACCTCGACGGGTTCAAGGCGGTCAACGACACCCTCGGCCACCGCGTCGGCGACCGGCTGCTGGCCGCCGTCGCCGCCCGGCTGACCCAGTGCGCCGACCAGTCCGGCTACGGGCGCACCAGCGGGCACCTGGTCGCGCGGCTCGGCGGCGACGAGTTCGCCGTGCTGGTCGAGGACTCCACGGGCACGGAACAGCTCGCGGACCTGGCGCGCAGCGTACTGGCCGCCGTCCAGGAGCCGTTCGACCTGTCCGGGCAGCGGCTGTCGGTCTCCGCGTCGATCGGGGTGGTGGAGCGGGCGACGGCCGGCACCTCGGCGACGGGGCTGATGCAGGCCGCCGACACGACGCTGTACTGGGCGAAGGCGGACGGCAAGGCCCGCTGGACCCTCTTCGACCCCGAGCGCAACGCGCACCGCATGACGCGCCAGGCCCTGTCCTCGACGCTGCGGCCGGCCGTGGAGCGGGGGGAGTTCGAGCTGGAGTACCAGCCCCTGGTGGACCTGGAGAGCGGGGCGGTGCGCGGGGTCGAGGCGCTGGTGCGCTGGAAGCACCCGCAGTTCGGCACGTTGACGCCGAATCGGTTCATCGGGATCGCCGAAGAGGACGGCTCCATCGTCCAGTTGGGGCGGTGGGTGCTGCGCACGGCCTGCCGGCAGGCGCGCCGCTGGCAGATCGAGCAGCCCAGCGACGCACCCGTCTTCGTCTCGGTCAACGTGGCCGTGCGGCAGGTGTGGGACTCGGACCTGGTGGGCGATGTCGCGGAGATCCTGGCCGAGACGGGGCTCGCCCCGCAGCTGCTCCAGCTGGAACTGACCGAGTCGGCCGTGATGGGCTCGGCCGGCCGGCCGCTGCAAGCCCTGCAGGCGCTCAGCGACATGGGCGTGCGGATCGCGATCGACGACTTCGGCACCGGGTACTCGAACCTGGCCTACCTCAGCCGGCTGCCGGTGTCGGTGCTGAAGCTGGACGGGTCCTTCGTACGGGGCTTCCGCTACGAGGAGGGGACGCACCCGAACCCGGCCGACGAGACGATCGTGGAGGCCCTGGTCCAGCTCGCGCACCGGCTGGGCCTGACGGTCACCGCGGAGTGCGTGGAGACGGCGGGGCAGGCGGCCCGGCTGCGGCGCGTCGGCTGCGACACGGGGCAGGGCTGGCTCTACTCCCGTGCGGTGGCGCCGGACGTGATCGCCCGCATGATCGGCCGCCAGGCCGCCGCGGCGTCCTCCGCGGCCGCCGCCCAGGCCCCGTCCGCCGCCACGGCGTCCGCCACCGCGTCCGCGCCGTCCGACGGACCTGCCCCGCACCCCCTCGTCTGAGGGGGATGCGGGGCAGGCCGCCGCTCGGCGCGGGGTGGGGGGAGATCAGCAGGCGCCGAGGTCCTTCCAGACACCCCATTCACCGGTGGTGCCCGGCGTCTCGTTCTGCGTCCACCACTGGGCCTTGTACTTGCGGCCGTTGTGCGAGACCTCGCTGCCGCCGGTGTAGACGGTGCCCGCGACGTAGGCCGGGGTCGTGCCGCAGCCCGTGGTCGGCGGGGTCGTCGGAGGCGTGGTCGGCGGGGTGGTGGGAGGCGTCGTGGGCGGGGTGGTCGGCGGCACGGTCGTCCCGCCGAGGGCGTCCGAGATCTGGTTCAGCAGCGTGGTGTTGCTGTCCAGGCCGAGGAGCGAGTACATCATCGCGCCGGCCAGGCCGCGCTGCTTGCCGTAGTCGACCCGGGCCTGGATGGACTTCTGGTTCAGGCCGGTGAAGAACTCGCCGTCCTTGTAGAAGTACGAGGACTTGGACTGGTCGTCCCAGAAGGTGGTCGCCGGGTTGTCGACGATCCCGCCGAGCTCCTTGTAGTGCGCGATGCCCGCCTGCTGGCTGAGCGGCCGGGCGGCTGAGCCGCCGGTGGCGCTCTGGGCGAGGCCGTTGGTGGTGCCCGCCGGGACGCCCTTCCAGCCGCGGTAGTAGAACTCGTAGCCCAGGGTCAGCTTGTTGGCGGGGAAGCCGCCCGCGATGCCGTAGGCCGGGTTGCCGTCGATCCAGGAGTCGATGGCCTTGTCGATGCTGTACTTCTCGGTGCCCGGCGCGATCGGGTCGGTCGGGTCGGCCGCCGAGGGCTGGAGCGGGGACTGGTGGTAGGTCGGCCCGTCGCCGTCCCAGGCGCCGTGCATGTCGTACGTCATGATGTTCGCGTAGTCGAGGTACGCGCCGATCTTGTCCGTCTCGATGTACTTGATCTTGTCCTGGCCGGCCGGGAGGGCCGCGGTCAGCATGTACTTCCTGCCGCCGTTGGCCGCGCCCTCGGCGTCGAGCTGCTTGCGGAACTCCGCCAGCAGCAGGGTGAAGTTCTGCTTGTCCTCGGGGCCGTAGTGGTTGCCCAGGTGGCCGCCGGAGGAGCCGGGGTACTCCCAGTCGATGTCGATGCCGTCGAAGATGCCGGCCGCGGTGCCGGGGCCGCCGTAGCCGCCCTCCACCGGGAGGTCGCCCTTGATGTACTGCTTGATGCAGGAGGCGACGAGCTTCTTGCGGGAGGCGTCGGTCTTGGCCGCGTCGTGGAAGAACTTGGAGTAGGTCCAGCCGCCCAGCGAGATGTTGATCTTCAGGTGGGGGTACTTGGCCTTCAGTTCCTTGAACTGGTTGAAGACGCCCACGATCGGCTGGTTCCACGTGTCGGCGACGCCGTCCACGCTGTCCGCCGCGCCGAAGGACTTCTGGTAGTCGGCGTAGGAGTCGCCCGCGCCGTCACCGGCGTTGGGGTTGTTGTCGTCACCCGCCGCTTTGTTCGCCTCGAAACAGGTGAGGTCGGTGGGGTGGATGTTGCCGAACGAGTAGTTGATCACGTCCAGCTTGCCGGCTATCCCCCGCGTGTCCAGGTGCTTGGGGTAGAAGGCGTTCCCGTACACGCTCCACTGGTCGTAGTAGGCGATGCGGACGCCGCCGGCCGCGGCGCCGGCCGCCGAGCCCGCGGCCTGGGCGGTACCGAGCCCGGCGAAGGAGGCGAGCGCACCGGCTGCCAGCGCGGCCGTGGCGGCGGCCGCGATGAGGGGTTTACGGATGTGCATGAACTGCCTCCGGGGGGTGGGAGGGGAGAGCATCAGCTTCAGGTGAGAGAAGTGATAGCGATCACGCCGCGCCCCAGTCAATGGTTTGGACCAAAGAAGGACTAGACCACTGAGCAGCCAAATGCGCTCGTCAGAGACCTGAAGGCACATCAGAAACCGCTCGCCACCCCGGGTGACGAGCGGTTTAAGGGTGGCTTAGGCCATCTTCCGGCAAGGTTTCGGCAACAAACCAGCCGAACCCCGTTTTCCTGCGGTCACCCCCGCGCCGACTCCTCCGCCGGCATCCCGTACGCATCTGCGACGAGCCCGTAGGACCTCAGCCGGGCCTCGCCGCTGTGGGCGTTGGCGGTCAGCATCAGCTCGTCCGCGCCCGTCCTCTTGGCCAGGCCGTCGAGTCCGGCGCGCACCTCGTCGGGGGTGCCGTGCACGATGTTCGCGAGCCAGCCGTCCACGAACTCCCGCTCCAGCGGTGAGAACGGGTACGCCGCGGCCTCCTCTGGCGTCGGGACCAGACCGGGGCGCCCGCTGCGCAGCCGCAGCATCGACAGCGCCCCCGTGAGCACCTGGGCGCGGGCCTCCTCGGCGCTGTCCGCGGCCAGCGCCCCGACCCCGATGAGGGCGTAGGGGGCGTCGAGGACGGCCGAGGGGCGGAAGCTCTGCCGGTAGAGGTCGAGCGCGGGCAGGGTGCCGGCCGCCGAGAAGTGGTGGGCGTAGGCGAAGGGCAGCCCCAGCTCGCCGGCGAGGCGGGCGCTGAAGCCGGAGGAGCCGAGCAGCCACAGCGGCGGCCGCCCCGCGGGCCCCTGGACCGGGCCCGGCACGGCGTGCACGCGGGCGTACGGGTGCCCGTCGGGGAAGTCGTCGTCGAGGAAGCGGGTGAGCTCCGCGAGCTGCCGGGGGAACTCCTCGGCGGCCTCGTCGAGGCGGCCGGGCCCGCGCAGCGCCATCGCCGTGCGCCCGTCGGTGCCGGGAGCCCTGCCGAGGCCGAGGTCGATGCGGCCCGGCGCGAGCGCCTCCAGGGTGCCGAACTGCTCGGCGACGGCGAGCGGGGCGTGGTTGGGCAGCATGACCCCGCCCGAGCCGAGCCGGATGCGGGAGGTGTGCGCGGCGAGGTGGGCCAGGATCACGGCCGGGGAGGAGCTGGCGACCCCGGGCATGGAGTGGTGCTCGGCGACCCAGTGGCGGTGGTAGCCGCGGGACTCGGCGAGCCGGGCGATGTCCACGCTGGTGCGCAGGGAGGCGCGGGCGGTGCTGCCGGCACCCACGGTGACCAGGTCCAGGACCGAGAGCGGTACGGGCGCACTGACCCGGGCCGCGCCCTGGACGGCGCCCCGGCCCTGCTGTCGATACGCGTCCCCGGTGTCACTCATCGTCGCTCCCGTCTCGTTCCGTCGTCCGTACGAAGAACTCGAACCGTGGGCGGCGCCCGGGCATTCCCGGCACACCGGGACAGTGAGCTTGACCATGGCATATGCCAATGGAGTAGATCCTGGCGGGGCGACGTGATTGAGCCATCAATCTCCCCAACAGGCGCTCCACATGGGCCTCTTGATGGCTATCGTGGTAGGGCAAGCGGTAACAACCTGCTAGGGGGAAACCGTGGCGCTGAAGCCCGAGCCGACCGCGCCGTTCCACTCGGTGCAGTACGCACTACGCGTACTCGAAACGATCGCACGGCACACCGGCGGTGTGACCGATGTGCAGATCGCGCGTGAGACCGGCCTGCCCGCAGTCCATCTCGCCCCGATGCTGCTCATGCTGCGCCGGGAGGGGTATGTCCTGCAGGTGTCCGACGGCGCCTACGCCATAGGGGATTCCCTGGTCCTGCTCGGCTCCGGCGTCGACCGCCAGCAGGCCCTGACGGACAAGCTCCAGGAGACCCTGGACCGGCTGCGCGATTCCGTGGGGGCGGCGGTCTACATCAGCCGGTACGTGGACGGCGAGGTCAGGATCACCCAGTTCGCGGACAGCCCGCGCACGCCGAAGGTCCACGAGTGGGTCGACTTCCGCTCCGCGGCGCACGCCAGCGCGGTCGGCAAGTGCCTGCTGACCCAGCTCGACCTGAACGGGCGGCGCGACCACCTGTCCCGCCACAAGATCGCGCGGCTCACGTCGAAGACGATCGTGAACGAGCGGATCCTGTTCTCCAAGCTGGACGCCCAGCCGGCCACCGTGCCCGTGCTGGACCTCCAGGAGTACGCCGTCGGCACCGTCTGCGCGGCCGTCCCGATCACGGCCGGGGCCTCGGTGGGCTGCCTGGCCCTGTCGATGCCGGTCGAGCACGCGCACCGGCTGCGGGCCGCGGCGGACACCCTCAACCGGAAGGCCGCGCCGCTGCTGCTGTCGCTCACCCTGTAGCGGGGGACGCCCCGGCCGGGCCCGCCCGCCAGCGGGGCCGGAAAACACTTCGGGCGGTTCCCGGTGAACCGGAAACCGCCCGAAGGACAGGTGCGCCGCCAGGGACTCGAACCCCGGACCCGCTGATTAAGAGTCAGCTGCTCTAACCAACTGAGCTAGCGGCGCCTGCTGACAGAGAAAATACTACCTGGTCCCCCGGGGTGCTCAAAACCATGACCGGCGGCTAGCGGTCCAGCAGGTCCGCTCGGCCCTGGGCCTCGTACTCCGACAGCAGCGCTGCGAGGTCGGACTCGGACAGCGGGCGGTAGGGCCCCGTGCGGGGGCGGTGCCAGACCGGGTCGGGGCACCTGAAGCCGGCCCGGCGCAGGGCCACCCGGTGGACCTTGTTGGTCGCGGTGACCGGCATCCCCGGCACGATCCTGATGTAGCGCGGCGCCATCTTCGTGCCGAGGTCCGGCTGCGCGGCCAGGAACGCCGCGAACGCCTCGGGGTCGAACCCCGCCCCCGCCCGCAGGGCGACGGCCGCCATCACCTGGTCCCCCGCGACCTCGTCCGGCACGGCGTAGACCGCGACCGCCGCCGCGTCGGACCACCGCGCCAGGATGTTCTCGATCACCGCCGCGGCCAGGTTCTCGCTGTCGACCCGCAGCCGGTCGTCCGTACGGCCCGCGAAGTACAGGAAGCCCGCCGCGTCGCGGAAGAAGAGGTCGCCGGTCCAGTACCAGCCGTCCCGGGTGCGGGCGGCCTCCGCGCCGGGGTTGCGCCAGTACCCCTCGAACAGGCTGCGGCCGCGGTTGACCAGCTCCCCGATCGCCGCCGAGCCGTTCAGCAGCCGCCCGTCCGCGTCCAGCACCGCCGCCGGGCACTCGGCCCCCGTCTCCGGATCGAGCACCGCCAGGTCGTCCCCCTCCCCGGCCCGGCCCAGCGCACCCGGCGGGGTGTCGGGCGTGTGCTGGACGGAGGCGCCGCCCTCGGTGGCCCCGTAGCCCTCCACCAGCGGGACGCCGAACCGTTCGGCGAAGCGCGCCGCGTCCACCGCCCCGGCCTCGGTCCCGAAACCGAGCCGCAGGGTGTGCTCCCGGTCGTCGGGCCGCGGCTCGGTGGCCAGCAGGTACTGGACGGCCCGCCCGACGTAGGTGAAGTACGTCGCCCCGTAACCGCGTACGTCGTCCAGGAACGCGGAGGCCGAAAAGCGTCGGCGCAGCGCCACCGACGCCCCGCCCGCGAGCGCCGGGAGCCAGTCGGCGATGACCGCGTTGCCGTGGAAGAGCGGCATGCAGACGTAGTGGACGTCCTGCGGGGTCACCGAGAACCGGCGGGCCAGCGCGGATCCGGCCGCCGCGAGCCGGCCCTGGGTGCAGATGGCGGCCTTGGGGGCGCCGGTGGAACCGGAGGTGAAGTAGAGGAGCAGCCGGGAGGCCGGGCCGGGGGTCCCCAGCGTCGCCTCGCCCGGCTTGGCGGCGGCGTAGGGGGCGAGCAGGGCCCCGTACTCCTCGGTGTCCGTGACCAGGAGGCGCACGCCCGGCAGGTCGAGGCCGCGCAGCAGCGGCAGGTGGGCCGTTTCGGTCACCAGGATCCGGCAGTCGGTGTGCAGGATGTCGCGGGCCAGCTCGGGGCCGCGCCGGGTGGGGTTGATCCCGGCGACGGCGGCCCCCGCGAGGGCCGCCGCGCCGAGCCAGAACGGGAACTCGGGGGTGTTGTCCAGCAGCACCCCGAGGTGCGGCTCGGCCCCCGGGGGCATGAGGTCGACGAGGAGCGCGGCGCGCGCGGCGGCCTCCTGGGCGGTCCGGTGGTGGCTGAGAACGGTGTGTCCGGTGTCCTCGTACTTCAGCCCGGGCCGGTGGTCGCCCCATTGGCGCGCCACGAGTTCCGCGACGGTCTCGGGTGCAGTCGTCGTCCGCATGCCGCCGGAGGTTAGCTGACGTTGCGTCAGAACTGAACGTCGGAGCAGGCGTAGAAGGCCATCGGGGTGTCGTTGACGGTCCAGACGGCCAGGATCAGGTGCCGGCCGGACTTGCCGCTCGGCATGGCGCCCTGGTGGACGGTGGTCATGGCGGGCCGTGCGCCGTTGTAGGCGACGGTGAGGAAGGGCTGGGGCTCGAGGTCCGCGCGGGTGAGGGCCTTGGTGCCGTTCCAGCCGTTCTTGGTGACGTAGTACTTGAAGTCGGTGGTGGAGTGGTTGGCGGTGAACTGCCACCGGAAGGCGTAGCTCTGCCCGCTGGTCACCTTGGTGGTGGGCCAGGCCCCGCCGCGCGGGTTGTCGAGCTCGGCGAACTGCGGGAGTCCGGCGGAACATATCTTGCCGTCGGCGGGGCCGGCGGCCGGGAAGCCCTTGAAGCCCTCGACGCTCTGCGGTTCCCACTGGATGGCACCGCAGTCGGCGACGGCCTTGTTGGCGCAGAGCTTCTGGCGGCTGATGGGGGTGTCGGTGTAGCCGTGGCTGCTGGCGCTGGGGGCGCCGAGCAGGGTGATTCCGGCGACGAGGCCGAGGCCGAGCGCGGCGGCGCCCGCCCGTCCGGGCATGCGGAAGTGACGCATGATGCTCCTTGAACGTGGGGGGAGTTCGGCGAGAGCGTGCGCACGCGTGGGGATGCGATCTCAGGTCTAGACCAAGTTCCAGACTATTGACGGCAGTTGGCCGTGTCCATACCAAAGGGAGAACGGGTGGTCCGGTCGAATCCGGCCACCCGTTCCCGTACCGCCGAGGGTGCTACTCGCTGCGCCCCGTGTAGAAGGCCACCGTGAGGTCCTTCACGAGCGCCTTGCGCTCGTAGTCGTCGAGCTCGACGAGCCCGCGCGAGGTCAGCCGGTGGACGGTGTCGTCGACGGCGTCCACGACCGAGGACAGCACGGCGTCCCGGTGCTTGGCGTCGATCGCGGCGACCCGGCGGCGGCGCATGGCCTCGGCGACCTCGGGCGCGTACTCGATCCGGGTCGGCTGGGCCGAGAAGACCTCGATCCCGACGGCCTCGGTCTCGGCCGCCAGCATCCGGGTCAGCGCGTCGCCGACGGCCTCGGTGTCGCGCAGGGTCGGGGCGTCCTCGTGGAAGGCGTCCGCGGGGAGCTGGGACAGGACGCGGGCCATGGCGGACTCGACCTGCTCGGCCAGGTACTCCACGTGGTCCTCGACGGCCAGGGCGGCCCTGGCCGTGTCCTTGACCTGCCAGACCACCTGGACGACGACCTGCAGGGCGAGGCCGCCGGAGTCCACGGCGGGCATGGGGTCGCTGCGCCAGTGCCGCAGGCGCACGTCGACCCGGCGGCGCAGGAGGAGGGGGCTGATCCAGGTGAGCCCGGTACGGCGGACCGTCCCCCGGTAGCGGCCGAAGAGGGTGAGCACCCAGGCGTGGCCGGCGCGGGAGCGGCCGAGGCCGCCGAGTGCGAGGAGGGCGACGATGCCGAGGAAGGCGAGCGGGGGCCAGTGGGTGGCGTGCAGGCCCCGGTAGGCGCGCGGGGTGGCGCCGAACGCGGCCACGACCGCGTCGGGGACGGCCCCGGCCCGCCAGAGCACGGCCGCGCAGCCGGCCAGGGCGAGCCCGCCGATGCCGACGCCGATCCAGCCGGGCAGCACCGGGCCGCGGTGCTCCCGGAGCCGTTCGTCGCCCCGCGGGACCCGTCGGCCGGGGGCGGGGCGGGCGGCTGCGGCCGGCCGGGGGGTGCGGGCCGGTGCCGGGGCCTGGGTCGGCAGGCTCTTCTTCTGCTCACCGAGGAACGGCAGGTGAACGGGCACCTCGGTGACGGCGGCGCCCCGGAGCGGGGTGCCGTGCGGGACCGGGGCGTCCTGGGCCCCGTCCTCCTCTTCCAGCCCGCGCGCCACGGCCTGCGCGACGATCTCGGCCACCCCGGGCCCGGGCACCCCGGACCGCACGGCTCCGGACCCGGTGGCGGACGGGGACCGCAGCTCACGGTCGGCCGACCCCTCCGGATCCCCGGCCGCCGCCGAGGCGGGCCGGGGTCCCGGCCGGGACCCGGCCGGGACCTCCGGCTCCGCGGGGGCGGGGGCGGGCACGGCCGCGGGCACAGACCGGGGACCCGCCTCAGACCCGGCTGCGGCGTGCTGCTGCGCGGGCGCGGGGCTGGACTGAGCCCCGGCCGGGGCCTGGTACTGCGCGGGGGCGGGGCTGGACTCAGGCCCGGCTGCGGCGTGCTGCTGCGCGGGCGCGGGGCTGGACTGAGACCCGGCCGGGGCCTGGTACTTCGCGGGGGCGGGGCTCGGGACCCGCTCGACCCCGGCCCTCGGCTCCGCGGGCGCGGGCCGGGGATCCGGCATCGACCCGGCTGCGGCCTGGTGCCGCGCGGGGACGGGGGCGGCAACCGGCGTCGGCTCCGGCTCCGGCTCGACCCTGGCCCCGGTTTCCGCGGGCGCAGGTGCGAACGCGTGCGCGGGGCGGGCGCTCGGCCACGTCGTGGGCGCGGGCGTTCGCGCGGACCGGGGGGCCGGTTCGTGCTGAGCCGCGACCGTCGGCTCCGCAGGCGCGGCCGACCCGGCGGCCACACCCGCCGGCGCGAACCCCGTTCTGGACCCGGCGATCGCCCGGGCGGACCCCGGGTCCGCCACGGGAGCGGGCGCGTACTCCCTGCGGGACTCGGCCGGCTGGGCGGGGCTCGGCTCCGCCGCGTACTCCCGGCGGGACTCGGCTGCCTGGGCCAGGCTCGGGTCCACCTCAGACTCGGGCTCGAACCCCCGGCGGGGCTCGGCCGCCCGGGCCGGCCTCGGGTCCGCCACGGACGCAGGCGCGTACCCTCGGCGGGGCTCGGCCGGGTTCGGGGCGCGGACGGTTGCGGGCTCCGGGTGTGGCGGGGTCGGGGACGGCACGGCCGCGGGCCTGGGGCTCGGCTCGGGATCGGGGGCGGGCCTGCGGGCGGCGGGCTCCGGGGTCGGCTGGGGTGGCGGCGGGGCGGCCCCGGTGTCGGTGGCGCGCAGGCGCAGGGTGGCCGTGCCGGCGTGGGTCGCCTCGGCCTGGGGGTGCGGGATGTCCAGGCCCGTGTGCACCGGCTCGGGTTCGTCGGCCTGGGCGCGGGCGGCCGGCACCTCGGGCGCCGCCAGGAGGACCGCCGGGACGGTGGCCCAGCCCGTCGAGGTCTCGCCCGAGAGCGAGGGCGTGGCCGGGTGGGGGGCCGCCGGGTACGGGGCCGCCGGGTACGGGGCGGCCTCGCGGGTCGGGGCCGCGCCCCGCACCGGCTCCGGGGCGGAGGCCGCGGCGGCGGCAGGGGCAGGGGCGGAGACCGCCGGCACTCGGAAGGTGCCCGTGGCCGAGGTGGTGTGCGTGGGGTACATCGTGTCCTCCGTCATGCGAACAGCCGGCGCCAGGTTTCCGGGCCCGGGTAGCCGTTGGCCGCGGCCCCGCGCCAGCCCTGCGCGCGCTGGAAGGCCTCGACGCTGCGGCGGTCCGCCTCGCTCCAGCGCGGTCCGGGGCCGGACGTGTAGTGCTTGCCGAAGCCCTTCTTGATCAGTTGGCGGCCGAGGACGGCGATCGCCTCGTGCGCGTTGCCCGGGCGGAACACCGAGGCCCCGGGGTACGCCCGTACCCCGCCCGGCCCCGGCGCCGCCCCCACCATCGGCGGGATGTTCCTGCCCTGGCGCTCGACCAGCAGCCGCCAGGTGTGCGCCCCCGGGATGCCGTCCGCGTCGGCGCCGGTCCACCCCTGGGCGGCCTGGAAGGCCTGGGTGGCCAGCCGGTCGTGCTCGCTCCACGCCCGGTCGGCCACCCCCTTGGGGTAGAAGCGGTACGCGCCGCGCTCGATCAGCATCCGGCCCAGCTGGGCCACGTGGTCGTTGGTCTGCCCCGGCCCGAACTTCGCGGCGCCCGGGAACACCGTCGGGGCCCCCGGCGCGGGCGCCGGCGGCGCCGGATCGTCGGGCACGATCCCGCCCGTGACCCCGTTGAACCGGTAGGGGACGTACTTCGACCCGTTGCTCCAGTAGCCGTAGGGAGTGGCCAGCTTCCGCGTCGTGGGCCGGGTCTGCTCGTAAGCGATGTAGTGCGTCTGCGTCTCGTCGGCCCAGCCGCCGAAGAGGACCACGTGCGAACCGTTGTTGGGGTCCGCCGGGTTGTGGAAGAGGAGCATGTCCCCCGGCAGCAGATCCGCCTTGGTGATCTTCGTGGCGAACTTGTCGAGGCTGCCGGTCCACTCGTTCGAGCCGAGGTTCCACACCATCGAGACGTAGCCCGAGCAGTC
The DNA here is from genome assembly GCF_040652335.1 of Streptomyces sp. NPDC048270. Taxonomy (NCBI): domain Bacteria; kingdom Bacillati; phylum Actinomycetota; class Actinomycetes; order Kitasatosporales; family Streptomycetaceae; genus Streptomyces; species Streptomyces sp. NPDC048270. The sequence goes on from NZ_JBEZLV010000004.1 coordinate 226,115, forward strand.
CTGCCGGTACCCGTCCGTCCAGTACTCGGACATGCTGTACGGGACCTTCGCGTCCAGCCACACCTTCGCCCGGTTGATGATCGTCGTCCGGTCGATCCGCTTCACCCCGGAGGGCGCGCCCGGCTTGCCGACCGGACCGCCCTTCGGCCCGTGCAGCGGGGTGCGGCCGCCCTGCGGGGTGCTAGGGCCCGGGTCGTCCGGCGCCACCGGCCCGGCGGCCGGGGCGGCCACCGCCACCGCGGCTCCGCCGCCCCCGCCCAGGACCACCCCGGCGGCGGTGGCCAGGACCAGCGCCCGGCGGGCCCCGCGCGCGGCGGGGTGTCCCCCGTCACGCAGCCGTATGGCCCGCGCGCGGGCGAGGGTGCGGCGGCGCTGGGCACACCCCCGGCACGCGCAGTCGCCCGCGGGCTCGTACTCCTCGAAGGCGGGCATCGGCATCGGCATCGGCGTCTGCACATGCGTCGGAGGCTGCATCGTCATGCGGTTCCGTCCACTCCCCTGCTCGTCCACTGGTCAGCCGGAACCGACATCTGGCGGGTCATCAGATGCGGCACGGCCAGACATATCGTGCACGACAAACCCCTTAAACATGGGTTAATCGGACAAGGCGGGCGTGGCTGGTCACGAGCACCTCTCGAGGTGGGGTAGAGTTTTCCCTGTCAGCAAGCGCCGCTAGCTCAGTTGGTTAGAGCAGCTGACTCTTAATCAGCGGGTCCGGGGTTCGAGTCCCTGGCGGCGCACAGACGGAGGAAGCCCCTCGCAGCGAAAGCTGCGAGGGGCTTCTTCGTGTTCCCTCGGGGGGAGCGGGGCGGAGGCTAGACCGCCGTGCCGGGCCGGACCCCGGCGCCCGTCAGATAGGCGGAGACCACCACGTTCGCCGTGTACTCCTTGGCCGCCTTGTCGTAGGTGCCGCCGCAGGTCACCAGCCGCAGCTCGGCCCGGCCCCGGACCCGCTGGCCGTACACCTTGTGCGCGTCGAAGGACGCGCGCTCGTAGACCCGTACGTCCTCGATGGTGAACTCGGCGACCGAGCCGTCCGCCCGCACCACCCGCACCTTCTCGCCCGGCTGCGCCGAGCTCAGCCCGTAGAACACGGCCGGCTTCGACTTCGTGTCCACGTGCCCCACCATCAGCGCGGCCCCGGCGGCCCCCGGGTGCACCCCGTTGCTCCACCAGCCGACCGTGCCGGGGCTGTCGTACGGGGGCGGCTCGATCGCCCCGTCCGCGTCCAGGCCCCGGGCGATCACCGGAGCCTGGACGCCTATGGAGGGCACGTCGACGCGCTGGGGCAGGGCCGCGGCCAGGGGTGCGTGGGCCGCGGGCAGGACCGGGCCCACCGCCCCGCCGGCCTGACCGGCGAGCGGGGCCGGGACCCCGGTGATCTGCCGGCCCCACAGCCACAGGCCCAGGACCAGCACCGACCAGGCGGCGAAGGTCAGCAGCCGGCCGCTGCCGGAGGACCTGCCCTCGCTCATGCGCCCCTCGCTCGTACGCCACTCGTTCATGCGCGGCCCGCCCGGTCGCCGCCCGCCCGGTGCTCAGTCACCGCTGCGGCGGCGGCGCAGGGCCAGCGCCCGGCCCGCGACGGCCAGGGTGGCGGCGGCCGCCAGGACGGCGCCGATGACCGTGTGCGGCAGCCCCGGGCCGTCGGCGTGCTCGTCCTTCCTGGCGGCCGCGGTCAGCCGGGAGGACTCCGCGAGTTCGGCGGACATGCCGCCGCCGCCCGCGTGGACCGGCCAGACCGGGGAGGCGTGGTGGCTCGGCCTGCGGTGGGAGATCTCGATGGACCCGCTGACCTTCTCGTGACCGTCGCAGGTCACCCGCACGGAGTGCCAGCCCGGCTGGGCGTGCGAGCTGATCGACACCTCGCCGTAGAGCGGGCTGCGGCCGCCGTCGCGGCCGTACAGTTCGGCGTCCCCCACGAAGACGGAGGACTTGGCCGCGCCCCTGGTGCCGTCGCAGCCGTTGACGCGCAGCTTGACCTGCGCTCCCGGGTGGGCCGGGTTCGGATCGACCGAGACGCTGCCGCCGCGGCCGCCGCGGTCCTCCTCCCCCGCGAGGGCGGTGGGCGCGGTCACCGCGGAGAACGCTGTCAGGGCGACGGCCACCCCGGCGGCACGGAGAGCGATGTGAACACTGCGCATGGTGAACCTCCTCAACAAGGAGATTCACGCGCGGGGCGCCGCTCCGCATCCGGAGCGGCGCCGTACGTGTCAGCCGAACGACTTAAACGAGATCCACCAGGTCGGCGATCGAGTCGACCGTCTTGGTGGGGCGGTAGGGGAACCGCTCGGTGTCCGCGACCGAGGTCAGGCCGGTGAGGACGAGGAAGGTCTGCATGCCCGCCTCCAGCCCGGCGAGCACGTCGGTGTCCATCCGGTCGCCGATCATCGCGCTGGTCTCCGAGTGCGCGCCGATCGCGTTGAGGCCGGTCCGCATCATCAGCGGGTTGGGCTTGCCCGCGAAGTACGGCTTCTTGCCGGTGGCCTTGGTGATCAGCGCGGCGACCGCGCCGGTGGCCGGGAGCGGGCCCTCGGTGGAGGGGCCGGTCTCGTCCGGGTTGGTGCAGATGAAGCGGGCGCCCGCGTTGATCAGGCGGACCGCCTTCGTCATGGCCTCGAAGCTGTAGGTGCGGGTCTCGCCCAGCACCACGTAGTCCGGCTCGTGGTCGGTCAGGATGTAGCCGATGTCGTGCAGGGCGGTGGTCAGACCGGCCTCGCCGATGACGTACGCGGTGCCGCCGGGGCGCTGGTCGTCGAGGAACTTCGCGGTGGCCAGGGCGGAGGTCCAGATGTTCTCGACGGGGACGTCGAGGCCCATCCGGTGCAGCCGGGCCTGGAGGTCGCGCGGGGTGTAGATCGAGTTGTTGGTCAGCACCAGGAAGGGCTTGCCGGACTCGCGCAGCCGCTTGATGAAGGCGTCGGCCCCGGGGATCGGGGTGCCCTCGTGGATCAGGACCCCGTCCATGTCCGTGAGCCAGGATTCGATCGGCTTGCGCTCTGCCACTGGACTGTTCTCCGCTCTCGGTGGCGTCTGACCTCTGTGACCTCTGGTCTCTACCACCCTATCGGGGCCGGGTCGGGGACGTAGGGGGCGTCCACGGCCCGGACCCCGGGGGCCGGACTCAGCCCAGGCGGACGTTGTCCACGGTCCAGTACCAGTTGTTGTCACCGCTGTAGCGGAAGCGGATCTGGACATCCGTGGCACCGGCCGGAACCTGGAGGTTCAGGGACTCCGACCTGGCCACCGCGTCGGCGGTGTAGCTCTTGACGACGGTGGGCGCGGCGCCGTTGTAGGAGACCAGGACCTGGGCGGTCTGCCCGGCCTCGTGGCGGTAGTGCGTCTGGAAGGTCAGGGTCTTGGCGGCGCCGCCGGTGACCGCCCACCTGGGGGTGATCAGGGTGGAGTCGAAGCTGCCGGTGTGGCTCTTGTCGTCCCACTCGTCGGAGTCGGCGACGGCGAAGACGTCACGCGAGCGGACGTTCAGCTCGCGCCACTGGTCGCGCTGGGCCTGGCTCCAGAACTCGTCGGTCGCGAAGGCCCAGCCGGCCCACTCGGCGACACCGCCCGTGCCCATCTTGGAGTTGTCGACGGACCAGCCCGCGGGAGGGGTGCGGGTGAAGCCCTTGGTGCCCGCCGGAATGCCCGTCTCGTCCACGCGGGCCTGGAGGTTCGGGCGCAGGGTGTCGAAGGGGTCGCTGTCGGGGGCGTTCAGCGGCACCCCGTCCAGCGGGGCGGTGGAGACGCCGACCTGCGCGAGGGCGGTCGCGGCCACGTCGACGAGCTTGACGTCGTCGCGTACCGAACCGGCCGCGATTCCCGCGCCCTTGGCGATGACGAAGGTGCCGCGCTCCTGGATGGTGGAGCCGCCGTGGCCGCCGGAGTTGGTGTGGCCGTGGTCGGTGGTGACCAGGATCTTCCAGTTCTCCTGGGCGTACGTCGGGCGGTTCTGTACGGCGGTCAGCACCTGGCCGATCAGCTTGTCCACGCGGCCGATGGCGTCGAGGTACTGCTGGCTGGCGGCGCCGTAGGAGTGGCCGGCGATGTCGATCTCGCCGAGGTAGACGAAGGCGGCGTCCGGGTTCTGGCCCTGCAGCTCGGCGGCGGCCGCGGCGGCGATCTTGGGGTCCTCGCTGCCGTAGCCGTCGCGGTCGCCCTTGAGGGAGAGGCGCTTGTCGACCTTGGCGGAGAAGATCGGGCCGCCCGCGTCGGTGGAGGTGATCGGCTCCCAGTCGGCGGCGGCGTAGGTGTTGAGCTCCGGCTTGGCGTTCTCGATGCGGGTGAGGAAGTCCGGGTGGGCGGTGTAGTTCTTCCCGGAGAAGGAGTTGTCCTTCACGCCGTGCTTGTCGGGCCACACGCCGGTGGCGATGGTGGACCAGCCGGGGCCGGAGGAGGTGGCGGCCATCGGGTTCGCGTAGAGGGTGCTGCGGGCGGTCAGGCCCTGGGCCATCAGGCTTTTGAGGTGGGGGGCGTTGGCGGCTTTGACGCGGTCGAGGACCGCGCCGTCGATGCCGATGACGAGCACCTTGTCGGTGTTGGCGGCGGCGTCCGCGGCTCCGGCCGGGGTGGCCAGGGCGGACGCGGCGATCAGGGCGGCGGCGGAGGCGGTCACGGCGATGACGCGTCGTCCGGGCAGGGCAGTGGACACGTACTCCTCCTGGGAGTAGGTGAGCGGCGGGGGTGCGGGGACATGCGCGGGAGCACCCCGGACGGTATCCGGGGGAGGGTCCGAACCGAAGGGGCACTTCGGTCCAGACCCGTTACGCAAGTGTCACTTTTCCGGATCAGGGTGGCCGGGAAGTGACCGGTCAGCTGCCGGTTGCCGACTTCCACGCGTCGACGTGGGCGGTGAGGTTCGCGTCGATGTCGGTCCAGTTCGGCTCGAAGACCTCGACGCCCGTCATGAGCTTGGTGAGCTCCACCGCGTTGGCGTCGGTCGGCTTGACGTCGGTGCGCGCCGGGAAGCCGCCGCCGACCGCGCTGACCTGCTGCTGCGCCTCCTCGCTGAGCAGGTGGTCGAGGAGCTTCCTGCCGTTCTCGGTGTGCGGGGCCTTGTCGACGAGGCCGGCCGCGTACGGGAGGGCGAAGGTGGTGGGCCTGCCGCCGTCCTTGGCGGGGAACCAGATGCCGATGTTCGGCATGGACTTGGACTGCGCGAAGTTCATCTGGACGTCGCCGTTGGCGACGAGCAGCTCGCCCTTGTCGGTCTTGGGCGCCAGCTTGCTGGTGGAGGAGGACGGGCCGACGTTGTTGGCCTGGAGCTTCTTCAGGTACTCCATGGCCGGCTCCTTGCCGCCGAAGTCGTGCATCGACTTGATCAGCACGGCGGTCCCGTCGCCCGCGACGCCCGGGGTGGAGTACTGCAGCTTGCCCTTGAACCTGGGGTCCAGCAGCTCCTCCCAGGTCCTGGGGGCCTCGGCGAGCTCCTTCTTGTTGTAGATGAAGCCGAAGTAGTTGTTGACGATGGAGGTCCACTTGCCGTCGGCGGCCTTGTCGGCGCCGTTGACCTTCTCGGAGCCCTGCGGCGTGTAGGCCTGGAGGAGGCCCTTGCCGTCGGCCTGCTGGATGAAGGGCGGCAGGGTGATCAGTACGTCGGCCTGGGTGTTGGTCTTCTCGCGGACGGCGCGCTGCACCATCTCGCCCGAGCCGCCCTCGACGTACTTGACCTCGATACCGGTCTTCTTGGTGAAGTCGGCGAAGACCTTGTCGTACCAGCCGTCGCCCTTCTCGCTCTTGAGGCCGTCGGCGCTGTAGACGGTGACGACCTTCTCCTCGGCGGCCTTGCCGGAGCCCGCGGTGGCGGAGCCGCCGCAGGCGGTCAGGGAGACGGCGAGGGCCAGGCTGCCGGCGAGGGCGCCGGCGGTGCGGAGCAGGAGCTTGCTGGGCATGGAACTTCCTCACGGGGAAAGGGAGTCGGCAGGAGAACGGCAGGGGTGTGGCGGAGGTGCGCGGGTCAGCGGTAGGAGGCCCTGGTCCGGATGCGGGAGACGGCCAGCAGGACCAGCAGGGTGGTGGCCATCAGCACCACGGCGACGGCGGAGCCGCCGAACAGCGAGCCGCGGTCGGTGGCCGTGAAGATCCGCACCGGCAGGGGCATCCAGTCGGGCGGGTAGAGCATCATCGTGGCGCTCAGCTCGCCCATGGACAGGGCGAAGCAGAGCCCCGCGGCCGCGGTGAGGGACGGCAGCAGGAGCGGGAGCTTGACCCGCCACAGCACGTGGCCGGGCCGGGCGCCGAGGGAGGCCGCGGCCTGCTCGTACGCGGGGTCGAGCCGTACGATCGCCGCCGAGACCGACTGGTGGGCGAAGGCCGTGACGAGGATCGTGTGCGCCAGGACGACGATCGAGGCGGTGCCGTTGATGAGGAGCGGCGGCCGGCTGAAGGCGACGAGCACGGCGAGGCCGACGACCACGGACGGCACGGCGACGGGCAGCATGAACAGCGCGTCCAGGGACCGCTTGCCGCGCTTGCCGAGGGCCGCGCCGGCCAGGGCCGCCCAGGTGCCGAGGGTGAGCGCGAGCAGGCTGGCGGCCACGGCGGTGACCAGGCTGGTGGTCAGGGCCTGGAGGGACTCGCCCCGCACCGCGGAGGCGTAGTTCGCGGCGGTCGGGCCGGAGGGGAAGGCTCCGGACCAGTGGGTGGCGAAGGAGGCCGCGACCACCACGAGCAGGGGCAGGGCGAAGAGGGGCAGGAAGAGGAGGCCGAAGAGGCCCCAGACGGCCCAGCGGCCCGCCTTGCTATGCACCAGCACGCTTGCTCACCACCCGGTAGAGGCCGAACAGGCCGACGGAGATCACGATGTTGACGACGGCGACCACACAGGCGGCCGCGTAGTCGGATTCGAGGATCGCCTTGCCGTAGATGAGCATCGGGAGGGTCGTGACGTCCTTGGCTCCGGTGAACAGGACGATCCCGAACTCGTTGAGGCACATGACGAGGACGAGGCTGCCGCCCGCGGCCAGGGCGGGCAGCGCCTCGGGCAGGATCACCCGCCGGACGATCCGCGCGGGCCGGGCGCCGAGGCCGGCAGCGACCTCCAGCTGGGCGGTGTCCAGCTGGGAGAAGGCGGCGAGCAGGGGTCGCATCACGAAGGGCGTGAAGTAGGTGATCTCCGCGAGCAGGACGCCCCACGGCGTGGTCAGGAACCGGAAGGGCCCGTCGGCGGCGCCGGTGAGGTCGGTCCAGACGCCGTTTGCCATGCCGACGGTGCCGTAGACGAAGAGCAGCGCGAGGGTGATGAGGAAGGAGGGGAAGGAGAGGAATACGTCGATGAACTTCGCGATGGCGCGGGCCCCGGGGAAGGGCACGAAGGCGATGACGAGCGCGAGCGCGAAGCCGAGGACGAGGCACCCGGCGGTGGCCCCGACGGCCAGCCAGACGGTGGTCCCGAGGGCGTCGCGGAAGCTCTGCGAGGCGAAGACGGAGCCGTAGGCGTCGAAGGCGCCCCCGCCGTTCTCGGGGCTGAGCGACTGCTGGACGACCAGCGCGAGCGGATACAGGAACACCAGCGCGAGCACGGCCACGGGAGGCAGCGCCCACACACTCCGCGGCACCCGCCATCCCCTGCGCCCCGCGGAGGAACCAGCGGACTCCGCCGGGGACTTGCCCGGCCCCACCGAGGACTTGCCCGGCCCCACCCGGGCGCCTTCCGGCCCTGCCGGGGGCCCGTCGCGCCCCGGGGAGCCTTCCGGCCCCGCCGGGGACTCATTTAGCCCCGCCGGCGTTTGAGGCGCGGGGTCCGGGGCGGAGCCCCGAGCCTCCCCGGAGGGGAACCCTGCCGGCGCGGCCGGAGCCGGACCCGGCGGACCTGAGGCCGCAGGGGCGCGACCCGGGGGCGTACCCACGGTCGTCCCCGGTGCGGCTCGCCGCGAGGCGTCAGGCATCGGACACCCCCGCCCCCAGCAGCACCGCGTCCCGCGGCTCGAAGTGCAGCGTGACCCGGTCCCCCAGCGCGGGCGTCTCCCGCAGTTCGGGAAGGTCCGCCTTCACCCGGTGGCCGTCGACGTCGACGTACAGCCGGTGCGTCGAGCCGCGCCACTGGACCTCGGCGATGCGGCCGCTCAGCGCGTTCGGGCCGTCCCCGAGGCCGAGCAGGTGCGGCCGTACGCACAGGGTCGCGGTGGACCCCGGCACGGCCCGGCCGCGGTCGAGGGCCAGCGGCCGGCCCTCGAAGAGCGCCCCGCCCTCCGCCACGGTCACCGGAAGCAGGTTCGCGTTGCCGACGAAGGACGCGGTGAACTCGGTGCGCGGGGCCCGGTACAGCTCCTGCGGGGTCCCGCAGTCCTGGAGCCGGGCCTTGTCCATGACGGCGATCCGGTCGGCCAGGGTGAGCGCCTCGACCTGGTCGTGGGTGACGTAGAGGATGGAGACGTCGGGCAGTTCGCGGTGCAGACGGGCCAGTTCGGCGAGCATTCCGGAGCGCAGCTGCGCGTCGAGCGCGGACAGCGGCTCGTCGAGCAGGAGCACGCCCGGGCGGATGGCGAGGGCGCGGGCGATGGCCACGCGCTGCTGCTGGCCGCCCGACAGCTCGCGCGGGTACCGCTTGGCGTAGGCCGCCATGCCGGTCATCTCCAGCGCCTCGGCGACCCGGCCGGGTATCCCGGCCTTGGGCGCCTTCTGGGCCTTCAGGCCGAAGGCGACGTTGGCCTCCACCCTCATGTGCGGGAACAGCGCGTACTGCTGGACGACCATGCCGATACCGCGCTTGTGCGGCGGAAGGGCCGTGACGTCCCGGCCGCCGATCAGGATCCGGCCGGCGGCGGGCCGTACGAAGCCGGCGACCGCCCGCAGCGCCGTGGTCTTGCCCGAGCCGGAGGGGCCGAGCAGCGCCATCACCTCGCCGGGCTCGACGGCCAGGTCGAGGGAGTCCAGGACGGTGGTGCCGCCGTAGGCGACGCTGACCCCCTCGAAGCGGATGCCGCTCACGCCGACTCCGCGAGCAGCTGGGGGAGTTCGGCGACGGAGCCGAGGACGTGCGTGGCGCCGTGGCCGGTCAGGGCCGCCCGGTCGTGGGCGCCGGTGAGGACGCCCGCCACGGTCCCGGCGCCGGAGCGGCGGCCGCTGAGCATGTCGTAGGCGGTGTCGCCCGCGACGACCATCTCCCGTACGTCGTCCACGGCGCCCGTGCGCAGGAACGCGGCCAGCACCATGTCGGGGTACGGGCGGCCGCGGCCGCCCGCGTCGGCGGGGCAGAGGGTGAGGTCCGCGAGGCCCTGCCAGCCCAGGGCGTCGAGGATGGCGTCCTGGGTGACGCGGGCGAAACCGGTGGTCAGGACGACGGTGCGGCCGTCGGCGCGGAGCTTCTCGATGGCCTCGCGGGCTCCGGGGACCGGGGCGATCAGGCCGCCGTCGACGAGTTCTCCGTACGCCTCCTCGAAGGCGGAGTTGGCCCGCCGGGCGAGCTCCTCCGTGCCGAAGAGGTGGCGGAAGACGGAGATCTTCGACTCGCCCATGGTGTCGCGTACGTACTGGAGCTTCTCGGCGTGGCCGGCGCTGCCCGGCTCGACGCCGAGGCGCTCGGCGGCGCGCTCGAAGGCGCGCTCGACGAGGCCGCCGTCGGCGACGGTGGTGCCGGCCATGTCCAGGACGATCAGGTGCTGCGTGCGGTTGTCCGTGCGGTTGTCCGTACGGTGGTCCGTACGGTGGTCCGTCCGGTTGTCCGTGCGGTTGTCCGTGCGGTTGTCCGTGCGGTTCTTCTCGGTCATCAGACTTACCAGCCCAGTTCGTTCGCGGTGGTCTCGGCTATGGCGGGCGAGCACGTCATGCCGCGGCCGCCGGGCCCGGTCACCAGCCAGACGCCGTCGGCCACCTGCTGGCGGTGGACGACGCGGGTGGTGTCGGTGCACTGCGCGTACACGCCCGCCCAGCGGTGCCTGATCTTCGGCAGGGGGCGGCCCAGGAAGGACTCGACCACCTCGGTGAGGTGCTCGTAGGGGTCTTCGAGGGTGTCGAACGCGAAGGGATGCTCGTACTCGTGGGTGTCTCCGATGGTCAGTCCGCCGTCCAGGCGCTGGACCATCAGCAGCTGCATCTTGTGCGCGGCGGCGACCGGCGCCTGGGCCTGCCCGGCGTTGAGCGCGTCGAGGGCCCGCGACTGGTAGGCCGGGTAGTAGCGGAAGCTGTCGGCGTCCGCGACGGAGGTGGTCAGCGGCTCGCCGAGCGGGGCGGTCTGCATCATCTGCAGCCGGACGCGGCGCACGGGCAGGTCGGGGACCAGCTCGCGGACCAGACCGGACAGCCAGGCCCCGGTGGCCAGGACGACGGCGTCGCCGCGGTGGACGTCGCCGTGGTCGTCGCGGACGGCGCCCGGGCCCGTGACCTCGCGGACCTCCCGCCCGGGGAGGAAGGTGTACCGGCCGGTGGCCTCGAGGGCCTGCCGCAGGTGGAGCTGCGCGGTGCGCGGCTCGACGGCCGCGTCCCGCTCGCACCACAGCGCGGCCTCGAAGGCGCCCCGCAGCGCCGGGTTGATCTCGCGGGCCTCCGCGGCGGTCACCAGCTCGTAGCCGCGGGAGGCGGCGTCGGGGCGGGCGACGGCCGCCTCGGCGACCGCGTGCTCACGGGCGTTGCGGACGGGGGTGAGGGAGCCGATGGCGCGAAATCCCAGGCCCGGGACCCGCTCCCCGATCCGCTCCCAGAGCTCACGGGCCCGCAGGGCGGTGTCGAGCTCCTCACCACCGGCTCTTCCACTCACCCAGATCTGGCCGAAATTGCGCAGCGACGCACCGCGGGCCTCCGCTTCTCGCTCGATCTGGACGACCTCGTGGCCGCGTTCGACTGCTTGCCAGGCGTGCATGGTGCCGACCACGCCGCCTCCGACGACTATGACTCTCACGCCGCCAACGGTGGGCGCGGACCGTGACCCGGGGGGATCCGGCGGAAGTCGGGGCGGTGAACAGCCCCCCAAGCTTGGACTAGACCCGTTATCTTCCTGTGACATCAATCCGTCCCTTTCCCTGGGTTATGGAGCGATCCGTCCGGCGCTACTCGGGCCGCAGGCGGGTCGTGAAGCTGAACCGGTCGCCACGATAGAGCGAACGCACCCGTTCCAGCGGCCGGCCGTCCTGATCCCGCGAGAAGCGGTGGATGAGCAGCATGGGGAGGGCCGGCGGGGTGCCGATCAGCAGGGCCTCGCGGGGTGTGGCGAGGACCGTCTCCAGCTTCTCGTCGGCGTCGCCGAAGGAGATGCCGAGGCGTTCGCGCAGATACCCGTAGAAGGAGGAGTCCGGCTGGAAATCGATGTCGAGCCGGGGCGCCCGGGCCACCCGGATGTACGTGCTCTCCAGGCCGACCCGCTCGTCGTCGGCAAGCAGGACCCGCTCCAGGTGCCAGACCGGCTCACCGGCCTCGGCGCCGATGCCGGGGGCGAGGTCGGGCGGGCAGGGGAAGCGCTCGAGCCCGATGAGGTGGCGGCCCGGGCGGAGTCCCTGGCGGCGGACCCCTTCGGTGTAGCTCGCCAGCGACAGCGGCTGCTCCAGCTTCGGCCCGGCGACGACGGTCCCCCGGCCGGAGCGGCGCAGGCGGCCTTCGAGCAGCAGCTCGCGCAGGGCCTGGCGGACGGTCTCGCGGGACACCTCGTACCGCTCGGCGAGATCGCGCTCGGTGGGCAGCGATCCGCCTTCGCCGAGCTCGTCGAGGAGTTCGGCGATGCGGGCCTTGACGGCGTAGTACTTCGGGATGCGGCCGTGCTCGGGGATGCCGGAGCGGACGGGCGAGCCCGGACGGTGCTGCTGGGTCTGTTCTTCCACCCTGGGACTCTATGCGGGGCGGATGTACGCGGACCCTCGGGCGGGATCGGGGGGCGGTTCGGGCGGGTCCACGGACGGTTCGGGCGGATCAGCGGGCGGATCCCCGGGCCGGTCAGCGGGCGGTTCCCCGGGTCCGGTCAGCGGGCGGGGGTGCGCAGGCGCCGGGCCCCGATCACGAGTCCCCCGCCGACTGCGAGGGCGGCCACCGCACCGGCACCGGCCCCGTACGCCCGCTCGCGGGACCCGGTGTGCGCGAGGGAGCCCGCCTCGACCGGGTCCTGCGGGCCCTCGACGGTGAACCGGTAGCCGCCGGCCTCGCCGATCCATTCGCCGTCGTCGCCCTTGCGCTGCACGAGGGCGGCGTCCGCGAGGATCTCGCCGGTGGGCGCGTCGGACGCGAAGGCGAGGCCGACCCGGACGGTCAGCGATCCGCCCGCGGCGACGGTGAACCCGGGGAAGGCGGACCCGCCGTCGAAGACGGCGATGATCTCGTCGCGGTCGCTCCGCTCCAGGCTGACGGGCAGGGTGCCGCTCGGGGTGTCGAACTCCATCCGCAGGTGGGCGGGGCGCAGGGCGCGGGCCTTGTCGGTGAGGACGACGACGGGGTGGATGGCGGTACAGAGCGAGTTCGTGGTGTTGGTCAGGTCCAGGTACCAGGTCTGCGGCCCGCCACCGGTGCGGTACACGGCCGGGCCGCCGCGGATCCGGGCCCCGATGGGGAAGGCCGTGCTCTTGCCGTCCCCGCAGGTGGCCTGCGCGCGTGACGGCCACGCGGGCGCCGGCCGGGCGCCGCCGCCCGTGCCGATGTCCGCGCCGGCGGTGGATGCGGTGGCGGCGACCAGGGCGGCGGAGAGGGCGGCGCCGAGGGCAAGGGCTTTGCGCAGTCGCATGGAAGACCCTTCGCTGCTTCGCTGCTCACCGGACGGGACGATGGTAGGACGAGGTGACAATCACCCCGCCCAGCCCGCACCTTCGCACGCCCTCCAGCACCACCACTCCCACCACGCCCAAGCCCCTACGGTTTACGCCCAATCAGCCCAAACCGTCAAGAACCCCTACGGGCCCGCGCCCAGCGCTACCCGGCCCCGCCAAGCCAAACCCAGCCCCGCCGAGCCAAACCCAGCCCCGCCGAGCCAACCCGGCCCCACCCAGCCAACCCGGCCCCGCCGAGCCAAACCCAGCCCCGCCGGCGTTTGAGGCGCGGGGCCTGGGGCGGAGCCCCAGCTCCCCGACCCGCACCCGCCCACCCCACCGAGCCGACCCGCACCCACCCAACCAACCCCGCCTCACCCCTCCAACCCGGCCCCACCCAGCCAAACCCAGCCCCGCCGGCGATTGAGGCGCGGGGCCTGGGGCGGAGCCCCAGCTCCCCGACCCGCACCCACCGGCCCCACCGAGCCCCCAACCAAAGAGCCCAGTCACCCGGCGGGCGGGCCCCTCACCCCACCCGCCCGAACACCGGCCCCAGCACCAACTCCGCCGCCCCCTCCGCAACCCCCGCCTCGGCCAGCGCCACGCGAACCGGCCCCGCCCCAGCCCCCCGCACCGCGATCACCCGCCGGACCCCGTCCAGGAACACCTCCGGCGCCCGCGCCACCACGCGCCCGCCCAGCACCACCCGCTCCACGTCCAGCAGCGCCACCAGGTTCGCCGCCCCCTCCCCCACGATCCGGGCGGCCCCGGCCAGGTCCCCCCGAGCCACCGCCTCCAGGCACAGGACCTCCGCGCACCCCCGCGCCCCGCACCGGCACGGCGGCCCGTCCAGCCGGAGCACCTGGTGTCCGAACTCCCCCGCCCCGGAACGCCCGCCGCGGTAGACCTCCCCGCCCAGCCGCAGCCCGGCCCCGAGCCCGGTCCCGACGTGCACGTACACCGAGGCGCCGCGAAACCCGCCCGGAGCGGCGGCCGCCGCAGCCGCGCCGGCGTTCGTGTCCTTGTCCAGCAGCACCGGCACCCCCAGCCGACCCGCCAGCACCTCCCGCAACGGAAACCCCTCCCACCGCGGGAACCCCGTCACCCGGCCCATCACCCCGGCCCGGTGGTCCAGCGGCCCAGGCGCGGCCACGCCCACCCCCAGCAGCGGCCGCCCGCCCGGGTCCGCGACCCGCGCGAGCGCCCGTACGACCTCCTCCACCACCCGGTCCGGACCGGCCCCGAAGTCCAGCGGTTCGCGGCTCTCCCCGACGACCGTGCCCGCCAGGTCCACCCGTACCGCCCGGAGCTCGTCGCGGTCCAGGTGCACCCCGGCCGCCTGCCGCGCCTGCGGCACCAGCCGGAGCAGGGTGCGCGGCTTGCCGCCGGTGGACACCGCGCGGCCGGCCTCCGCGATCAGCCCCTCCCCGCCCAGCCTCGCGGTGATCTTGCTGACGGCCTGCGGGGTGAGCCCCGTACGCGCGGCGAGTTCGGCGCGGCCCAGGCCGGCGGGCCCGGCGCCGCGCAGCAGGTCCAGCAGCAGCGCCTCGTTGTGCCCGCGCAGCGCCGGCAGGTTCACGCCACCCCGCCCGCCGCGGCCGTGCGCGTGCCCGTACCCGGGCCCGTATGCGCCCCCGGTTCCGTCACCGCCCCCGGTGCTGCTCCCGCCGCCCCCGCCCCCGCTACCGCCGTCGTCCCCGATTCCCCTGTTCACCTGCCCATTGTCCACCCTCCTTGCACTTCGGCAACACTGTTGCCAAAGTGGTTCTCATGAACGCCACCGCCCCCGCCTCCCCCCGCTCCGCCCCCCTCCGCGTCGGCCTGATCGGCTACGGACTGGCCGGTTCCGTGTTCCACGCCCCCCTCGTGGCCGCCACCGACGGGCTCGTGCTCGACACGGTCGTCACCTCCGACCCGGGCCGTCAGGAGCAGGTCCTCGCCGAGTTCCCCGACGTCCGGATCGCCGCCTCGCCCGACGAGTTGTGGAAGCGCGCGGACGGCGCCGAGGCCCTCGACCTCGTCGTGATCGCCTCGCCCAACCGCACCCACGTCCCGCTCGCCACGGCCGCCCTGACCGCCGGGATCCCCGTCGTCGTCGACAAGCCGCTCGCCGCCACCGCCGCCGAGGCGCGCGAACTCGCCGCCCTCGCCGAGCGGACCGGAACCTTCCTGTCCGTCTTCCAGAACCGCCGCTGGGACAACGACTTCCTCACCGTCCGCCGCCTCCTCGCGGACGGCGACCTCGGCGAGGTCCAGCGGTTCGAGTCCCGCTTCGAGCGCTGGCGCCCCCAGCTCAAGGGCGGATGGCGCGAGTCGGGCGCCCCGGAGGAGATCGGCGGCCTGCTGTACGACCTCGGCAGCCACGTCGTGGACCAGGCGCTGGTGCTGTTCGGCCCGGCGGTACGGGTCTACGCGGAGGCCGACACCCGCCGGCCGGGCGCCGAGACCGACGACGACACCTTCATCGCCCTCACCCATGCGAACGGAGTCCGCTCCCACCTCTACGTCAGCGCCACCACCGCCCAACTCGGCCCGCGGTTCCGCGTCCTGGGCTCACGGGCCGGCTACGTGAAGTACGGCCTCGACCCGCAGGAGGGCGCCCTGCGCGAGGGGCTGCGGCCGGGCGCGGACGCGCCGTGGGGCGAGGAGCCCGAGCACCTGTGGGGGCGGCTGGGCTCCGGCGAGTCCCCGCTGACCGGCGCCGGGACGCCGGTACCGACGGCCCCGGGCGACTATCCGGCGTACTACGCGGCGGTCGCCGCGGCCCTGCGCGACGGCGGACCCGCGCCGGTCACGGCGTACGAGGCCGCCCACTGCCTCGAGGTACTGGAGGCGGCCCGCACCTCGTCCCGGGACGGAGTGGCCGTCGAGCTGTGAGCCAACGCTCACAGGAACCGGCGCGTCCGGGGCGGGCACCGATCTATTCTGCACGGATTGTCAGCAACACGATCATCACGTGTGGAATGAACGGAACCTCTGTGAAGCTGCCCCGGATCGCGTCGGCCGTCGCCGCCGCCGCGATAGCCCCGGCCGTCCTGCTCTCCTCGCCGGCCTTCGCCGCTGACGCCCCGTCGGCGCCCGCGTCGTCCACCCCGTCGGCTCCGACCGCTCCGACCGCTCCGGACCAGGGCGCCGAGGGCCGGCCGGCCGCCGGGAACCCGGCGGAGAAGCCCGCCGAAGACCCGCAGGCCGCGAAGGACCGGGCCGCGATCCAGGCGATCCTGGCCGACCCGGCGAGCGGGCCGGGCGTGCGCGCGGCAGCCGAGAAGGCGCTCCAGGGGACGGCCGCGGACATGCGGCACTTCCTGGAGGTCGTCTGGCAGCAGGCGCAGTACACCGACGACCGGGTACGCGTCACCCAGATCCACAGCGTCGGCGGCACCGCGGTCAAGCGGGAGGCCGAGAAGGCCCTGCGGGCCGCAACCCACGCCGCGCTGAAGGAGTTCCTCGCCACCGGGCAGCACAAGGCCCGCTACGAGGACGACCAGGTCGAGCTGTTCCGCATGCTGAACGGCGCCGGCTCGGGCATCCGCGAGGCCGTCGAGAAGCTCCTGCGCGACGGGACCCCGGAGCAGGTCCGCCGGTTCGTCGAGGTCGGCCAGCACGATGTCCGGGCCGAGGACGACCGGGTCGAGCTGGCCCGCATGTACGAGGGCGCCGGCCCGGGCCTGCGGGCGGCCATCCAGGCGCTGCTGACCGGGCACCCGTCCAACGCCGAGCTGCGCGAGTTCGTGAAGACCGGGCAGCACAAGCTGCGCGACGTGGACAACACCGTCCTGATCTGGTCGATGCTGGACAACCCGGGCCCGGAGCTGAAGAAGGCCGCCATCGCCGCCCTCAAGGGGACGCCCGAGGACCGCGCGGCGTTCCTGAAGACCGGCCAGCACGAGGCGCGCGCCAAGGACAAGGCCGCCGAGGAGGCGGCCGCCAAGGCGGAGCAGGACAGGAAGGACAAGGAGAAGAACGGCTCCACCGGCTCCACCGGCTCCGGCACGGGCACCGGTACGACGGGCACCGCCACGCAGGTCGCGGCGCAGGGCACCGGCGGCAACGGCAACGTGACCGCGGCGGGCGGGTCCGCCCCGCTCGCGGACACGGGCGCCGGTTCCGAGAACGCCTGGTTCGCGGCCGGCAGCGCCGCCGCGCTCGCCGCGGGCGCCGGCCTGGTGCTCGCCAACCGCCGTCGCCGTACGCCGGCCGAGGGCTGAGCCGGAGGTTCCCCGCCGGGGGCCGCACACCGGACCGCACCCGCGCACACGCGGAAGGGGCGGGCTGCTTTCGGCAGCCCGCCCCTTCCGTCTTCCGTCCGCGTCCGCGTCCGCGTCGGTGCTCGCTACGCGTGTCCGTGCTCGCTACGCGCCCTTGAACTCCTGGCGCTGGCGGCCCAGGCCCTCTATCTCCAGCTCCACGACGTCACCGGCCCGCAGGTACGGCTTCGGTTCCGGCTGGCCCATGGCCACGCCGGCCGGCGTGCCGGTGACGATGACGTCGCCCGGGTACAGGGTCATGAACTGGCTCAGGTACCGGACGACCTCGCCGACCGGGAAGATCTGGTCCGCGGTGTTGCCGTCCTGCTTGAGCTCGCCGTTGACCCACAGCTTCACGTCCAGGACCTGCGGGTCCGGGATCTCGTCGGCGGTGACCAGCCACGGGCCGAGCGGGGTGAAGGTCTCGCAGTTCTTGCCCTTGTCCCAGGTGCCGCCGCGCTCGATCTGGAACTCGCGCTCCGAGACGTCGTTGACCAGCAGGTAGCCGCCGACGTGCGCGAGGCCCTCCTCGGCGGAGGCCAGGTAGCGGGCGGTGCTGCCGATGACGACGCCGAGCTCGGCCTCCCAGTCGGTCTTCACGCTCCCGCGCGGGATCAGCACGGTGTCGTCGGGGCCGACCACGGTGTCAGCGGCCTTCAGGAACAGGATCGGCTCGGCCGGCGGCTCCGCGCCGATCTCGGCCGCGTGCCCGAAGTAGTTCAGCCCGATGCCCACGATCTTGCCTATGCGGCCGACCGGCGCGCCGATCCGCAGCCCTTCGGCGTCCAGGACCGGGAGCTCGCCCGCTTCCGCCGCGTCCCGTACCCGGGAGAGCACGGAGTCGTCGGCGAGGAGAATGCCGTCCACATCCGTGATCAGGCCGGACAGGTCACGCAGGGCGCCGTCCTGGTCGAGCAGCGCGGGGCGCTCCGACCCGACGGGTCCGACACGCAGCAGCTTCATGGGCATTCTCCCGTGGTCGTGGGTGGTCGGCGCATGGGCGGGCCCAGGCGCCGGCCGATGGGTTGCGGCCATCGGAGGATTGGTCGATCCTCCAAGAAGTCCGACCAATCCGCAAGACCCTGTTCACAGACTGGAACGCCGCCTGCCGGCAGCCTTCCCGCCGCGCCCACCCCCACGGCCTCCACGACCGCCCCGGCGCTTCCCGGCCCCGGCCGCGCCACGGCCCGCTCCTCGGCCCGCTCCGGCGGCCGCTCCACCGGTCGATTCCCCGGCCGCCCCGCCCGTCGCACCACCGCGCGACTCGGCAGCCGCGCCACGGCGTGCTTCCGCGCCCGCGCCACGGCGCGACTCAGCGACCGTGCCACGGCTCGAGCCGGCAACCGCGCCACCAGTCTTGCCACCGGCCGCACCGTCCTCACCGGCCACACCGCCGACCCCGCCAACCTTGCCGACCCCGCCGACCCCGCCGGCCTCAGCTGACGCCCCACCGGCCCCACCGGACGCTCCGCCGGCACCTCCGCGGCGCTGGAGCCAGGCGCGCTCCGCCACCGTCCACGCGGTGGTGGTCAGCAGGTAGAGCCCGGCCGCCAGCGGCACCACGGCAGCGGTGATCAGCGTGCCGAAGGACAGCAGGGGCAGTACGCCGCCCAGCTTGCGCATGGCGGCCTGCTGCTCGGCACTCATACCGGCCGGGACGGGCCGGGCCGGGGCGAGCGCTGCCTCGGCGGCAGACCGGCGCCCCCGTACCGCACTCCACGCGGCCACCACCCCGATCGCGGCGAACAGCCCGAGGAACACCAGCCCCTGCGCCCCGAGCAGGCCGCCGTCCCCCAGCGCCTCGGTCCACCGCGCGCCCAGCGGCGCGGCGAACAGCCGGTGCGCGAGCAGTTCGTCGCCCGAGGAGAAGGCCTGGTACATCAGGAAGAACACCGGCAGCTGCAACAGCACCGGCAGACACCCCGCCGCCGGGGTCGCCCCACGGAAGGCGGCCCGGCTCAGCGGATACAGCACGAGCCGCACGAGCACGGTGAACAGCACGATCGCGGCAGCGGTCGCGGACTCGGCCAGAACCGGCTCGAGGAACCGGCCCAGCTCGGCAACAAGATGGGTGAAAACGGACACGCGGGCCCTCCGAAGGGTCTCGTCGACGTCGAAAGAGATGCAGGGCATGCATTTCGGCGTGACGACCCGCGAGGGGCGAGACAGTGATCGGAATCGGAGAAGGCGAGAAGGTACTGCGCGCCCCTACGCGGCCGTCGGGACCAGACGGCCGGGAGCCCTGGGCCGCGACCGGCCCGAGGCATCGGGATCGCGCTGCGGCAGGAACGCCGTGCGCTGCTCGCGATCACGGATCGCGGTGCGTATTCGGTGCGGCGGCACGGGCCGCGCCAGACGGGCGGCGGCCGCCAGGGCCTCGGCGCCCACGGCGACGGTGGCGGCGAGGGCGACGACGACCGCGCCCAGCCCGCCCTCCCCGGCGAACAGCGCGAGGACTCCCCCGAGCAGCACCAGCACCAGCGACGTCCGGGCGAACAGCAGGAGGAAGCGCCGAGCCATACGGACCTCCCCCTTCCACTCCCCCGCGCGAACCTCCGTACGAGACCCGCTCCTTGCGATCGATACTAACCGCACCCACTGACAGGCGGACGGGATCAGGACCTCGGGAGCACGACCTCGGGATCAGGACCTGAGGGTCCCCCACACCACCAGCCGGTACTTGGAGGTGTACTCGGGCGTGCAGGTGGTGAGCGTGATGTACGCACCGGGCTCGCCGTACCCGTACTCCGGCTTCACCAGGCTCCGCGGCACGGGCGCGATCACCCCGACGTCCCGCTCGGTCGTCTCCCCGAGCACCTTCCCGACCACGTACGTGTACCGCCGCCCCCGCACCTCGACGATCAGCTCGTCCCCGGCCCGCAGCCGGTTGATGTAGCGGAACGGCTCCCCGTGGGTGTTGCGGTGCCCGGCCAGCGCGAAGTTCCCCTGCTCCCCGGGCCCGGCGGTCCCCGGGTACTGCCCGGCGTACCCCTTGTCGAGCACCGCCCGCTTTTCGATCCCCTGCGCGACGGGCACGGTCAGGCCGAGCCGGGGGATGCGCAGCACGGCGTACGCCTGGTCCCGGGCGGGCGGTCTGGCGGCCGGGGCGCGACCCGGCGCCCCGGCCGACGGCTTCGGCGACGAGGACGGCGCGGCTCCGCCCTCCGCCTCCCCGGACGGAGCGGGAGCGGCGGACCGGGCGGGCTCCTCCGCGGGACCGTCCGGCTCACGGGCCCAGTCACTCTCCAGGGCCCTGACCTGCTCCTGCGCGGCGGCGACGGCCTGCCGGTTGGTCCACCACACCTGGTGCACCACCAGCAGCAGGACCACCACCCCCACCGTGACGGTCAGCTCGGCGGCCGCCCACAGCGCCCCCGCGAGCCCGGCCCGGCGCGCCCGCCGGCCGCTCCCCTGAACCACCACAGGTATGTGATCCCGCACGGGCGGCACCCTAAGTCCTCCCCCGTCAACTGACCAGCAGCAGTACGGTGTGATCCATGCGCCCTGACACGCCTGCCGAGCACATCGCCGAAGCCGAGCGCCTCATCCGCACGGCGACCCGCTACCCCGAGGACCAGGAGCCGTTGCTCCTCCAGGCCGCTGCCCACCTCGAGTTGGCAGACGCCCGGGACCGCGCCAGCGCGCTGTACGACCAGCTCCTCTCCGCCTCACCGGCCGACCCCCACCTGATCAAGGCCCTGCAGGCGGCGAACCTCTGGGAGTACGGCCACGAGGCCGAGGCCCGCGCCCTGATCTCGGGCATCCGCGCGGCCTCCCCCAAGGACCCGGCACCCTGGGAGGTCATCGCGGAAGCCCTCGAGACGCACGACGAGCTCGAGGCCTCGCACGACTGCTTCACCGAGGCGGCGAACCTCCTGATCGCGGAGGACGACCCGCTCACCCCGGCCACCACCGCCCTCCTGACGGGCCGCCACCGCGTCCGCCGGCTGCTCGGACTGCCGCACGACGACTGGGACATGGTCGCCGACACCCGCCACATCGGCCCGATCCCGCTCGACGAACTCCACGACCCGAAGCGCATCTGGGCCCTCGGCTCCGACGACCCGGCCGAACTCCGCGCCGAGATCGCCCGCCTGCGCGCCGAACTGGGCGACCGCCGCGCCGCGCTCTCCCGCCCCTTCCCGGTGGCGATCCTGCACTGGCCCGCCCGCGAACTGGCGGAACTCCTCACCTCGTACCCCACGCTCGCCGCGGAGTACCCCTCGCACGAGGCGCACCTGCGGGAGATCGAGACCTCCCTCCGCGCCCTCGCCGCCTCGGGCACGACGAACCTCGGCATCGTCACGGCAAGCGTCCCGTCCTACGAGGCCTTCGCCGCCTCGGAACGAACCTCCCCGGCCTCCCCCTCCCTCCTGGCCGAATACGCCACAACCCTGGCAGCCCGCGGCAAGGCCACCCCCTGGCCCCCCACCCCGACAAACCCCTGCTGGTGCACCTCGGGCAAGCCGTACTCGGAGTGCCACGGGCGTTGAGGAGATGCCCAGGGGAGCGGTCACAGGAGTCGGTTCGCCCACCGTTCACGGTGCTTGCGGGCGAACTCGATGCCGATGTCGTGTCCCTTGGCTCGTGCGAGCGCCGCGCGGAACTGACCGGTGAGTCCGTCGACCACATGGAGCTCATCGGTCAGCTGAAGCGCCCCTCGGTCGAACAGTGCGTGGCAGTTGGGGCATAGGCACAACACGTTCTCAATCCTGTCGGCGCCGAAATGCGGTGTGCCGACAGCCTGTATGTGCGCCCCTTCGCTGTACGCCTCGCCCTCCAGGGAAACGACCAGCCGCAAACTGCATACCTGACAGGTGTTGTTGTACATCCGCTTGACCTCGCTCACGACCTTGGAGTCGCGCACCAATCGGTCCTGAGACACGTAGCGCCGAGCTTGCTCTTCGAATGCCGTCTCGGCCCCGGCCAATGGGTCGACCGACTGTGGCGCAGGGACCTGTCCCGGCCCAAGCTTGAGCAATTCGAACTGGCAGATTCGAAATCCCTCTTGCCCCACCGTCAACCAATGCTCGGCAACTCGATAGAGCCCCCGGTAGATGTACCCCTTGGTCGCTCGCCGCCGCTTCCCGCCCGTGACCCCGAGTCCCTCGATCACTCTGACCGGATGTCCCTTCGCCTGCGACATGACGAGGGCGGCGTTGCCCCGCTCACCGAGGGTCTGGTCCGCCACCATCCTCCCCGTATGCCGGTCACGGCCGCCCTCGCCGGTGTAGACGATCCGGCTTCCCTCGTCCTGATCATCCAGATAGCCGCCGGAGAGAACGATCGAGTCAGCGCCGGTCGCTTCAATGCCACTGATGCCGCGGCCGCTGAAGCGATGCAGCCCCGCAGCGTGGAGTTCTGCGTGCCCCTTAAACCAGTCGCCTTCTGCCACGCCGTCTGGGGTGCCGAATTGTACGGAGCTTGAACGATTGACCATGGACACATCATGCCAATTCGCTGCCGAACGCACCCCTCAAATGATCACTCCGTGCCCCGGCAGGGGGCTCAGCCGGCGAAGTCTCCACTCAACGGAACAGTGCCAGCTGGCTGTGGCCGCGGGCTCGGGCTGTGGGTGGGGTGGGGCGGGGGGTGGTGAGGGTGAGGAGGGTGCGGAGGGCTGCGAGGACCTCGTGGGGGGTGTCGCGGAGCATCGACGGGGTGGCGCTGACCACCAGGATGCCGTGGGACTCCAGGCGCAGGCGGCGGCGGAGGGTGGCGTGCCAGGCGTCGCGGGTGTAGTGGTACTCCGCCGAGTCGATCTCCAGGGCCACGCCCTCATCGGGCCAGTACGCGTCCGGGGTGGCCAGGAAGGCGCCGTCCGGGGTGTAGAGGCGGGCGTTCCACAGGGGGGTCGGGAGGTCCGTCGCGGTGAGGACGTCTCGGGCCTGGGCTTCCGCGATCGAGCGGACTCCGGCGAGGAGTTCGGAGGCCGCGGCGCGGATCGCGGGGCGGGTGAGGAGGCGGGCGGCGCGGAGTTCCGCATGCAGGTCCTGCGGGTGGCACCAGCCGGCCTGGACCACCTGCGCCAGGGTCGAGCGGATGCGGTCGGCGTCGGTGTCCGTGGCGCGGGCGGCGAAGTCGGCCGCCGCACGGACCGGGCGGGTGCTGGGGATGCCGCAGACCGTGATCGTGCGGGGCCAGCGGGAGGTCGGCAGCGGGCGGACCTGCGCGGTGCCGGTGAGCCGGCGCGGGGCGCGGATCAGGACGTCCGCGGGGTCGGCCGGGCCGTACGGGGCTTCTCGGATGCCGAGCAGGGCGAGCGCGGCGCCGCCGGTGAGGGCGGCCGTGTCGCCGGACAGGGGGTCGGCGGCGGGCTCGGCGGCGTAGAGGACGGCGGCGAGGGCGCGTTGGCGCTGGTCCGGGGGCCCGGTCTGGAGGAGGTATACGCGGGGCAGTAGGCGCTGCCAGGGGCCGCCGGGGCGGGTCCGCGAGGTGATCGTGCCGTCGGGGACGCCGGCCGCGGTGAGCTGGTGCCGCGTGGCCAGGTTGAGCTGGCGGCGGGGGGCTGGGGTGACTTGCGGGGGGCGGTGGCGTGGGGTGGTCGCCTCGGGTGGGTGGCGGGGGGTGATCGCCTCGGGTGGGTGGGGAGGAGTGGTCGGCTGGGGTGGGTGGCGAGGAGTGGTCGGCTGGGGTGGGGGCGTTGGCTGGGGTGCGTGGGGTGGTTGGTGGGGGTGCTGGGGCTGGTCGGTCTGCGCGGGGTGGCGGGCGTGTGGGGGTCCCTTTTGCTGGGGGTGGCCGGGCTGCTCGGGGTGCCGGGCTTGGCTGTCCTGGCGGCTCTGGTGGGCCAGTTGGGGCTGCTGGGGCCACCCGGGCTGCTGGGGCCGTCCGGGCTGTTGGCCAGGGACGCTCTGCTGGGAGGGGCTCGTCCGGTGGGATCCGCCGTGCCCGGGATGGAGGGGCTGCGCGGGCCGTCGGCGGGGTCCGGGGGGTTGGGCCTGCCGTGGCTGGTGGGGCGGGGCGGGCCGTCGGCGGGGCCCGGCGGGTTGGGCCTGCCATGGCTGGTGGGGCGGGCCGGGCTCGGGCTGGGCGCTCGGCCCGGGCTGGTGGGGTGGGCCGGGCTCGGGTTGGGCGCTGGGCCCGGGCTGGTGCGGCGGGCCGGGCTCCGGCTGGGCGCTCGGCCCGGGCTGGTGGGGTGGGCCGGGCTCGGGGTGGGCGCTGGGCCCGGGCTGCCGGGGGCGGTGTGGGGGCCGGGGGCGGGTGGAGTGGGGGGTTCGGGCGGGCTGTTCGGTGTGACGGGGTGTGATCATGCCGCGGGTATGCCCCGCCCGCGTGGGGCGGACACCCTCAGGGGTTTGGGTGGTTCGGGTGGTCCGGGGCGAGGAAGACGATCACGCCCGTCTCCGTGCCGGGGCGGGCCTGGACCTCGTGCCAGCCGAGGCGGCGGTAGGTGGCCACGGTGTCGGTGGCCAGGCGGGAGGTCAGCAGCCAGGCGCGGCGGTCCGGGGCGTCCGCCGTGATCTCGGTGAGCAGGGCCCGGCCCGTGCCGCGGCCGCGCGCGTAGGGGCGTACGGCGAGTTCGTCTATCTCCAGCGCGCCGATCAGCAGCTCCCGCACCCGCTCCGGGCCCAGCTGCGCCGCGACCTGTGCGTACGCGCGGTTCTTCGGGAAGGTGGCCGGGGTGATCCAGCCCGTGGCGAAGCCGTCGATGCCGGTCGCGGACTGGGCGAGGGCGGTACGGAATCCGGCGCGCCGGGCGTCGGCCGGGAGGCGGGCGGCGAACTGGCGAATGGTTTCTTCGTCCTCGTTCCAAGGCGGACCGGAGAAGACGTCGGCGTAGGCGTCGACCAGTTCGTCCGCGAGGTCGAGGACGGCCTGTCCGTAGCAGATCACGATGTCCTGGCTCCTGGGTTAGGTGGGATTTTCCCCTTTGGGTGGGGAGAGTGAATGTATGCCCTTCGGGTTCCACTGGCGCACACCGCACGGATCCGGCGAGTGTGCGACAAATCCCCTGCCGGCCCTCCGTGTCGACATGCCCCGCGCCCGCGTTGAGCAGCCGTGGACAGACTGCTTCGGGCGGCCGGCCGGTGCGCGCTCGCCTTCCTTCTCGTCCTCGGCGTCGTGGCCCTGCTGCCGCGCGCCGTACGGGACGCGGTGCCGGACGCCCTGATCGGCGGGGCCGTGGTCGTGGTGGTGTGGATCCTGGGCGCCCGCCGGTTGGCGGGGCGGCCGCGTTAGCCTCGTACGGCAGACAAGCGACTCATATGACCGGGAAGACCGAGGAGTTCGACATGGTGCGGGTACCGAGTTCCGCAGTGGCGGCCGCCGGGCTGGTCGGCGGCTACGCCGTCGCCCGCTGGACCAAGAAGCGGCCGCTGGGCGGTGTCGTCCTCGGCGCCGCCGGGCTCGCCGCCGGACGCGAGTGGCACCGCCGGGGCGGGGCGCCCGCGGCGGCCGGGCTCGGCGCGCTGTACCTGGCCGGCTTCGCGGGCGCGCACCCGCTGGCCAAGAAAGTCGGCGCGTGGCCGGCCGTCCTCGGGGCCGCCGGGATCGTGGCCGCCGCGTCCTGGGCCGTCGCCGACCGCGGGTGAGGTCGGGCGGGTACGGCGGGGCCCCGCGAGCCGCGAGTAGGCTCGGCCTCGGCTGCGGGCCGGTCGGCCCGCTGGGGCCCGGTCGGTCTCGGGCTGCTACGCGCCGAACGCGCGGGACACCGTGTAGATCAGCAGGCCCGCCAAGGCGCCGACCACCGTGCCGTTGATGCGGATGAACTGCAGGTCCCGACCGATGTGGGCCTCGATCTTGCGCGACGTGTGCTCGGCGTCCCAGCCCGCCACCGTGTCCGTGATCAGCGAGGTGATCTCGGCGCGGTAGTTGGTGACGACGTACACGACCGCGCCCTCGATCCAGCCCTCCACCTTGTCCTGGAGCCGGCCGTCCGTGGCCAGCCGCGCGCCCAGGGACATGAGCGAGGAGCGGACCCGCAGGCGCAGCTCGCTCTGCTCGTCCTCCGCCGCCGAGATGATCATCGACCGGATCGCGGTCCAGGCGGACGCGATCACGTCCTGGACCTCGCCGCGCGCCAGCAGCTCGGACTTGAGCCGCTCGACGCGGGCGCGGGTCTCGGTGTCCGACTGCAGGTCGGCCGCGAAGTCCGTCAGGAAGCGGTCCACCGCCCCGCGCGCCGGATGCTCCGGCATGTCCCGCATCTCCGTGACGAAGCGGAGCAGTTCCTTGTACACGCGGTCGCCGATCTTGCGGTCCACGAACCGCGGGGTCCAGCCGGGCGCTCCGCCCTGGACCGCGTCCATCACCGACTCCCCGTGCGTGATGAGCCAGTCGTGGGCCTTGGCGCACACGAGGTCGACGGCGCGGTGGTGGCCGCCGTCCGCGACGACCCGCTCCAGGGTCTTGCCGATGCCCGGGCCGATCTCGGCCGTCTCGGCGCGCCGGGTGATGGCCTCGCCGACGACGGCCTGTACGTCGGAGTCGCGCAGTACGGTCAGCGCTCCGCGCAGCGCGGTGGCCAGCTCCGCGGTGACACGGTCCGCGTGCGCGGGCTCAGCGAGCCAGGCGCCCAGGCGGCCGCCGATGCCGAGGGAGTGGAGGCGGGCCTTGACGACGTCGGAGGAGAGGAAGTTCTCGCCGACGAACTCCCCGAGGGAGATCCCGAGCTGGTCCTTCTTGGTCGGGATGATCGCCGTGTGCGGGATGGGCAGGCCGAGCGGGCGCCGGAACAGGGCGGTGACGGCGAACCAGTCCGCGAGGGCGCCGACCATGCCGGCCTCCGCGGCGGCCGCGACGTAGCCGGCCCAGCCGCCGGCGCCCCAGGCGTGCTGGGCGTACTTGGCCAGTACGTAGACCAGCGCGACCAGGACCAGCAGGCCGGTGGCGGTGGTCTTCATCCGGCGGACGCCGCGGCGGCGCTCCTCGTCGGCGGCGCTGAAGACGAACGCGCCACGGGTGGGGGCGGCCGTGGCTGCGCTTGCGTCTGCGCCTGCGCCTGCGCCTGACTGTGCCCCTGATTGTGCTTGTGCCTGTGTCCGTCGCGGTGGCGGGGGCGGTGGGGCTGCGCCGGTGCCTCCGGCGGTGGTGCGGTGGTCCACGTGGTCCTGCCTTCCCCCGGGGGCGCCGGTTTTGTCTGCATAGCATCCGACTACTGGGAGGCGCGAGGAGTTCCCGGCACGCCGTTTCGCTCCCGCGGGGGGTGCGGTTCCGGGCCCGGCTTCGAGCTCCGGCCCCGGCCCGTGTCCCCCGCGGCCAGGCCGCCCGGCCCTGGCACGGAGCCGGGGCCGAACGGCCGGGCCAGCGCCTGGCCCGGGCCGCCTGGCCCGGGCCGCCGGGACCGGGCCGCCGGGACCGGGCCGCCGGGACCGGGCCGCCGGCCGCCGGGACCGGACCCGGCGGTCGGCCGTGCCAGACCGGACACCGGGTGCCGCTCCCGGCTGCCGGCCCCCTGCCGCTTCCCGCAGTGCAAGGCCTCCTACCCGGCTCCGTACCCGCTCATCGCGCCAAGCTCCGGATCGGGCTCCCGTGTCCGGCCGCCGCGAAGGGGCCGTTCCGGGCCCGGCCCGGCGGGGCGGGGCGGGGCATGGCGGGGCAGGGCAGGGCGGCGTACGGGTACCGCCGCCGGGCGCGGCCCGGCCCGGCCAGACACCGGACTCCCGCCCCCGTCGCCGGGCTCGGACTTCCTTCCCGACCGCCGCACTAAGCCTCGGAGCCCGACTCCCGGGGCTGGGCGCCATCCGCTTCGCTCACGCCGAGGGTGGCGGTGCGACCCCGAAGCCGGAGCCGGAGCCACCTGGCTCCCCTGCCCGCCTGCCGTGCCTCCCGGTCCGGACCCCGGGTCCGGCTGCCGCGCCCGGCGCCCCGCCAGGGCTTCGGGTCCGGCTGCCGCGCCCGGCGCCCCGCCAGGGCTTCGGGTCCGGCTGCCGCGCCGGTCACCGCTTCCGGCACGTGCAGGCCGGCCCGGCACCCGGCGCCGGCACGCCCCGCCGGGCTCCGGAGCCCGGGGCGGTATGGCGGGTCGGGGGCTTCGGCTGCCGTTTCGCGGCACCCGGGGCCGCCCCGTCCGGGTTCGGCGCGGGCGTACAGCGGGCGGGTACGCGGGCCCTGCGGCGGTTCGCCCCGCGAGGAAGTCGCATTCCAGCCGAGGACTCAGGGGCCAGCCGTGGCGCCCCAGAGGCCCGACGCCGGCGGCTCGAGTCACCGGGCACCGTCCCCCGAAGCCCCACCCCGGCGCCCCAGCCGCCCGGGCGGCCCCGGTCCAGCCGACCCCGCCCCGGGCGGCCCCGGTCAATCCGCCCATCCGCCGCAGCCCGGCCCGCGGCCCCGCCGCCCCGCCGGCCCCACCGCCCCGCTGGCCTCGCCGCCCCACCGCCCCGCCGACCCCGCCGGCCCCGCAGCCCCGCCGCGCCCACCTGCCCCCCGGCCCCCACCCGCCTACAAGTGCTTCTGCAGTGGCGGTGGTGGTGGGGTTTTCGGGGGCTTGACCTTGATTTCGACGCCGCCCCAGAAGGCCAGGCCCGTCACGACCACGCGCGGGGCGCCCGGGGCCCTCGGGCCCGGGGTGTCGCGCTGGTCGAAGGCGCCCATCAGGCCGAAGCCCCGTACGTCGACCTCCACGCCCGGTGGCACGGTGATCTCGATGCCGCCCATGATCGCGATGCAGTTGATCACCACCTCCTGCTCCGCGAAGTCGGCCTCGCGCAGGTCCAGCTCCCCGCCGCCCCAGAACACCACCGCGTCGAAGCGCGCCGGCACCGTCCACGTGCCCTTGCGCTGGAAGCCCGACATGACCGCGACCCCGGTCGTCGACGTCCCCCGGCCGCCGATCCGGGCCGGCCAGGACGCACCCGAGGCCGCCACGGGCGCCGCGAGCGGCGAGGGCGTTCCCGCCGCCGGCAGGTCCCGGGTCAGCGGCTCCAGTTCCGCATACGTGCGCGACTTGTACGCCGCCTCCAGCCGCTCCTCGAATTCCTCCATGTCGAGCCGGCCCTCGGCGACGGCGTCCCGCAGACGCTCCACCACCCGGTCCCGGTCGGCGTCCGACGCCCTCAGCTCCGGCAACGGCTTCTCCGGCCGCTCGTCACTCATGCGGACCAGCCTATGCACGGAACCCGGGGAGTTGTACGGCTTCAACCCCTGCCGGTCTCCGGGTTGCCCCTGATTTCCCCCGGGGCCCCGGGGCCCCATCCCGCCTCCCGGCCAGGAGCCGACGCCCCCGCCCCGCGGCCCCCGCCCCCTACCCCTACCCCCGTCCCGCGTACATCCGCGCGATCACGTCCTCGATGTCCGGTTCCCGCACCGACAGGTCCGACAGCGGGTACCGTGCCGCCACCGCCGCGACCAGCGGCGCGGCCGAAGCCCCCGCCGGGAACGCCAGCCACTGCCGCGGCCCGTCCACCTTCACCACCCGCGCGCCCTCCACCTCGATCGGCCCGAGCTCCCGCTCCAGGTCGACCACCAGCGTCCGCTCGCTCTCCCCCGCCGACCCCGCCGCGTGCAGCCCCGCGAGCGGCCCGTCGTACATCAGCCGCCCGTGGTCGATCACCATCACCCGCTCGCACAGCTGCTCGATGTCCTGGAGGTCGTGCGTGGTCAGCAGCACCGTCGTGCCGAGCTCCGCGTTCAGCTGCCGCAGGAAGCCCCGCACTTTCGCCTTGCTCACCACGTCCAGCCCGATCGTCGGCTCGTCCAGGTACAGCACGTCCGGATCGTGCAGCAGCGCCGCCGCGATGTCCCCGCGCATCCGCTGCCCCAGCGACAGCTGCCGCACGGGTACGTCCAGCAGCTCGGCCAGGTCCAGCCGCTCCACGCAGCGCTCCAGGTTCTCCGCGTACCGCGCCCGCGGGATCCGGTACATCCGCCGCATCAGTCCGTACGAGTCCTTCAGCGGCAGGTCCCACCACAGCGTCGTGCGCTGCCCGAACACCACCCCGATCCGGTGCGCGAGCCGCATCCGCTCCCGCGCCGGGTCGATGCCCGCGACCCGCAGCCGGCCGCCGCTCGGGGTCAGGATCCCGGTCAGCATCTTGATCGTGGTCGACTTGCCGGCGCCGTTGGGCCCGATGTAGCCGAGCATCTCGCCGCGCGCCACCTCGAAGCTGATCCCGTCCACCGCCCTGACCTGGCGTTTCTCACGGCGCATCAGGCCCACCCGGCGCCGTACGTCGAAGACCTTCTCGACCCCGTCCAGCGAGATCAGCGCATCCGCCACACCCGCACCCACACCCACACCCACACCCACACCCACCACAGCTAGCTCCCCGTGCTTCGGTACGAACGGACTCCCGCGCGCCACGCCAGCGACGCGGGCAGGAACACCGTGAAGGCCACCAGCGGGCTCAGGAACGCGACCCACCCCGGCAGCCCCAGCGGATCGGGGCGCCCCAGCACGTACAGCGCCGGGAGCCAGTTGACGAAGGCCAGCGGGACGACGAAGGTCACCCCGCGCAGCAGGTCCTTCGCGAAGATCGTCGGCGGGTACTGGAGCATCTGGTTCCCGCCGTAGGTGAACGAGTTCTGCACCTCCGCCGCGTCCCCGGCCACGAACTGGAACGCCGCGCCGGCCACCATCACCGCCCCGAAGATCGCCGCCCCCGCCACGATCATGACGGGCACCAGCAGCACCTTCCCGGCCGACCAGTCCACCGGCAGCACCGACACCGCCCAGCCCAGCACCACCAGCCCCTGCGCGATGCGTCCCAGCCTGCGCAGCGCGAACCGGTCCGCCGCGACCTGCGCGAGCAGCGGGACCGGGCGCACCAGCATGGTGTCGAGCGAGCCGTCGCGCACGCGCAGGCCGATCCGGTCGGTGTTGCCGAGCAGCAGGTCGGCCAGGCCGAGCGAGGCCGAACAGGACCCGTACAGCAGGGCGATCTCGGGCAGCGAGAAGCCGCCCAGCGCGTCCACGTGCTGGAACATGATCCAGATCGCGACGAAGTCGAGCAGCTGGATGGCCGCGTTCCCGAACACCGCGAGGAAGAAGGACGTCCGGTAGGTCATCGTCGACCGGATCCACATCCCGACGATCAGCCCGTAGCCGCGCAGCCCTTCGCGCACCCGGCCGCGCCGGGGCACCTCCACGCCCGCGAACTCCCCTCCCGGGACCGGCTTCGGGACCCGCCCGGGCTCCGGCTTCCGCTCCGGCTCCCCCTCCGGCTCCCGCTCCAGCACCGCCTCAGCCACCCTGGACCACCACCTTCCGCGTCGCCGCCGACTGCAACAGCCGCCCCACACCCAGCAGTACGCACGCCCACCCGGCCTGGAACCCCAGCGCCCCGGCCGCGCTCCCGGCCCCGGAGTGCTTCCCCAGCAGCACGTCCATCGGCACCTGGAGCACCGCCGCCCACGGCAGGGCGCGCACCAACTCGCCGAAGCCGCCCGGGAACACGGTCAGCGGCAGCAGCACGCCCGAGAAGAAGACCATGACGACCTGCGCCATCAGGTTGATCCCGGCCCCGTCCATCAGCCAGAACGCGGCGAGCCCCAGCAGGTAGCGCAGCGCGAAGCTCACCACCAGCCCCAGCACCACCGAGACCAGGAACAGCAGCCAGCGCACCGGATCGGCGGGCAGAGCCAGCTGGAAGGCCAGCGCCCCGGCCGCCAGCGGGACGAGCCCGCGGCCCGCCAACTGGAAGGCGGCCCGCCCCAGATCGGCCGCCAGCCACCACATCTGGAGGTCCGCCGGCCGGTACAGGTCGACGGCGATGTCACCCGTACGGACCCGCTCCTGGAAGGTCTCCTGGAACCCGCCCCCGATCAGCGCCCCGGCGGCGAGCAGCGACTGGCTGACCCACACGAAGGTCAGGGCCTGCGCCTGGTCGTAGCCGCCGAGCCCGGGCCGCTCGCCCCACAGGGCGATGTACGTGTACGCGACGATGAAACCGAACACGGTGTTGGTGAACACCCCGGCCGCGGTGGCCGTCCCGTAGGTCGCGTAGCGCCGGAACCCGCCCGCCGCGACCGCCAGGTAGAGACGCACTCGCTGAAGCACCGTATCCCTCCCTTTTCCACGTCGTTCCTACGTCGGCCAAAGCGCGCGAGCTTAGTGCGGAGGGGCGAGCCACGCGACCGATTTACCCCCGTCCGGAGCGGAATCGGCGGCCAATCGGGTAGACACCATGAGGTACAGAAGTGGATATTTCGCACGGCGTCGAGGAGCCCTGGAGATGAGCGACCAGTCACCACCACCGGGCTGGACCCCTCGCGACCCGGACACACCCGACGAACAGCCGCGCCCGCGGGCGCAGGAGCCCGGCCCCGGCCGTCGCCCCACCGGATCCACCGGGCCCACCGGGCCCACCGGATCCACCGGATCCACCGGATCCACCGGATCCACCGGCCCCGGCAGACCCGCCAAGAAGGCCCGACGCAAACGGACCGGCTGGCGCCGCCTCTTGCCCACCTGGCGCATGGCGCTGGGCGCCGTCCTGCTCCTCGCCCTGCTGCTCGGCGGCGGCCTGGTCGCCGGATACCTGCTGGTGGACATCCCGCCGGCCAACGCCGCCGCGACCGCCCAGTCGAACGTCTACCTCTACTCCGACGGCACCCAGCTCGCCCGCGACGGCGAGGTCAACCGCGTCAACGTCCCGCTCTCGCAGATCCCGCGGACCGTCCAGGAGGCCGTACTGGCCGCGGAGGACCGCGACTTCTACTCCGAACGGGCGGTGGACCCGAAGGCGATGCTCCGCGCCGCGTGGAACACCGCGACCGGCAAGGGCACCCAGTCTGGTTCGACGATCACTCAGCAGTACGTCAAGAACTACTACTTGGGCCAAGAGCAGACGATCAAACGGAAGGTCAAGGAGTTCTTCATCGCGATCAAACTCGGTCGCGAGAAGTCCAAGGCCTACATCCTCGAGGGGTACCTGAACACCAGCTACTTCGGCCGCAACGCCTACGGCATCCAGGCCGCCTCCCAGGCCTACTACGGCAAGGACGTCGGCCGGCTCACCACCGCCGAAGGCGCCTACCTGGCCACCCTCCTCAACTCCCCCAGCGCCTTCGACGTCGTCTCCCACCCCCAGGGCCGCCCCCGCGCCCTCGCCCGCTGGAACTACGTGCTCGACGGCATGGTCAAGAAGGGCTGGCTGCCGGCCGCCGAACGCGCCACGACCCAGTTCCCCGAACCGGGCAAGGTACGCGCCGCCGCCGGACTCTCCGGCCAGCGCGGATACCTCGTCGAGGCCGTCAAGGACTACATCACCGAGAACAAGATCCTCGACGACAAGACCCTCGCCGAGGGCGGCTACCTCATCACCACCACCATCGACAGGCGCCGCCAGAACGCCTTCGTGGAAGCCGTCGACAACCAGATGACCGGCAAGCTCGACCCGGAGAAGCGCAAGGCCGACCGGGTGGTGCGGGCCGGCGGGGTCTCCATCGACCCGGCCACCGGCAAGGTCGTCGCGCTCTACGGGGGCATCGACTACACCAAGCAGTACGTGAACAACGCCACCCGGCACGACTACCAGGTCGCCTCCACCTTCAAACCGTTCGTCTTCGCCGCCGCCGTCGAGAACGACTCCCGCACCCAGGACGGCCGCCGGATCACCCCCAACACCCTCTACAACGGCGACAACAAGCGCCCGGTGGTCGGCGGCCGCATCCGCTTCGCCCCCGAGAACGAGGGCCAGGTCAGCTACGGCAACATCACCGTCAACACCGCCACCGACCTCTCCGTCAACGCCGTGTACGCACAGATGGCCGTCGACGTCGGCACCCTCAAGGTCAAGGAGACGGCCGTCGCCCTCGGGATCCCCGAGAACACCCCGAACTTCGACCCCGGCCCCGCCATGGCCCTCGGCACCCTGCAGGCCAGCGTCCTGGACATGACCCAGGCCTACGCCACCCTCGCCGACCACGGCCGGCGCACCCCCTACACCTTCCTGGAGAAGATCGCCAAGGACGACGACACCATCGCCCTGCCCGAGCGCACCCCCACCCAGGCCGTCAGCCGCGAAGCCGCCGACACCACCACCTCCATGCTGGTCAGCGTCGTCGACAACGGCACCGGCACGGCAGCCCTCGCCGCCGGCCACCCGGCCGCCGGCAAGACCGGGACCGGCGAGCTCGACCGCTCGGCCTGGTTCGCCGCCTACACCCCGGACCTGGTCACGGTGGTCTCGATGATGGGCCAGGACCCGGACACCGGCGCCCTGCAGTCGCTGTACGGCGCCCTCGGGGAATCCCGCATCGGCGGAGGCGGCTACCCGGCCCGGATCTGGGCCGCCTACACCAAGACCGCCCTCGAAGGCACCGACCCCGTCGACTTCGACCTGGAACTCCAGCCGGGCGCCGCCCAGCCCCCGCCGCCACCCAGCTTCGAATCGGAGCCTCCGGAGGAGACGGCACCGGGCGAACGCACCCCCACCTCCCCCGGCCGCCCCACCCGCCCCACCCCGCCGAACCCGACCAGCGGACAGAACCAGGGCGGACAGAACAACGGGGGCCAGAACCAAGGCGGGCAGGACAGCGGAGGCCAGAACCAAGGCGGCCAGAACAACGGCGGCACCACCCAGGGCGACCAGGGCGGCGCCTCCGCGGGCAACCAGGGCGGCACCTCACAGGGGACCAGCCAGGGCGCGGCCCAGGGCGCCGACGCCGGCGCGGTGGGAGGCCTGCGCCCCCCATCGGCCTTCCTCGAATGACCCGGCCCCGGGCCAAGCCGTCTCCTAGTGGCCCGAGGTCGCCTTCAGCCCCACCACGGCGACCAGCAGCAGGCAGATGAAGAAGATCCGGGCGGCGGTGACGGGCTCACCCAGCACCGCCATACCGAGCACGGCCGCACCGGCCGCGCCGATGCCCACCCACACGCCGTACGCGGTACCGATCGGCAGGGTCTTCGCCGCATAGGACAGCAGCACCATGCTGGCGACGATCCCGGCCCCCGTGAACACACTGGGCCACAGCCGGGTGAAACCCTCGGTGAACTTCATGCCGATCGACCAGCCGACCTCGAGCAGACCGGCGAGAAGAAGCAGAACCCATGCCATGACGGCACCTCCGAGACATCGAGCGATACGGGGTGCGTCGTCTTGTCGTACCCGGTACGGCGCGTCTCGTCGGGGTCCCCCAACCGTAGCAAAGGGCAGCGAAAAGGGCTGGTGACCTGGGCCACCAGCCCTCTACGGCACTCGCCGGCACTCCCCGGCAGGGGATCAGAGGTAGAGCCCCGTGGAGTCCTTCGACCCCTCGAGCCGCTCCGCGGCCACCGCGTGCAGGTCCCGCTCGCGCATGAGCACGTACGTGGCACCCCGCACCTCGACCTCGGCCCGGTCCTCGGGGTCGTAGAGCACCCGGTCACCGGGCTCCACGCTCCGGACGTTCTGCCCGACCGCGACCACCTCCGCCCAGGCCAGCCGCTTGCCCACCGCGGCCGTCGCCGGAATGAGGATGCCGCCGCCCGAGCGGCGCTCGCCCTCCGGCAGGTCGGACTTCACGAGCACGCGGTCGTGCAGCATCCGGATGGGCAGCTTGTCGTGGGTGGTGTTCTCGCTCACGCCACGAACCTACCTGCCCACGCCCGGCCCGCGCTGCGCAGGGTCATCAGCGCTTGCGCCGCGCCGAGACCACCAGCAGCCCGACCACACCGGCCGCGAGCAGCGCCACGGGCACGATCCGGCCGACGCGCGGAGCTCCGTCGTCGTGACGCAGGCCGTCCCGCACGTCGGTGACGAGACGGTTCACCGCGACGAAGGCGCGGCCGGCGGTGTGGTCGACCGTGGAGGCGACCCTGGCCTTCGCGTCCCCGATGATCGTCTTCGGGTGCATGCGCACGCCGATCTCGTCGAGCGTCTCGGCGAGCTGCTCGCGGCGGCGGACGATGTCCGCCTCGATCTGTGCGGGGGTCCTGGCTTCCGGCACCGCGCTGCCTCCGTCGTCGTGGTCCTGTGGGGGCGTAGTCCGCCATGAACAGTCTGTCAGCTTAGTCTCGTGCACGTACCGATCCCCTCTTGAGGAGACTGCCGACATGAGCGAGCGACTTCAGCCGGGCGACCCCGCCCCCGCCTTCACCCTGCCCGACGCGGACGGCAACGAGGTCTCGCTGGCCGCCCACAAGGGCCGCAAGGTGATCGTCTACTTCTACCCCGCCGCGCTGACGCCGGGCTGCACCAAGCAGGCCTGCGATTTCACGGACAACCTGGACGCCCTGGCCACGGCCGGCTACGACGTCATCGGCGTGTCCCCGGACAAGCCGGAGAAGCTGGCGAAGTTCCGCGAGAAGGAGAACCTGAAGGTCACCCTGGTCGGCGACCCGGAGAAGGAGACCCTGGCCGCCTATGGCGCGTACGGCGAGAAGAAGCTGTACGGCAAGACGGTGACGGGCGTCATCCGCTCCACGGTGGTCGTGGACGAGGAGGGCAAGGTCGAGCACGCCTTCTACAACGTCAAGGCCACGGGCCACGTAGCCAAGATCATCAAGGACCTGGGCATCTGACCCCCCGCCCCGCTCCACCCGCAGCGGCCCGCACCCACCCGGTGCGGGCCGCTCCGCTTATCGGACGAAACCAGCCGTAACCGTCCGACACCCGGCCCGTTACTCCGTACGAGGGCCGCACACGGGGCCGGTATACGGAGAGGGACGCGGATGCCGATCAGTCCGTACACGAGGGAACGCCTCGCGGAGGCCGCGGAGGGGGCACGGACGCTGACCGAGGCGCTGCTGAAACTCGGGGTGGACCCGAAAAGTGGATCCCGGCGCTACCTGCACGAGCGCATGCGCAAGCTCGGAGTGGACGTCTCCCACTTCGAGCCGGAGGCGGCGAAGTGGACGAAGGAGATCCTGACAGAGGCCGTTGCCGCGTCGACGACCATGTGCGAGGTGTTGCAACGGCTCGGGCTTGAGGTCGTGGGCGGCCACCACACCCACATCAGCCGCCGCGTGAAGGCCTTCGGCATCGACACCTCGCACTTCAAGCTGCCGTAACCCGCGGGGCGCCCCAGGCCCCGGCGGACCCCCGAGACTCTCCTCGTCAAACAACACGGGGCGGATGCCCGTCGGACCCCGGGCGAGCGGCTCAAGACGGCACTCGTAGCCCTGGGCGTGCCCGACAGCTGCGCCGCGTGCGGTATCGCGCCCGCCTGGCAGGGGCATCCGCTCCCGCTGGAGGTCGACCACATCGATGGCGACTGGCGCAACAACCGGCGGGAGAACCTACAACTGCTCTGCCCGAACTGCCACTCCACCACGGACACGTACCGCGGCCGTGCGAAGGGGCGGCGATGAGCCGGCCGTACGCACGGCGCGTGAAACCTGACCGGGCAACCCTGCGCGACGCCGTCGCCTCTTCCCACTCGCTGGCGGAGACGCTCCGGCACCTGGGTAGAGGACCTTCCACCAGCATGAACGAGGTACTCAAGCAGTGGATCCGCGAGGACGGCCTGTCCACGGCCCACTTCCTCGGGCAGGCGCATCACCGCGGCAAGCCGGGGCGCGCCACCACCAGACCGGCCACCGAGGTTCTCGTCAAACACGACGGGACTCGTCGTACACGCACCCACCGGCTTCGGCGCGCGCTGCGCGAAATCGGCGTCCCGGGGTGCTGCGCAGTCTGCGGGACGCCACCCCTGTGGCTAGGGCGGCCCTTGACCCTGGAAGTCGACCACATCAACGGTGACTGGAGTGACGACCGGCGGGAGAACTTGCGACTGGTCTGCCCCAACTGTCACGCAGTCACCAGCACCTGGTGCAGGGGCGGGCGCAGGATTCGTTAGACGCGGCAATCCGATCTCCGCGCACCGTGTGGGCGCAGTAGAGTGTTCTTGGTTTGCGCCCGTACGCCAACGGCTGAGCGGCGATCTTTAGGTGGTCGTGTGTGTCGGTTCGAATCCGACCGGGCGCACCAAGGCGACAGGGGCCGGCCTTCCGTTTCTCGGAAGGCCGGCCCCTGTCCCGTCAGCCCAGGAGTTCTCTTACCGCCGGGACCAGGGCGCGGAAGGCCTGGCCTCGGTGGGAGATGGCGTTCTTTTCCGCCGGGGTGAGTTCCGCGCAGGTGCGGGTCTCGCCCAGGGGCTGGAGGATCGGGTCGTAGCCGAAGCCGCCCGTGCCCGACGGGGTGTGGCGCAGGGTGCCCAGGAGGCGGCCCTCGACGACGCGTTCGGTGCCGTCGGGCAGGGCCAGGGCCGCCGCGCAGAAGAAGTGGGCGGCGCGGTGCTCGTCGGCGATGTCGCCGAGCTGGGCGAGCAGGAGCGCCAGGTTCGCGGCGTCGTCGCCGTGGGTGCCGGCCCAGCGGGCCGAGAAGATGCCGGGGGCGCCGTTCAGGACGTCGACGCACAGGCCGGAGTCGTCGGCGACGGCCGGCAGGCCGGTGGCCCGGGCCAGGGCGTGGGCCTTGAGGAGGGCGTTCTCGGCGAAGGTGACGCCGGTTTCCTTGACGTCCGGGACCTCGGGGTACGCGTCCGCGCCGACCAGCTCGTGCGGCAGGCCGGCGTCGGACAGGATGGCGTGGAGTTCGGAGATCTTGCCCGCGTTGCGGGTCGCGAGGATCAGGCGGGTCATGGTCACCGATTATGGCCTGCCCGCGCCGTCCGTCGCGGCCGGGGACTGCCCCCGCCTGCCCGCACCGCCCGCAGGCCCGGCCCCACCTGCCCGCGACGCCCGCCGGCCCGGCAGATCGTCAGCCCGGGGTGCAGACCTTGGAGATCTCGCTCGCCGCGTCCGCGACCGGCTGGATGTCCGGGGTGGCGTCGCCGTTCTGGATGGCGTCGCGGACGTTCTTCACCGCCGTGTTCATCGAGCCGATGGCCTTGCTCAGGTCGGCGTTGTCCGTCTGGTCGCCGATCTTCTTGAGGTTGTCCTCGATCTGGTTGAGGGCGTTCTGGGCGTCCTGGGGGCTGTTGCCGGCCTGGGAGACGGCCTGCTGGAGGTCGTTCGCCCCGTCCGTGATGGCCACCGCGGTGTTCGCGCAGTCCATCGCCGTGGAGATCGCGTCGCAGGCGGTGAGGGCGGGTATGGCGAGCGCCGCGGCCAGCGCCAGGGCGGCGGCGCGGTGCTTCGGCTTCGTCGTCTGCTTCATCGGGTCCCCCAGGGGTTCGGATACGTGGACGGGCGCACGGCTGTGACACCGTGCGCCCGTACCAGGACGGACGCGAATCCGCGCGCCGCGGTTGCCGCTCAGAGTTGGAGCGCGCCCCGCTGGATGGCTTCCAGGTCCGCGCAGCCGCCGGCCGCGAGGTCCAGGAGGGCGTTGAGCTCCTTGCGGTCGAAGGGCTCGCCCTCGGCGGTGCCCTGGACCTCGACGAAGCGTCCGTCGCCGGTGCAGACGACGTTCATGTCGGTCTCGGCGCGCACGTCCTCCTCGTAGCAGAGGTCGAGGAGCGGGACGCCGTCGACGATGCCGACGCTGACGGCGGCGACGGTGCCGGTCAGCGGCTTGCGGCCGGCCTTGACGAGCTTCTTCTTCTGGCCCCAGGCGACGGCGTCGGCGAGGGCGACGTAGGCGCCGGTGATCGCGGCGGTGCGGGTGCCGCCGTCGGCCTGGAGGACGTCGCAGTCCAGGACGATGGTGTTCTCGCCGAGGGCCTTGTAGTCGATGACGGCGCGCAGCGAGCGGCCGATCAGGCGGGAGATCTCGTGGGTGCGGCCGCCGATCTTGCCGCGGACGGATTCGCGGTCGCCGCGGGTGTTGGTGGAGCGGGGCAGCATCGAGTATTCGGAGGTGACCCAGCCTTCGCCGCTGCCCTTGCGCCAGCGCGGGACGCCTTCGGTGAAGGAGGCGGTGCAGAAGACCTTGGTGTCTCCGAAGGAGATGAGGACGGAGCCCTCGGCGTGCTTGCTCCATCCGCGTTCGATGGTGACCGGGCGGAGCTGTTCGGGCGTACGGCCGTCGATGCGAGACATGGCTCCGAGCCTAGTCCCTGTGGAGCAGCGCGAGGACCCCGTCCGGAGGGGTCCGGGACGGGGTCCGAGGCGTGTGGCGAGCGGGTGGGCTCAGCTCACATCATGTCTTCGATCTCGCCGGCGATGGGGTCGGCGTCGGTGCCGATGACGACCTGGATGGCGGTGCCCATCTTGACGACGCCGTGGGCGCCGGCGGCCTTGAGGGCGGCCTCGTCGACCAGGCTCGCGTCGTGGACTTCGGTGCGCAGGCGGGTGATGCAGCCTTCGACTTCTTCGATGTTGTCGATACCGCCGAGCCCGGCGACGATCTTCTCAGCCTTGGTGGCCATGTGTTTCTCCCTGAGTGTTGCGAAGAACGAGTCTCGGCGTCCGGTGCGCGGGCACCTGCCCACACAGTCCGCTTTGTCACGGTAACGCACGGTTGGCCCAGCTACGCGAGCACGTGACCGGCATCTATCGAATGATGATGATCAGCAGCAACCTGCCCACAACTGGTCTACACCAGTGTGCCGCACGCGCTGCGACTGCCAAAACGGGGCCGGTCAGGGAGGACGCCGATGAGCGCGAACAGCGCCGCAGCAAAGCCGCGGAGCCAGTGGCGGAGCGGCTTGTTCCAGGGGCTGCAGAAGATGGGCCGCAGCCTGCAGCTGCCGATCGCGGTGCTGCCCGCGGCGGGCATCCTGAACCGTCTGGGGCAGGACGACGTCTTCGGCAAGGACGGCCTGAACTGGACGGACGTCGCCAAGGTGATGGCGGGCGCGGGCGGTGCGCTGCTGAACCCCGAGCTCGGCCTGCCGCTCCTCTTCTGCGTGGGTGTGGCGATCGGAATGGCCAAGAAGGCCGACGGTTCGACCGCCTTGGCGGCCGTGGCGGGGTTCCTGGTCTATTGGGGGGTGCTGCGCGCGTTCCCGAAGGACTGCCCGGAGGGGGCTCGCGCCTTCACGGGCGGCGCCTTCTCCGGCGGCTGCCTGAAGGCGGACGACACGTTCGCCGGCTTCACCTACCAGAACCCGGGGGTCTTCGGGGGCATCGTCATGGGCCTGCTGGCGGCCTGGTTCTGGCAGCGCTACCACCGGGTGAAGCTGGTCGACTGGCTGGGCTTCTTCAACGGGCGCCGGCTCGTCCCGATCATCATGTCCTTCGTCGCCATCGCCTTCGCGGTGGTGTGCCTGTGGATCTGGCCGCCGGTGGGTGGCGCACTGGAGAGCTTCTCCGACTGGCTGACCGGTCTGGGCGCGTGGGGCGCGGGCATCTTCGGCCTCGCGAACCGCGCGCTGCTGGTGATCGGCCTGCACCAGTTCCTGAACGTGCCGATCTGGTTCCAGTTCGGCTCGTACACCACGCCGGAGGGGGTCACGTACCACGGCGACATCAACATGTTCATGCACGGCGACCCGAACGCCGGCCTGTTCCTCTCCGGCTTCTTCCCGATCATGATGTTCGCCCTCCCGGCCGCGGCCTTGGCGATCACGCACTGTGCGAAGCCGCTGCGCCGCAAGGAGGTCGGCGGTCTGATGCTGTCGGTGGGCCTGACCTCGTTCGTCACGGGCATCACCGAGCCGCTGGAGTACTCCTTCCTGTTCGTGGCGCCGGCGCTGTACGCGATCCACGCGGTGCTGACGGGTGTGTCGATGGCGGTGACGTGGGCGCTGGGCGTGCACGACGGTTTCAGCTTCTCGGCGGGCCTGATCGACTACCTCATCAACTGGAACCTGGCGACCAAGCCGTGGCTGATCATTCCGATCGGCCTGTGCTTCGCGGTCGTCTACTACGCGGTGTTCCGTTTCGCGATCACGAAGTTCGACATCAAGACGCCGGGGCGGGAGTCGGACGAGGAGATCGAGGAGATGCTGAAGGACAACACCAAGGCGTAGCGGCTCTCCCCGGCCCCCCGGGCCGGGTCTTTCGGCCCTGTTTCCAGGCCCTCGGATCCACGGATCCGGGGGCCTTGGCCATGTCCGGTGGGCCGGGGGGCCGGGCGGGGAACGGGTCGGGCCCTCGTGTGGTGTAGACCACAGGAAATCGAAGGTTCCTTATCTATCCCTCACCGTGTTACAACTGGTCTACACCACCTATTGGTGTAGACCACGCGGGCCTGTCTGGCCCGCGTACCCCCCTTTCTGAGACGTCGCCGTCCCCGGTTCTCCTCTGGCGGCGCCTTGCCCACTGGAGGAAGTTGATGAGTACGGCAACCGCCGCTCCCGCCAAGAAGCGGGGCTCCGGCCTGATGCAGGGCATGCAGAAGGTCGGCCGCAGCCTCCAGCTGCCCGTCGCCGTTCTGCCCGCGGCTGCCATCCTGCTCCGCCTCGGGCAGGACGACGTCTTCGGCAAGGACGGTCTGGGCTGGGGCAAGGTCGCCAGCGTCTTCGCCAGCGCGGGTGACGCGGTCTTCGCCAACCTCGCCCTGCTCTTCTGTGTCGGTGTCGCCATCGGCTACGCGAAGAAGGCCGACGGCTCGACCGCCCTCGCGGCACTCGTCGGCTTCCTCGTCTACAAGAACGTGCTGACCGCGTTCCCGATGGACGGATCCATCACGGAGCTGCTGCCCAAGGGCAAGCCGCAGGACCCGGGCGTACTCGGCGGCATCATCGTCGGCCTCGTCTCCGCCATCATCTGGGAGAAGTACCACCGCACGAAGCTGGTGGACTGGCTCGGCTTCTTCAACGGCCGCCGGCTCGTCCCGATCATCATGGCCTTCATCGGCACCGCCTTCGGCGTGTTCTTCGGCCTGGCCTGGGGCCCGGTCGGCTCCGCCCTCGCCGACTTCGGCGACTGGCTGATCGGCCTCGGCTCGGTCGGCGCCGGCATCTACGGCGTGTTCAACCGCGGTCTCATCCCCGTCGGCATGCACCAGTTCCTGAACACCTTCTTCCAGCAGCAGGTCGGTTCCTTCACCAAGGCCGACGGCACGATCGTCACTGGCGAGATCCCGCGCTTCTTCGCCGGTGACCCGACGGCCGGTCAGTTCATGTCGGGCTTCTTCCCGATCATGATGTTCGGCCTGCCGGCCGCCGCGCTCGCCATCGCGCACTGCGCCAAGCCCGCCCGCCGCAAGGCCGTCATGGGCATGATGGTCTCGCTCGCGCTGACCTCCTTCATCACGGGTGTCACCGAGCCGATCGAATTCACCTTCCTGTTCCTCGCCCCCGCGCTTTACGCGGTCCACGCGGTGCTGACCGGCATCTCCATGGCCGTCACCTGGGGCCTGGGCGTCCACGACGGATTCGGATTCTCCGCGGGTCTGATCGACTACCTGCTGAACTGGAAGCTCGCCACCAACCCGTGGATGATCATCCCGATCGGCCTGTGCTTCGCGGCCGTCTACTACGTGGTCTTCCGCTTCGCGATCGTCAAGTTCAACCTCCCCACCCCGGGCCGCGAGTCCGACGAGGAGATCGCCGAGATGGAGAAGGCCGAGGCGAAGTAGGCCTCAGCCACACACTGTCAAAAGGGTCCGAAGCCCCGGTCTTTCCCTCCGAAAGACCGGGGCTTCGGCCTGTCTGCGCCGCATAGCGTGGAAACCATGACAGAACAGCGCATCCTCGACCTCGACCGCGACCAGCTCGCCGCCCTGCGCGGCCGCGCCCTGACCCGGGCGGTGGCCGCCGCCGAGGGGCGGACCATGGTCGCCGAGGTCTTCGCCGAGCGCGCCGCGCTCTCCCCGCACCCCGACGGCCGCGGGGTGCACAACGCCGAACTCGTGGCCGCGTTCGGCGCGGACATCGTCGTGCTGAACCTCATCGAGCGGGCCTGGGACGGCGAGCGGCTGCGGCTGCCCGGCCTCGGCGAGTTCACCTCGTTCACCGAGCTGGCCCGGGTGATCGGCCGGCCGGTCGGGGTGAACCTGGAGCCCGGCGACGTACCGGAGATCCGGCGCGCGAAGCCGGAGTACGCCAAGCGCCTGGTCGACATGGGCGCGGCGATGCTGTGCATCACGGCGAACCCCGGCACGGGCGGCTCGTACGAGGCGATGGCGCGGGTCACCGAGGAGCTGCGGGGCGGTCTGGGCGCCGACGCGGCCCTGTGGTCGGGCAAGATGCACCACGCCGGGCATCCGGAGCGGGTCACCACCGCGCGGCTGACGGCGCTGGTGGACGCGGGCGCGGACGGGGTGGTGATGCCGCTGCCGGGGACGCTGCCCGGCGTGACGCGGGAGCTGGCCGCCGAGGCGGTCGCCGCGGTGCAGGAC
The DNA here is from genome assembly GCF_040652335.1 of Streptomyces sp. NPDC048270. NCBI lineage: Bacteria > Bacillati > Actinomycetota > Actinomycetes > Kitasatosporales > Streptomycetaceae > Streptomyces > Streptomyces sp. NPDC048270. Next base: position 269,990 of record NZ_JBEZLV010000004.1, read on the forward strand.
GCGGGGGCGATCGTGATGGGCGCCATCGGCACGAGCCAGGAGGGCTCGCACGCGAACGTGGTGCCGCAGCTCGCCCTGGGTGCCAAGGAGGCGGGCTTCGACGCGCACCACTTCGGGGACTCGTACCTGCCCGGCATGTGCGATCCGGAGGTGATGTACGCGTACTCGGTGGCGATCCGCGGCCGCCGGCACACCTGGAACCGGATGGCCCTCGGCGGCCGGCAGGCCCGGCCCGCCGGGTCCTAGACCTCGTAGACGGCGCCCGCGTAGGCCAGGTCGACCGGGCCCTCGTAGACGGCGCGGGCGTCGGTGAGGTTCTGCCGGGCGTCCGTCCACGGCGGGATGTGGGTCAGGACGAGCCGTCCGACCCCGCCGCCCTGGGCGTACTGCCCGGCCTCGCGGCCGTTGAGGTGGAGGCCGGGGATGTCCTCCTTGCCGTGCGTGAAGGAGGCCTCGCACAGGAAGAGGTCGGCGCCCTCGGCGAGGAGGCCGAGCTCGGGGCAGGTTCCGGTGTCGCCGGAGTACGTGAGCGAGCGGCCGCCGTGCTCGACGCGGATGCCGTAGGACTCGACGGGGTGGCTGACCCGCTCGGTGCGGACCTGGAAGGGGCCGATCTCGAAGGTGCCGGACTTCAGCGTGCGGAAGTCGAAGACCTCGCTCATCGAGCGCTCGTCGGGGACGTCGTCGTAGGCCGCGGTCAGGCGCTTCTCGGTGCCGTCGGGGCCGAAGACCGGGATGGCGCCGCAGCGGCCGCCCTCGTGCCGGTAGAAGCGGGCGACGAAGTACGCGCACATGTCGATGCAGTGGTCGGCGTGCAGATGGCTGAGGAAGATCGCGTCGAGGTCGTAGAGACCGATGTGGCGCTGGAGATCGCCGAGGGCGCCGTTGCCCATGTCGAGGAGCAGCCGGAAGCCGTCGGCCTCGACGAGGTAGCTCGAGCAGGCCGATTCCGCGGACGGGAACGAGCCCGAGCAGCCGACGACGGTGAGCTTCATGGAGCGTGAACCTCCGTGGACGGTCCGTGGACGGAATGCGGGCCGTGCGTGGGTCGAGCGTAAGGCGCGAAACGACCGGTCGCTCCTCCGCGGCGGGCCGTTGTGGGGGGAATCACCTGTGCTGTCACCCGGGGGAGCGACGGCGGGCACGGGCGTTGCCACACGTTGCCATGCCGGGGCGTTCCCGCACGGCTACGGTCGAAACATGGACACGTCCTGGTGGCCCGCGGTGGCCGCGGTCGTGGTCGTGGCGGTGGTGGCGCTGCTCGCGCTGGTCGCGGGGCGGCGGCTGGGGCTTCCCCGCCGGGCCAGGCCCGCGCCCGCACACGGTCCCGGGCCGCCGCCGCGGCCCCGGCCGGGTGAGTTGTGGTACCTGGCGGACGGCCGGGTCTGCCTGGTGCTGGCGGTCGGGCAGGTGCGGGGGCACCGGGCGCGGGTGGCGTGGATCAGCGGGAAGTACGACGACCGGCGGGCCGGTGTGATCCCGCTGCCGCCGGGGACGGTGGGGGCGCAGGGCCGGACGAGCTTCCTGGAGGCGGACCGGCCGGAGGAGGTGTCGCTGTGGGAGTTCGCCAGGCGGGTGGGGATGCTGGATCCGGTGGTGTGGGACGAGGTCAAGGGGCTGGGAGGCGGGCAGTGATCCGGATCCGGCGGGTCTACGAGGCTCCCGAGCCGGGGGCGGACGGGTGGGGGTCCCCCCGGACGGAGTCTGGGGGAGGGTGCTGGTGGACCGGCTGTGGCGGCGGGGCCTGGCGAAGGAGGCGGCCGCGGTCGACGACTGGCCGCGGGCCGTGGCTCCGTCGACGGAGCTGCGGAAGTGGTTCCACGCCGGCGGCTCGGCCGGGGAGTTCCGGCGGCGGTACGAGGCGGAGCCGGCGGCCGTGGCGGAGCTGGAGCGGCTTCGGGGCCTCGCGGCGGCGGGGCCCGTGACGCTCCTGACCGCGGTCAAGGAGCCGGCGTCCGGCCACGCGGCGGTCCTCGCGGAGCAGCTGGGCGGCGCGGGGCCCGGGTGACCGGTGCGGGCCGGGACGCCGCTGCGGCGTCCCGGCCCGCGGCGCGGCCTGGGGGGGGTCAGAGGGCGCCCGGGCTGCGGTCGACGCACAGGGCCCAGATCACGAACACGCCGATCGCGATGGCGATCAGGGACCAGAACGGCTGGTAGGGCAGCCACAGGAAGTGCAGGATGATCGACACGCCGGTCAGGGCGATGCCGAGGGCCCGGCCCCAGGTCGTGCCCTTGAGGATCGCGAGGCCGACGATCAGGACGACGATGCCCAGGATCAGGTGGATCCAGCCCCAGGCCGTCAGGTCGAATTTGAACGAGTAGTCGCGGACCCGCCAGATGACGTCGTCCTTGGCGAGCGCGGCGATGCCCTCGAAGATCGCGAACACGCCGTTGATCATCATCAGGACGGCGGCGAACAGCACGCCGCCCGCCGCCCAGGCGCTGCCTGAGGGAGACGGGTGGCCGGACGGGCCGGGGGCCGCGGGGTTGGGAGTGGTCGTCATCGAGCCACCACCCTCTCTGTGGGGTCGGTCGGGCAGGTTCAGCCTCTGCCCGTACCGCCGTCCCGGCGACTTCCGAGGGCCATTCGGGGGATTCGTGCCCGCTGCGAACGATCCCGAGCCCGCTCCCCCGTGGAGGGGAGCGGGCTCGGGACGCGCGGGGGAGGGAGCCGGGCTACGCCCAGAGCTGGCCCTGGAGGACCTCGATGGCCTCTTCCGTGGTGGCGGCCGTGTAGACGCCCGTCGACAGGTACTTCCAACCGCCGTCGGCCACGACGAACACGATGTCCGCGGATTCGCCCGCGGCCACCGCCTTGCGGCCGACACCGATCGCCGCGTGCAGCGCGGCGCCCGTGGAGACGCCCGCGAAGATGCCCTCGAGCTGGAGGAGTTCCCGGGTCCGGGTGACCGCGTCGGCGGAGCCCACCGAGAAGCGCGTGGTGAGCACGGAGGCGTCGTACAGCTCCGGGACGAAGCCCTCGTCCAGGTTCCGCAGGCCGTAGACCAGGTCGTCGTAGCGCGGCTCGGCCGCGACGATCTTGATCCCGGGCACCTTCTCGCGCAGGTAGCGGCCGACGCCCATCAGGGTGCCGGTCGTGCCCAGGCCCGCCACGAAGTGGGTGATGGAGGGGAGGTCGGCGAGGACCTCCGGGCCCGTGGTGGCGTAGTGGGCGCCCGCGTTGTCCGGGTTGCCGTACTGGTAGAGCATCACCCAGTCCGGGTGCTCGGCCGCCAGTTCCTTGGCGACCCGCACCGCGGTGTTGGAGCCGCCCGCCGCCGGCGACGAGATGATCTCGGCTCCCCACATGGCCAGCAGGTCGCGCCGCTCCTGCGAGGTGTTCTCCGGCATCACGCAGACGATGCGGTAGCCCTTGAGCTTGGCCGCCATCGCCAGGGAGATCCCGGTGTTGCCCGAGGTGGGCTCCAGGATCGTGCAGCCGGGGAACAGCCGGCCGTCCTTCTCCGCCTGCTCGACCATGTGGAGCGCCGGGCGGTCCTTGATCGAGCCGGTCGGGTTGCGGTCCTCGAGCTTGGCCCAGATGCGGACGTCCTCCGAGGGCGACAGCCGGGGCAGCCGGACCAGCGGGGTGTTGCCGACGGCTGCCAGCGGGGAGTCGTAACGCATCAGACAGCGCCGCCGGCCACGGCCGGGAGGATCGTGACGCTGTCGCCGTCCTTGAGGGCGGTGGAGATGCCGTCGAGGAAGCGGACGTCCTCGTCGTTGAGGTAGACGTTCACGAAGCGGCGCAGCTGGCCCGCGGCCGCCTCGTCGACAAGTCGTTCTCGAATGCCCTTGTGCCGCGTCTCCAAGTCGGAGAACAGGTCGGCGAGGGTGGCGCCGTCACCGGACACGGCCTTCTCGCCGTCGGTGTAGGTGCGGAGGATGGTGGGGATGCGGACCTCGATGGCCATGGCCGGCTCCAGTCGTGAGTGAGGGCGTGAGAACGTGATGGCGCGCGGGTTCGTGGCCCCCCGCGCGAGAGGGCTCTGGTGCTCTGGTGCTCAGACGGCAGGACAGATCGCGCTGGCGAGGCGGCACAGGTCGACGTGCAGCCGCGCCACGAGCAGCAGCCTGCCGGGCGTCTCGATGCTCACGTCGTGGGAAACCATGCGGTCATGTTAACGATTCCAGGTCCCCCGTTTGGAGTGGGATCCCGCATGGTGGACGCCATGCGCTCACATGCTGGTCAGCCGGGGTTCAGTAGGCCTCGACGACCTGCACTTCCTCCTCGGTGATCACGCCCTCGACGATGCGGTACGAGCGGAACTGGAACTCGCCGAGGCCGTCCTTGTCCGCCGTGGAGACGACCACGTAGTGCGCTTCGGGCTCGTTCGCGTAGGTGACGTCCGTACGGGAGGGGTAGGCCTCGGTCGCGGTGTGCGAGTGGTAGACGACCACCGGGTCCTCGTCGCGGTCGTCCAGCTCGCGGTAGAGCTTCAGCAGGTCCTTCGAGTCGAACTCGTAGAACGTGGGCGAGCGGGCCGCGTTGAGCATGGGGATGAAGCGCTCCGGACGGCCGGTGCCCGCCGGGCCGGCCACGACGCCGCACGCCTCGTCGGGGTGGTCCTGGCGGGCGTGCGCGACGATCCGGTCGTACAGGTCCTGGGTGAGGGTCAGCATGAGCGACAGGATAAGCAGACGGGCCCTCCCGTACCGAGGAGTGGTACGGGAGGGCCCGAATGGTGGACAGACCTGGTTCAGGAGGCCTTGGTGAAGGCGGCGCCGCGCGGGTTGCGGGACTTCAGGACCAGGTAGGACAGGCCCAGGACCAGGCCCCACAGGGGGGCGCAGTACAGCGAGACGCGGGCGTCCTTGTCGACGCCCATCATCACGATGACCATGCCGATGAAGAGCAGGGCGAACCAGCTGGTCCAGGGGGCGCCCGGCGCCCGGAAGGAGGACTGCGGCAGCTCGCCGCGGTCGGCCTTGGCGCGGTAGCGGAGCTGGCAGACCAGGATCATGATCCAGGCCCACATGCCGGAGATGGTGGCGAAGGAGACGACGTAGTCGAAAGCCTTGCCCGGGGCGACGTAGTTGATCCAGACGCCCACCAGCATCAGCGCGGCGGAGAACGTGGTGCCGATCAGCGGGGTGCCGCTCTTGGTGAGCTTGGTGAAGAACTTCGGGCCCTGGCCGTTGAGCGCGAGGTCGCGCAGCATGCGGCCGGTGGAGTACATGCCCGAGTTGCAGGAGGACAGGGCCGCGGTCAGCACGACGAAGTTGACGATCGCGGCGCCGACGCCCAGGCCCATGCGCTCGAAGGCGGCGACGAAGGGCGAGACGCCGGGCTGGAAGTGCGTCCACGGCACGACCGACAGGATCATGATCAGCGCGCCGACGTAGAAGACGGCGATGCGCCACGGCACGGTGTTGATGGCCTTGGGCAGGGTCTTCTCGGGGTCCTTGGACTCGCCGGCGGTGACGCCGACCAGCTCGACCGCGAGGAAGGCGAACATCACGATCTGCAGGGTCATCAGCGTGCCGCCGATGCCCTTGGGGAAGAAGCCGCCGTCGTTCCACAGGTTGCTGACGGTCGCGGTGTCCGCGGCGTCGGAGAACCCGATGGTCAGGATGCCGGCGCAGATCAGGATCATGCCGACGATGGCGGTGACCTTGACCATGGAGAACCAGAACTCGAGCTCGCCGAAGAGCTTCACGGAGATCAGGTTGGCGCCGTAGAGGATGACCGTGAAGATCAGCGCGTACGCCCATTGCGGGAAGCTGTCATGGGTCCAGTACGACATGTACTGCGCGGCGGCGGTGACCTCGGTGATGCCGGTGACCACCCAGAAGAGCCAGTACGTCCAGCCGGTCACGTACCCCCAGAAGGGGCCGAGGAACTCGCGGGCGTAGTCCGAGAAGGAGCCCGCGACGGGGCGGTACATGAGCAGCTCGCCCAGGGCCCGCATGATGAAGAAGATGACCAGGCCCGCGATGGCGTAGGCCAGGATCAGGCTCGGTCCGGCCTTGGAGATCGCCTTGCCGGCGCCCAGGAAGAGGCCGGTGCCGATGGCTCCGCCGATCGCGATCATCTGGATCTGGCGGGCGCCGAGTGTGCGGTGGTAGCCCTCGCCGCCCTCGCCCCGCGTGCCCTCACCGGGCGTGTTGCCGTGCTGCTCGACCTGCACAGAGGTCATGTCTGGTGCGCCTTTCTCCACGCCGACCCGCGCCTTCGCTGGCTGCGGATCGGGTCCTCGATCCCCCCGGATACGGATGGAGTTGCACGCCGGCGGTCCGCCGGTTCAAGCAGGCCGCGGGTCATGGGTGGCGTCCCGGCGGCGATCGTGAAGATTTATCACGTGCTTACGGGTGCCCGAGGGCGAAAAATGTGACGCAGGACACGACAATTTCAGGACAAAGGTCCTGAAACAGATCAGACCACCGCATCGCGGTGATCTGATCGTTATCCGGATTTGAGCGTCCGCTGAGCGAACGGCACACGCCCTTGAGGATCTTCAGAGGGTTTCGACGCGTGCCTCAGAGCGTTTCGACGAGCGTCTCCTGGAGGCCGCCGAGCCACAGGTACGCCATCACCATCGGCTTGCGCGGATCGTCGTCCGGCAGCCGGAACAGCACCGCGCCCTCGTCGTCCTCGGTGATGTCCAGGCGGGCCGCGATGGTCAGCCGCAGGTCGTTGAGCGCGCCGAGCCAGCGCAGCGGCAGCTCCCCGCCCAGCTCGAGCACCGCCGCCCCGTCGCCGGCCGGGGTGAGCCGGTCCAGGCTGTGCACGACGGCCAGCGCGTCCTCCCGCTTGCGGGTGCGCAGGTCGTTCTCGGTGAAGCGGCGGAACTCCGCCGAGCGGCTGCGCAGCTCCTCGGCGTCCTCCTCGGGCCCGGGGCCGCCCGGGCCGCCGTAGGCGTCGGGGAAGAGCCGGGCCAGCGCCGGGTCCGCCGGCGGCTCGGTGGGGCCGTCGGAGGCGAACAGCGCGGCCAGCGGGTCGGCGTCCTCGGCGGGCTCGGGTTCGCCGGGGCCGATCAGCTCGAGCAGCTGGACCGCGAGGGAGCGCAGGATGGAGATCTCGATCTCGTCGAGCGCGATGGCGGCGCCGCCGCCCTTCAGGGGCTGGAACGTGCCGCCCATCAGTTGCGGTCCTGGGTCAGGGTTGCCCACAGGCCGTAGCCGTGCATGGCCTGCACGTCGCGCTCCATTTCCTCGCGGCTGCCGCTCGACACGACCGCCCGCCCCTTGTGGTGGACATCGAGCATCAGCTTGTGCGCGACGTCCTTCGAGTAGCCGAAGTACGCCTGGAACACGTAGGCCACGTAGCTCATGAGGTTGACCGGGTCGTTGTGCACCAGGGTCACCCAGGGGACGTCGGGTTCGGGGACCGCGAAGGTCTCTTCGGCCGACTCGGTGCGTTCGATCTCAATGGGAGCAACACTCACTTGTCCCATGCTGCCACCGTGACGGGCCAGTCGCACAAACGGGTCCTAGATCTCGTCACTTTGACGAAATGTGCGCTAGCATCGCCGGCATGAACCCTGCGGACCTGGGCCTGCCGGTGGACGTGCCGTCGACAGCGCTCTTCACGGACCATTACGAGCTGACGATGCTGCAGGCCGCCCTGGCGAACGGCACCGCCGACCGCCGCTCGGTCTTCGAGGTCTTCACCCGGCGGCTGCCCGAGGGACGCCGTTACGGCGTGGTCGGCGGAACCGGCCGGGTGCTCGACGCGGTGGAGAACTTCCGCTTCGACGGCGCGGTGCTGGACTTCCTGCGCGAGCGCGCCGTCGTCGACATGCGGACCCTGGACTGGCTGGCCTCCTACCGCTTCTCCGGCGACATCTGGGGCTACCCGGAGGGCGAGGTCTACTTCCCCGGCTCGCCGGTCCTGCGCGTCGAGGGCAGCTTCGCCGAGTGCGTGCTGCTGGAGACGGTGATCCTGTCGATCCTGAACCACGACTCGGCGATCGCCGCGGCCGCCTCCCGGATGTCCTCGGCGGCCGGCGAGCGGCCGCTGATCGAGATGGGCGCCCGGCGCACCCACGAGCTGGCGGCCGTGGCTGCCTCGCGCGCCGCGTACGTGGGCGGCTTCACCTCCACCTCGGACCTGGCGGCCGGATTCCGCTACGGCATCCCGACGGTCGGCACGAGCGCCCACGCCTTCACCCTGCTCCACGACAGCGAGCGGGACGCCTTCACGGCGCAGGTGGCCTCGCTGGGCGGCGGGACCACCCTGCTGGTGGACACCTACGACGTCGCCGAAGCGGTACGGACGGCCGTGGAGGTCGCCGGGACGGGGCTGGGAGCGGTCCGGATCGACTCGGGCGACCTGCTGCTGGTGGCCCACCGGGTGCGGCAGCAGCTGGACGAGCTGGGGGCCACGCAGACCAGGATCGTGGTCACCTCGGACCTGGACGAGTACGCCATCGCCTCGCTGGCGGCGGCGCCGGTGGACGCGTACGGGGTGGGCACCCAGCTGGTGACGGGCAGCGGGCACCCGACCTGCTCGATGGTCTACAAGCTGGTGGCGCGGGCGACGTCGGCGGACCCGAAGGCGCCGCTGGTGCCGGTGGCGAAGAAGTCCACGGGCGGCAAGACCTCCCTCGGCGGCCGCAAGTGGGCGGCCCGCCGCCTGGACGCGGAGGGCGTGGCCGAGGCGGAGGTCGTCGGGACCGGGCCGGTGCCCTCGGGACTGGCGGACACGCAGCTGCTGGTGCAGCTGGTCAAGGCCGGCGAGGTCGTCGCCCGGGAGCCGCTGGAGGCCGCGCGCGACCGGCACCGCGCCGTCCGCGCGGGGCTGCCACTGTCGGCGACGCAGCTCTCGCGGGGCGAGGCCGTGCTCCCCACGGAGTACGTCTGACCCGCGGGGCCCGCCCCCGAGCCTCCCCCTCCCCACCGGGTCCGGGTCCGAGCCCCCGTTTCGGGAAGGGGCGGGGTGGGGGAAGAGCCCCCGCAGGGCCCCGCCGCCACATCGCACCACCGAGCCGAAGGACTACGTCATGCACCGCGCACTGATCGTCGTCGACGTACAGAACGACTTCTGCGAGGGCGGCAGCCTCGCGGTCACCGGCGGAGCCGACGTCGCCGCCGCCATCACCGAGCTCATCGGACAGTCCACGCCCGGCTACCGGCACGTGGTCGCCACCCGGGACCACCACATCGACCCGGGGAGCCACTTCGCGCACCCCCCGGCCGAGCCGGACTACGAGACCTCCTGGCCCGTCCACTGCGTCGCCGGCACCGAGGGCGTCGGCTTCCACCCGAACTTCGCCCCCGCCGTCGCCTCCGGCGCGGTCGCCGCCGTCTTCGACAAGGGGGCCTACGAGGCCGCGTACAGCGGGTTCGAGGGGGCCGACGAGAACGGGACGGACCTGGCCCGCTGGCTGCGGGACCGGCACGTCACCGAGGTGGACGTGGTCGGCATCGCCACCGACCACTGCGTGCGGGCCACCGCCCTCGACGCGGCCCGCGCGGGCTTCGCCACCCGCGTCCTGCTGGACCTCACGGCCGCCGTGGCCCCGCACACCAGCGCCCGCGCCCTGGAGGAGCTCCGGGCCGCCGGGGTCGCCCTCGTCGGCGGCTAGGCCGTCACCCTCGGACCTTGCGGTCACAGCACTAGGTGCCCAGCAGGGCCCGGATCGGGTGCCAGAGCTCCTCGGCCACATCGGGCGCGCAGCGCCACAGCAGGCCGTCGGGGTGGTGCAGGACGGCCGTGACCTCGTCCGGGGTCGGCGGCTGCGCGTTGCCCCGCAGGTAGACCGCCCGCATACCGAGGTTCCGCAGCCTGGTCAGGGCGCGGGCCCGGTTCGCGGCGTGCACCAGAACCCGGACATTTCCTCCCTCTCCCGAGGGTCGCGGCAGCGTGAGCGCGACCACCACGCTGCCGCCTGGCAATCTGACGAAACCTCCACCGGGCATGGCTGTCATCTCCCCCGTCAATAAGAAACTCGCACCACGCATCTAAACGCGATCGGCCGCCGCCCGCTAGAGGGCGACGGCCGATCATGCTTTGACCTGCGGTTTTACCGAATTACTTCGAGGAGGGCCCGACCTCGACGGTCATGACCTCACCGTCGTAGGTCTCCTTCAGGATCTTGATCTTGGTGTTGGTGTCAGTGACCTTCACCGATCCGGTCGGGTTCTCGTCGTAGTAGTACTTGCCCTTGCGGTCGTCGAAGACCAGCTGGGCCGGCTTCGGCTTCAGGAAGAGCGACTCGCCGTTCTTGTGCAGCGTGAACGCGTCCGTCGAGTACGCGCTGAAGGTGGCGTCGTACGGCTGGATCTTGTTCCGCAGCAGGGTGCCGTCCGCCCACTTCATGGGCTTGGCGTTGGCGTCGACCGGCAGGATCAGGCCCTGGCCCGGGTGCTGGCTGGTGTTGTTGTCCTTCTGGGAGGTGTCCCACTGCCAGATCAGCAGACCGTCCTGGTACGGGTAGTGCTCGACCCAGTCCGGACGGGTGTTGCCGAAGCCGAAGTTGTACGGGCCCACCTTGAGGGTGGAGTCGTACGACACGTAACGGCGGTTCTCGGCCAGGTAGTACTGCGCGTACTCCTTGGTGAAGCCGGCGCCGATGCGCGAGAAGCCCTTGCCGGTCCAGCCGTTGTCGCCGTTCTCGGCGCCGTCGGTGAACAGCGCGGAGCCGTCCGCGGTCAGGGTGACGGCGTCGGCCGTGAAGCCCTTGCCGCCCGCGCCGCCGTCCGTCTGGTAGCGGAAGCGGAGGTCGATCTTCTTGCCCGCGTAGGCGTCGAGCGGGAAGTTCAGCGACTTCCAGGCACCCGAGACACCGGTCAGCGACGGGTTGCCGGCCGCGTCGACCGGAAGGGCCGTGCCGTCGGCCGTACCCGCGAGGGCGGTCCAGTTGGCGCCACCGTCGGTCGACACCTCGGTGTAGAGGTAGTCGTACTCGGCCTCGATGTCCCACCAGCCCTTGAGGGACAGCGCGGCGGACGTCTTGCCCGTCAGGTCCACGGAGCGGGTCAGGGTGTTCTTGAGGTCGTCACCCATGTTGCTCCACCACTGGGCTGCGCCCTCGGCGGGAGCGACGACATCGGTCTTGACCTGCTTCTTCGGCAGCTCGACGACCAGCGCCTGCTTGTCCTTGGTGTTGTACTCCGCCACGCCCAGCTTGTGGGTGGACTTCGTCGCGGCCTTGGCCGTGTCGTAGTTCAGCCAGCCCAGCTGCAGCTTGTCCCAGGCCGTCATGTCGCCCGGGAGGTCGCCTATGGAGTCCTTGCCGGTACCGAGCCAGGAGCCGGCCGACATCAGGGACCAGAAGCCGACGGAGTTCTCGCCGCCACCGGAGGTGTCGTAGAGGTCCGGCAGGCCGAGGTCGTGGCCGTACTCGTGCGCGAAGACGCCGAGGCCGCCGTTCTCCGGCTGCATCGTGTAGTCGCCGACCCAGATGCCGGTGTCACCGATCTGGGTGCCGCCGGCCTTGTTGTTCTCCGGGCCGGTCTTGCCCGCGCTGGTGCCGTACGCGTACCAGCGGTGCGCCCACAGCGCGGTCGTGCCCTGCACGCCGCCGCCGGCCGACTCGTCCTCGCCCGCGTGGACGATCTGGAAGTGGTCGATGTAGCCGTCGGGCTCGTTGAAGTTGCCGTCGGCGTCGAAGTCGTAGCGGTCCCACTGGTCGTACTGGGCCAGCTGCGCCTTGATCTGCGCGTCGGTCTTGCCGGCCTTCTTCTGGGCCTCCGTCCACGCGAGGACGCCGTCCTTGACGGTGTCCCACACGTTGGAGCAGTTGGTCTGGCCGCAGTAGTTGGAGCCGTAGCGGCCCTCGTTGTACGGGACCTTGACCCAGTCGGAGACCTCGCCCTCGACCGAGTAGCGGCCCGAGGAGGTCTTCTCGTAGTAGGTCTTCAGCGAGTGCTTGCCCTGGCCCGTACCGAAGTACAGCTCCTGGAAGTAGTCGCGGCTGAAGTCCTTGCGCCAGGCCGTCGAGTTGTCGTTGGCGCGGTCCGGCTGCGCGATCGTGTTGTGCAGCGGACCGGGGGTGCCCCCGTACTTCGGGACGGCGGGCTTGGGGCCCGGGCCGTCCGGGTCGAACATGGTCTCGTTGTCGACCTGGTCGCCGAACTCGACGAGGATCGTGAAGATCTTGTCGGTCTTCTCGCGGCCGAGCTCGACGTACTTCTTGTCGTCGAGCTTGACGACCTTGGAGGCGCCGCGCTGCTCGACGTCCTTCTTGCCCGTCAGCACCTGGTCCAGAGCGGCCTTGCGCTGCTGCGCCTGCTGCTCGCTGAACGGGCCCTTGAGGTTGTGCTCGACCACCTTGGCAGGAGCGGTCGGATCCTGCCGGTCGGCCGCCGGGGCGGTCGGGCCCTTGTCGTCGGCCTGGGCCGAGGCGACGGTGAAGAAGGTGGCGCTGCTGGCGCAGGCGGCCATGGTCACGGCGACGGCGGCGGTACGAAGCGCACGCCGTCTGGCGGAATTGCTGGTCACTTGATGTCGTTCCCCTCCCGCGGCCGCATGGACGGTCGGAACGTCTCCATAGGAGCGGGGGGTTCCGCGCGGCGCGCGTCTCAAGTGACGACATTTGACCGGAGAGTCGAAAGAAAAGACAGACCTTGACTTGTTCCTTACAACTGCACTATGCGGTCAGGCAGTTCCGCTATTCGGACGTTCCGCTGCCATATGGGGCGAAGGCCGCGTCCCGGCCGCCCGCCGCGCGCCTCGGGCGGGCGTTTCGGGGTCCACGAGGGCGTGCGGCATGACCCCGTGCGCCCCCCGTGCACCGGCACCGTGGGTTAGGTCACGCTTACTGGCGGTTCCGCTCGGGCATCCACCGTCGTAGAGTCACTTGACGCGCGACCGAGTTGAGCCGACTCCCCCTCCCCTCCCCGAGGACGGAAATCGCCATGCCGCGTCCGACTGCCGCACAGCTCGCCTACGGGTCCGCCACCGTCGTCGTGTCGACGATCGCCATGCTGCTGCTCTCGCAGACGAGTTCGGGGCTCTGGATCGCCTTCATCGCCGCCGCCGCCCTCGCGCTCGGCCTGCTCGTCGCCGTCACCGTGCCGCTGCCGAGGAGCCGGGGCCGCCACGCGGCCCGCCCCGGCTCGCGCCCGGCCGCCCCGGCCCCCGCGCGCCTTCCCTACGGGGACGCGCCGACGGCCGCCCGGGTAACCGAACCCCGGACGGCCGCTGCCGAACACCCCGTCCACCACTGAGCGACTAGGTGGTGGACTTCACGACCACCGTCTTGCCGACCTTGTCGTGGAGGCCCTGCTTGTACGGCTTGTCCACCAGGATCGAGATCGCCAGCGCGATCGGCCACAGGCAGAAGCAGCAGATCAGCGTCGGCAGCCAGAGCACGGCGGCGCGGGCGAGGGCCGGCCCGGACTGCGGGACGCTGCCGTCGTTGAGCATCGCGACGCGCAGGCCCATCGCCTTCTTGCCGATGGTCTGGCCGTTCTTCTTGGTGAACCACCAGTCGTAGCCGATGTACGCGACGATCGAGATCAGCGTCATGATCAGACCGCTGCCGCTGTAGGACCGGGTGATGACCTCGCTGATGTCCTCGCCCTGGTTCGTCTCGACCATGTACCGCTTGGTGCCGAAGGCCAGTTGGATGAGGAACAGCGGCACGGCGACGATGATCACGTCGATCAGGCGGGCGGCGAGCCGCCTGCCGAAGTCGGCGAGCGGAGGCATCCCGGCGAGCGGATCGGGCATGCCGTAGCCCCCGCTGCCGCCGTAGGGGTCGCCGCCGCCGCCGTACGGGGGCGGCGGCGGGGGCGGGTACCCGCCGCCGCCCGTCCCGCCGGGAGGCGGGGCGCCGGGGGGCGGCGAGCCGTACGGCGAACCGCCCGACGGAGGCGTCGGTTCCTGGGGCCTCTTGAGGAACGGGTCGTCCTCGGGGCGTTCGCCCGGCGGCGGCTGGTCGGTACTCATGGCCCGAGTCGAACCCGGCACGGCCACCCCCGCAACGCGGCACTGTCCATTCGGGGGACCGGCCCGTCACGGGCGGCTCAGCGGGCCACGTACGTCCCCGCCGCCCTGTCGTGCAGCCCGCGGCGCCGCGGACGGTCCACGAGGCACCAGAGGCTGCCGGGGAGGCCCAGGAAGGCGTACACCAGCCAGCGGCGCAGGGCCGCGCCGACGGTGGGCGGGCGCAGGGTCGCGGTGGCCAGCACCCGCACGCCGAGCAGCTTCTTGCCCGGGGTGCGGCCCCAACGGGCGGTGGGCAGCGCCTCGTAGAAGACCCCGAACAGGAGCACCGCGCCGAGGACCAGGCCGAGGTGGCCGGCGATGGTCCCGTCGAGCAGCCAGACGGTGGTGGTGCGGCCGCTCACCCGGGCGGCGTCCACCTTGGCCTGGAGGTGGGCGGTGGCGGCGGGGACCAGGGGCCGGGCGGCGGCCGCCGCGACCGCCGCGAGGACCAGGCAGTCCACCGCCCGGGCCGCGCCCCGCCGGACCAGGCCGGCGGGGTGCACGGCCCGCTCGGCCATCCGCTCGAACACGTCCCGCCCGGTCGCCTCGCGGCGGGGGGTGGGGGCGGGGGCTTCGGATGCCTCCCCGCGCGGCCCCCGGCCGTCGGGGCCGGCCTCGCCGCGGGGCCGCCAGCCCTCGGAGCCGGCCTCGCCGCGGGGCCGCCAGCCCTCGGGGCCGGCCTCGCGGCGGGAGGCGGCCGCCTCCCGGCCGGGTGCGGGGGCTCCGGCGGACTCGCCGCGCGGGGTCCAGCCGTCAGGGCCGGCCTCGCAGCGGGACGCGGCCGCATCCCGGCCGGGTGCGGCGGCTTCCCCGCGCGGGGTCCAGCCACCCGGGGCGGCCTCCCGGCCGGGTGCCGCGGATCCGGCGGCGTTCTCGCGCCGGGACGGGGACTCGGCGCCCTCCCGGCGGGGTGTCCAGGGCTCGGGGGCGGCCTCGCGGCGGGGCTCCGGAGCCTCGGGCTCCCGGCGCGGCGTCCAGGCCTCGGCAGGGGCTCCGCGACCGGGAGCGGGGGCTTCGGCGGCTCCCCCGCGCGGCCGCCGGCTCTCGGCGGGGGCCTCGGGACGCGGGGTCCGGGCTTCGGCGGGGGCCTCGCGGCGGGGTGCCTCCGCCTCGGGGCGGGGAGCGGCCGACTCCCGCCGGGGTGCCGGGGCTTGGGCGGCCTCCGCGCGGGGGGTCCAGGCCTCGGGGGCGGGGCCCCGGCGGGAGGCCCAGGGCTCTGCGTCGGGGTCCCGGCGGGGCTCCAGGGGGTCGGCGTGGGCGGGTCGGGGCTTCGGCGGGGCCGTGGTCCTGGTGGACGGGATCGAGGGGCGCATGCCCGCCGGGCGGGGCGGCCAGGGCTCGGGACGGGCCGCGCCGGACGGGGGCTCCGCGGCCGCCGGCGCCGTCTCGGGCCACGAGGAGGTCAGGCCGGAGCCTCTGGATCCGCCGGACCCACCGGGCGCGTCGGGCCACGCGGGGGCCGGAGCCGGGGCCGCCGCCGGGGAGCGGGCCGACAGGATCCCGGCCGCGGCGGACGGCGTACGCGCGAGGGAGATCCCGGCGGCGGGGGCCCGCGCCGGCAGCGGGTCCGGCCGCTCGGGTCCCGGCTCCGGTCGCGGGTCGGGCTCCCGCTCGGGCTCGGCCGGGCTGCCCCACGACACCCGGTGGTCGCGGGGCCCGCCGAAGCCGGCCTGGTGGAGGGGGTCGGCCTGCCACACCGCCTGCCCGCCGGCCCGCTCGGCCGCCGGCCGGGCCACCGGCTCCGCCACCGCCTCCGTCGCCGAGGTCTGGTCCAGGAACACCGGCCCCGTCTCCTCCACGGGCACCGCGGGGGCAGGTCGGCTCGTCCCCGGAACCCAGGCGGCGCCGTTCCAGTACCGGACGTACCCGGGAATGGACGGATCGGGGTAGTAGCCCTCGCGGGCCGCGTGCTCGCCGTCACCAGGGGAGGCCGTCAATGTCCCCAACTCCGATCGTGGCTTGAGGCATGTGCAGGGCAGGACCATAGCCAAGAACCGCCCCCCGACAGGTCCGGTAACGGGAGATTCCAAACCTTCGGGCGAACCCCGGGCCATGCGACTGTTTCCGGTCACCCGACAGAAATCGGCCAACCTTCGATTCGTCACCCGAAGTCGCGTCATACGCGGGCACACCGGAGCTCTCTCCGGGTGTGGGGCGCGATCCGCCCCCGCCGCACCGACCGAAGCGAGGCCCGTCATGCACCACCCCGTCATCGAGCGCGAGCTGGAACTCAAGCTGGTCCTGTCCCCCGAGCGCAGCGTCCCCGTCCCCGCACGGCTCCTCTACCTCACCGAGGACCCGTACGCCGTCCACATCACCTTCCACACCGGCTCCAGCGCCCCCGTCAACTGGACCTTCGCCCGCGAACTGCTGGTCGAGGGGGTGTTCCGGCCGTGCGGCCACGGCGACGTCCGGATCTGGCCCACCAAGATCGACAACAGGTCGGTGCTCTGCATGGCGCTCAGCTCGCCCGACGGCGACGCCCTGCTGGAGGCCCCCGCCCCCTCCGTGTCGGCCTGGCTCGAGCGCACCCTGCGCGTCGTCCCGCCGGGCACCGAGGCCGAGCGGCTCGGCCTGGACGACGCGCTGGCCGAGCTGCTGACCCCGACCCCGGCCGACGAGCTGTGGCTGCGCGACCCCTGGCCCTCGGACGAGTCCGCCGAAGGGGACCTGTGACGCCCGCCGGGCCGGCGGGCGGCGGGCGGCGGGCGGCGGGCGGCGGGCGGCGGGCGGCGGGCGGCGGATCAGAAGAGCTTGCCCGGATTCAGCAGGCCCAGCGGGTCGAAGGCGGCCTTGACCGCCCGCTGCATCTCCAGGCCCACCGGGCCCAGTTCGCGGGCCAGCCATTCCTTCTTCAGCACGCCCACCCCGTGCTCGCCGGTGATGGTCCCGCCGAGCGAGAGCCCCAGCTCCATGATCTCCCCGAAGGACGCGCGGGCCCGCCGCGTCTCGTCCTCGTCGGCGGGGTCGAAGCAGACGATCGGGTGGGTGTTGCCGTCCCCCGCGTGCGCGCAGACCCCGATGAGCAGGTCGTGCGCACGGGCGATCGCGGCCGTGCCGTCCAGCATCTCGGCGAGTCGCGAGCGCGGTACGCACACGTCGTCGATCATCGTCGCGGGCCGGAGCGCCTCCAGCGCGGGGAAGGCCATCCGGCGGGCCTGGAGCAGCAGTTCCGACTCCGCCTCGTCCTCGGCGGGCACGACGGCGGTGGCCCCGGCGGCCGTGCACAGCTCCCCCACGGCCGCGAGGTCCCCGGGGGCGTGCGGGGTGTCGAAGGCGGCGAGCAGCAGGGCCTCGGTGGCGTCGGGCAGGCCCATCTTGCCGAGCGCGTTGACGGCCCGGACGGTCGTCCGGTCCATGAGCTCCAGCAGCGAGGGGGTCAGGCCCGCCTCCATGACGGCGCAGACGGCCGCGCAGGCGGCGGCGACGGAGGGGAACTCCGCGGCCAGCACCAGTTGGCGGGGCGGCGCGGGCCGCAGCGCGAGCACGGCCCGCACGACGATGCCGAGGCTGCCCTCGGAGCCCACGAAGAGCCGGGTGAGGTCGTACCCGGCGACGCCCTTGGCGGTGCGCCGGCCCGTGCTCAGCAGCCGCCCGTCGGCCAGGACCACGTCGAGGCCCAGCACGTACTCGGCGGTGACCCCGTACTTGACGCAGCACAGCCCGCCGGAGGCGGTGCCGATGTTGCCGCCGATGGTGCACTGCTCCCAGCTGGAGGGGTCGGGCGGGTAGTACAGGCCCTGTGCGGCGACGGCCCGCGAGAGCACGGCGTTGACCACGCCCGGTTCCACGACGGCGATCCGGTCGACGGCGGAGATCTCCAGGATCC
Source organism: Streptomyces sp. NPDC048270 (assembly GCF_040652335.1). Classification (NCBI taxonomy): domain Bacteria; kingdom Bacillati; phylum Actinomycetota; class Actinomycetes; order Kitasatosporales; family Streptomycetaceae; genus Streptomyces; species Streptomyces sp. NPDC048270. The sequence goes on from NZ_JBEZLV010000004.1 coordinate 287,698, forward strand.
GGTCCATCTTGACGAGGGACAGCACGATGCAGCCGTCGGAGGCGTTGGCTCCGCCCGACAGGCCGGTACGGGCGCCCTGCGGGACCACGGGGACGCGTAGGGCGGTGGCGGTGCGCATGACGTGCCGGACCTGTTCGACGGTCCGGGGCAGAACGACGGCTGCGGGGGTGCCCGCGGGGCAGAAGCTGGCCATGTCGGTGGCGTAGGAGGCGGTCACCTGCGGGTCGGTGAGCAGGGCCTCGGCGGGGAGCCCTGCCAGCAGGTCCGTACGAAGACGTGCGAAGAGGTCGTCATCCATGGGTCCAGTGTGGGCGCCGGCGGGGGCGCCTCCCAGGGGGTGGCACGGGGGGACCATCGGTGTGAACACGGCCGCGACCGGCTCCGGGCACCCCGGAGAGCTCTTCATATTGACGCACAGTGAGCCCATGGACCGTATCGACCGTTTCGACCGTATCGACGAGGATGCGCAGACCCCGGCGCCGCCCGTGACCTTCACCGGCCGCAAGACGCTCGTGGCGGCCGCGGTCGCGGTGGTCCTGATCGCGGGGGCCCTGCTGATCCGGCCGGCCCGCACCGGGGACGACGCCCGCCCGCCGGGGCCGAGCGAACGGGCCGCGGCGGCGGTCGGGATGGGCGCGCCGGCGGCGGCGGTGGACGTGACGGCGCTGGTCGCGGACCGCGAGAAGTGGCTGGCGAAGCATGCGGACGACGACGCCTCGTGGGCCGTCCTGGGCGGCGCCTACCTGGAGCAGGCGCGGCGCTCCGCGGACCCGGCCTGGTTCCCGAAGGCGGAGAAGGCGCTCAAGAAGTCCCTGGCGGTCCGCCCGGCCGAGAAGGGCAACTACGACGCGATGACGGGCATGGGCACGCTGGCCAACGCCCGGCGGGACTTCGGGACCGGGAAGCGGTGGGGCGAGCTGGTACGGGCGCAGTCCCCGAAGCGGTGGACGGCGTACCCGGTGCTCGTGGACGCGTACACGGGGCTGGGCGAGTACAAGGCGGCGCAGGCGGCGATGGAGCGGCTGCTGGAGCTGCGGCCGGGCTTCGCGGCGTACGTGAGGGCCTCGCAGGTCTACCGGGACCGCGGCTGGCGCGAGGACGCGGTCGTCGCGATGGAGCACGCGGCGGGCGCGGCCAAGGGGCCGGCGGAGAAGGCGTACACGCTGTTCCGGCTCGGGGAGCTGTCCTGGGAGCGCGGCGAGGCGGGAGAGGCCCTGCGGCTGTTCGAGGGCGCGCTGCGGACGGATCCGGCGCAGTCGGAGGCGCTGGCCGGCCGGGCCCGGGCGCTGGCCGCGCTGGGGCGCGGCGGGGAGGCGGTACGGGACTACCGGCTGGCGCTGGGCCGTACTCCGGTGCCGCGGCTGGCGCTGGAGCTGGCCGAGCTGCTGGACGCGCTGGGCCGGGACGAGGAGGCGCGCCTGCCGTACGAGATGCTGGGCGCGATGGCGGTGCGGGACGGCGCGAACAGGGTCGACGACGACGTGGTGCTGGGCCTGTACGAGGCGGACCACGGGGATCCGGCGGCGGCGGTGCGGCGGCTGTCGCAGGAGTGGTCGCGGCACAAGAGCGTGCAGGTCGCGGATGCGCTGGGCTGGGCGCTGCACAAGGCCGGCGAGGACTCGGCGGCACTGGAGTACGCGACGAAGGCCACCGATCTGGGGCTGCGGAGCGCCGACTTCGCGTACCACCGGGCGATGATCGAGCGCGAGCTGGGGGACGAGGCGGCGACGCGGCGCCACCTGCAGGAGGCGATGCGGACGAATCCGTACTTCTCGCCGCTGCGGGCGCCGTTGGCGAAGCAGGCCCTGGCGGCGGTCGGCCAGCCGCCTTCGGGCGGGCCGGAGAACATGCGGCCGACGCGGCCGTGGGTGGCGCCGGAGCTCCCGAAGGCCGCCCAGCCGGCCGCGAAGCCGAAGCCGAAGCCTGCGGCGTCGCCGAAGCCGTCCCCGACCCCGTCGCCGTCATCCCGCTGACCGGGCCGCGGCCCTCCCCTCACGGGGCCGCGACCCGGCAGGTCCGTACGGCTGCGCGGCCCGCCCCTGGGGCTCCGCCCCAGACCCCGCGCCTCAAACGCCGGCGAGGCTGAATCCGGCTGCCGTCGGCCCGCAAGCACACGCAGCGAAGCCAAACCCAGCCCCGCGGGCGTTCGAGGCGCGGGCGCAGCCAAACCCAGCCCCGCCGGCGATTGAGGCGCCGCCGGAGGCAACCAGCCCGCCGGCGTTTGAGGCGTGGACGGAGTCGAGGCCCCGCCGGAACCGATTCAAGCCCCGCCGGCGTTCAAGGCGATGGCGCAGCCAAACCCAGCCCCGCCGGCGTTTGAGGCGCCGCCGGAGGCAGACCGGCCCCGCCGGCAATCCGAGACGCCACCGAAACCGAACCCCATGCGGCCGCACCATCAGGCGAAGCCGAAGCCGGCCCCGCCGGCGGCGGCACGGCGCGCGGCCGGACCCCCCGGCGGCCGGAGCCGGGGGGTCCGGGGCTGCGCGGGCTACAGGTTGCCGCGCTTCTCCTGCTCGCGCTCGATCGCCTCGAAGAGCGCCTTGAAGTTGCCCTTGCCGAAGCCCATCGACCCGTGCCGCTCGATCATCTCGAAGAAGACCGTCGGCCGGTCCTGCACCGGCTTGGTGAAGATCTGCAGCAGGTAGCCGTCCTCGTCGCGGTCGACGAGGATCTTCAGCTCGCGCAGGGTCTCCACCGGCACCCGCGTCTCGCCCGCCCACTCGCCGAGCGTGTCGTAGTACGAGTCCGGCGTGTCCAGGAACTGCACGCCCGCCGCCCGCATCGACCGCACGGTCGCCACGATGTCGTTCGTGGCCAGCGCGATGTGCTGGACGCCCGCGCCGCCGTAGAACTCCAGGTACTCGTCGATCTGCGACTTCTTCTTCGCGATCGCCGGCTCGTTGATCGGGAACTTCACCTTGAGGGTGCCGTCCGCGACCACCTTGGACATCAGCGCCGAGTACTCGGTCGCGATGTCGTCGCCCACGAACTCCTTCATGTTCGTGAAGCCCATGACCTTGTTGTAGAAGGCGACCCACTCGTTCATGCGGCCGAGCTCGACGTTGCCCACGCAGTGGTCGATGGCCTGGAAGGTGCGCTTGGCCGGCGGTTCGACCATCGGGCCGACGGCGACGAAGCCCGGCAGGTAGGGGCCCGTGTAGTCGCCGCGCTGGACCAGCGTGTGGCGGGTCTGGCCGTAGGTGGCGATCGCGGCCATCGTGACCGTGCCGTGCTCGTCCTTGACCTCGTACGGCTCGTCCAGACCGCGGGCGCCGTGCTCGACGGCGTACGCGTACGCCGCCCGCACGTCCGGGACCTCGATGGCCAGGTCGATCACGCCGTCGCCGTGCTCGGCGACGTGCTCGGCGAGGAAGCGGCCGCGGTCGGTCGTCGCCTTGATGACCGAGGTGAGGACGAAGCGCGCGGCGCCGTTGGTGAGGACGTAGCTGGCCGTCTCGCGCACGCCGTTCTCCGGTCCGGAGTAGGCGACGAGCTTCATGCCGAAGGCGGTCGAGTAGTAGTGCGCGGCCTGCTTGGCGTTGCCGACGGCGAAGACGACCGCGTCCATGCCCTTCACCGGGAAGGGGTCTGCCTCACGCGCGGTGTGGGGGGTGGTTTCCAGGTTGGCCAAAGACTCAGTCATGACCGCAGAGTCCCGCCGATCCACAAGCTGCGCAATAGTTTCCTGTTTGGCTGTACATACTGCCCAGTCGCGCCGCAGGATGGCTGATACATCTGTGCACTATGACCACCCCGGAGGCCCCGTGGGCATCGATGAACTCGACGGCCGTCTCATCGTCCTGCTCGCCCGCGAGCCCCGGATCGGGGTCCTGGAGGCCTCGCGGCGACTCGGGGTGGCGCGCGGGACCGTACAGGCCCGTCTCGACCGGCTTCAGTCGAACGGAGTCATCCGCGGCTTCGGTCCGCAGGTGGACCCGGCGGCGCTCGGCTACCCGGTCACCGCCTTCGCCACGCTGGAGATCAAACAGGGCCAAGGCGTGGACGTACGGGCGCACTTGGCGGGCGTACCGGAGGTGCTGGAGCTGCACACCACCACGGGCCACGGGGACATGCTGTGCCGGCTCGTGGCCCGGTCCAACGCGGACCTCCAGCGGGTGATCGACCGCGTTGTCGGATTTGATGGGATCGTTCGGGCTTCGACGGCGATCGTCATGGAGAATCCCGTTCCCTTGCGGATCATCCCACTGGTCGAACAGGCGGCCGAGGACGACGGCCGATAGGACGAGGTGACGCGGTGTGAGCTTCTGGAGGTACGTGACCACCCGCCACGAGCAGCTCCTCACCGACGCCTTCCAGCACGCCAGCGTGGTCTTCCAGTGCATGGTGATGGCGACCGTGATCGGCCTCGCCATCGGGCTGCTCTCCTACCGGAGCGGCTGGGGCGGCGACCTCGCCATCACCTCCACCGCCACGATCCTCACCGTCCCCTCCCTGGCCCTGATCGGCCTGCTGATCCCCATGGTCGGGCTCGGGGTGCCGCCGACCGTGATCGCGCTGACCCTGTACGGGCTGCTGCCGATCGTCCGGAACTCGATCGTCGGCCTGCGCGGGGTGGACCCCGCCCTGGTCGACGCGGCGACGGGCATCGGGATGTCGCGCACCGCGCGGCTGCTGAGGGTGGAGCTGCCGCTCGCCTGGCCGCCGATCCTGACCGGCATCCGCGTCGCCACGCAGATGCTGATGGGCATCGCCGCGATCGCCGCGTACGCCTCCGGGCCGGGCCTCGGCAACGAGATCTTCCGCGGGATCGCCTCGCTGGGCAGCGCCAACGCCATCAACCAGGTGCTGGCGGGGACGATCGGCATCGTCATCCTCGCCCTGCTCTTCGACGCCGCGTACGTCCTGCTCGGGCGTCTGACCATCCCGAGGGGAATCCGTGTCTGAGTCCGCCAGTGCCGACGGCCCGGGCAGCACCTCGGGCGCGACCATCCGGCTGGAGAACCTGACCAAGCGCTATCCCGGCAACCCCAACCCCTCCGTCGACGACGTCTCGATGGAGATCAGGGCGGGCGAGACGGTCGTCTTCGTCGGCCCCTCGGGCTGCGGGAAGTCCACCACCCTCAAGATGATCAACCGGCTGATCGAGCCCACCTCGGGCCGGATCCGCATCGGCGACGAGGACGTCACCGACATGGACCCGGTGAAGCTGCGCCGCAAGATCGGGTACGCGATCCAGTCCTCCGGGCTCTTCCCGCACATGACGGTCGCCGAGAACATCGCCCTGGTCCCGAAGATGACCGGCTGGTCCAAGGCGCGGGTCAAGGACCGGGTGGAGGAGATGCTCGACCTGGTCGGGCTGGACCCGCGCGAGTTCCACGGCCGCTACCCGCGCCAGCTCTCCGGCGGCCAGCAGCAGCGCGTCGGGGTGGCCCGGGCGCTGGCCGCCGACCCTCCCGTCCTGCTCATGGACGAGCCGTTCGGCGCGGTGGACCCGATCACCCGCGACCACCTCCAGGACGAGCTGATCCGCCTCCAGCACGAACTGCACAAGACGATCGTCTTCGTCACCCACGACTTCGACGAGGCCATCAAGCTCGGGGACCGGATCGCGGTGCTCCGCGAGCGCTCGCACATCGCCCAGTTCGACACCCCCGAAGCCATCCTCACCAACCCCGCCGACGACTTCGTCTCCGGTTTCGTGGGCGCCGGCGCGGCCCTCAAACGGCTCAACCTGACCCGCGTACGGGACGTGGGGATCGCCGGCTTCCCGACCGTCTCGGTGGACGACCCTCTCCAGCAGATCTTCAACACCCTGCGCGACGCCACGACCAACGAGCTGCTGATGCTCGACCGGCGCGGCCGCCCGTACAAGTGGCTGCGCCGCGGCGACCTGATGCGCGCCAAGGGCTCCCTGGCCCGGGCCGGACAGCTGGTGCACGACACCGTGACCCGGGATGCGACCCTGCACGACGCCCTGGAGGCGGTCCTCACCGACAGCGGCGGCCGGGTCGCGGTCACCGGCCGCCGCGGCGAGTACATCGGCGTCGTCGACATGGAGACCCTGCTGAACTCGGTGCACGAGATGCTGGAGGCCGACCGGCTCACGGCCGCTGAGCACCAGCACGACCTCGAGGAACTGCGCCACCATCGGACCGAACGGGAGCTGGAGGGCGGTGCGGGCGACTCGTGAGCACCGGCAGCCCCGCACCGGCCGAGCGGCCGCCGGGCGAACACGAGGTCAAGGGCCACCCGTTCAGGGATCTCACCTTCCGGGACGACGAGCTCGTCGAGGCCGGGGAGGCCCCGGCGCCGCCGTCCCCGCCCCGCCGGATCACCTGGCGCAGGCTGGTCCTGCCGCCGGCCGCGCTGGCGCTGGTCCTGCTGGCCACCTACCTGTGGATCACCAACATCACCCTCGACTCCATCGCCGAGAACTCCCTCTCCGACGGGAACGTCGAGCTGCGGCTGTGGCAGCACGTCCAGCTCACCGCGATCTCCACGTTCTGGGTGCTGGTCATCGCGATCCCGCTGGGCATCGCCCTCACCCGCCCCGGCCTGCGCCGGGCCGCGCCGCTGGTCACCGCCGTCGCCAACATCGGCCAGGCCACCCCGGCCATCGGCCTGCTGGCCCTGCTGGTCATCTGGCTGGGCATCGGCCCGTCCACGGCGATCATCGGCATGGTCGCGTACGCCGTACTGCCCGTGCTGTCCAACACGGTCGCGGGGCTGCGGGCGATCGACCCGCAGCTGGTGGAGGCGGCCCGCGGGATCGGCATGTCGGCCACCGGGGCCCTGCGGAAGGTGGAACTCCCGCTGGCCGTCCCGCTGATCCTCGCGGGCGTCCGCACGGCCCTGGTCCTCAACGTCGGCACCGCCACCCTGGCCACCTTCGGCGGCGGCGGGGGCCTGGGCGACCTGATCACCTCCGGGATCCAGACGCAGCGGATGCCGGTCCTGGTGCTGGGCTCCGTACTCACCGTGCTGCTCGCCCTGTTCGTGGACTGGCTGGCCTCGCTGGCGGAGACGGTCCTGACCCCGCGCGGACTGGAGGCGTAGATGCGCACCCTGAGCGTACGGACGGCCGCCGGCGCGGTGGCGCTGCTGGCCCTGGCGGGCTGCGGGCTCAAGAGCGGATCGCCGATGGTGGACGACGTCGTACCGGGGCCGGTGGGGCGGGGCGAGCCGCTGAAGGGCGCCACGCTCACGGTCACCTCGAAGAACTTCAGCGAGAACATCGTGCTCGGCCAGATGATCGGCCTGATCCTCAAGGCCGCCGGCGCGGAGGTCGTCGACCGCACCAACCTGCCCGGCTCGATCAGCTCGCGCGAGGCGGTCCGCAAGGGCGACGCGGACGTGATGTACGAGTACACGGGCACGGCCTGGATCACCTACCAGGGCAACGCGGAGCCCATCGACGACCCGCACCGGCAGTGGGAGGCGGTGCGGGACGCGGACGTGAAGAACGGGGTGGCGTGGCTGGCGCCGTCCACGCTCAACAACACCTACACCCTGGCGATCAGCAAGAAGAACAACGCCGAGTACGGGCTGAAGACGATCTCGGACGTGGCGGAGCTGGCGCGCAGGGACCCGTCGGCGGTGACGCTGTGCGTGGAGAACGAGTTCGCCTCGCGCGAGGACGGGCTGCCGGGCATGGAGAAGGCGTACGGGATGAAGATCCCGGCGGCCAACATCCGGAAGATGGACGCCGGGATCATCTACACGCAGGTCTCGAAGTCCGACTCCTGCCTGCTGGGCGAGGCGTACACGACGGACGGGCGGATCAAGGCCATGGACCTGGACACCCTCGCCGACGACCGGAAGTTCTTCCCCAACTACAACGCGGCCCCGGTGGTCCACGCACAGACGCTCGCCGAGTTCCCGGTGATCGCCGAGCTGCTGGACCCGCTGACGAAGAAGCTCACGACGGCGGTGGCGCAGGAGCTGAACGCCAAGGTGGACGTGGACGGGCAGGATCCGCACGAGGTGGCCAAGGACTGGCTAGTCAAGGAGGGCTTCATCCGGGAGGGATGAGCGACGAGGAAGTTGTCCAAAGGAATCTCTGCAAAGAAATCCTTGCAGAGAAGTCTTTGCAACTCTACAGTCGAGGTATGTCCGAGAAGCCCGGCGCCCAGCCCAACGTCCGCACCCTCGACGCCACCGCCCTGCGCGGCCTGGCCCACCCCCTGCGCATGCGCCTGCTGGCCGCCCTGCGCCTGGACGGGCCGGCCACGGCCTCCCAGCTGGCCGGGAAGCTCGGCGAGTCCAGCGGCGCCACCAGCTACCACCTGCGCCAGCTCGCCGCGCACGGCTTCGTCGAGGACGCGCCCGAGCACGGCAAGGGCCGCGAGCGCTGGTGGAAGGCCTCCCACGACGGCACCGCCTTCGACGAGGGGCTGATCCACGCCGACGACGCGGCGACGCGCGGCGCGGCGGACGTCTTCCTGGCCGAGATCGCGCGGATCCACACGCAGGAGCTGAACACCTGGCTCGCCACCGCGCACGAGTGGCCCGCCGAATGGCGGGGCGCCTCGGACCTCAGCGACTTCACGCTGGACCTGACCCCCGCGCAGAGCCAGGAGCTGATCGGGAAGCTGCACGACCTGATCAACAGCTACCGCGACCTGCCGCCCTCGGCCCCGGGCACGGACGCGGACGCGGACACGGACTCGGCCACGGACTCGCAGCCGGCCGCCACGGAATCGGTCCGCTTCCACACGCACGTCATCCCGCGCCGCGCCCCCCAATAGCTCCCTTTCGCCCTTTCGCAGAAGGAGTCCTGCCATGCACGCCTTCACCCATGCCCTGCTGCACGCCGCCCGCACCGCCGAACTGGCCGCCGAGGCCGCCGCCTGGCGGCGCGCCGCCTCGGCCGACACCACCCCCGCCCTGCGCGACCGGCTCGGCGAGGCACTGGTCGCCGCCGGGATCCGGCTGATGCAGCCGGCCCACGTCCACGCCCGCCTGCAGCGCCCGCACACGGTATGAGCAGACGGCCGTTCACGGCGGTCCTGGCCGCCAACACCATCTCCATAGCCGGAAGTTCACTCACCCTGATCGGCGTGCCCTGGTTCGTCCTGCAGACCACGGGCAGCGCCGGCCGGGCCGGGATCGTCGCCTTCTGCGCCACCCTGCCCGTCGTCGTCGCCGCGCTCGTCGGCGGCCCGGTCATCGACCGGATCGGCCGCCGGCGGGTCTCCGCGGCCTCCGACCTGATCTGCGCGGTCTCGGTCGGCGCGATCCCGCTGCTGCACCACGCGGGCCTGCTCGAGTTCTGGATGCTGTGCGCGCTGATGGCCGTCGGCGGGCTCGTGCACACCCCGGGCCTGACCGCCCGGTACGTGCTCCTGCCGAGCCTGGCCGAGCACGCGGGCACCACCGTGGCCCGCGCGGCCAGCCTGTACGACGCCGTCTCGCGCGGCGCCCGGATGATCGGGGCGGCGCTGGCCGGCGTACTGATCGCGGCCTTCGGGGCCGAGACCGTACTGCTGCTGGACGCGGCCACCTTCACCGTGTCCGCCCTGCTGGTCGCCGCCTTCCTGCGCGGGGTGCCGGCCGCGGAGCCGCAACGCGCCGCCGAGAAGGCCTCGTTCGCGGGGTACCGGGCCGAACTGGCCGAGGGCTGGGCCTTCCTGACCCGCTCCCGGCTGCTGATGGGCATCACCCTGATGGTGATGATGACCAACGGCCTGGACCAGGGCTGGGCCTCCGTCCTGCTGCCGGTGCACGGCGACGAGGTCCTCGGCGGCGCCACCGCCCTGGGCCTGATGATCTCCCTCTTCGGCGGCTTCGCACTGCTGGGCGCCCTGCTCTACGGGGCCTGGGGCGAGCGGTACCCCCGCCGGGTGGTGTTCGCGGTCGCGTTCCTGCTGTGCGGGGCGCCGCGCTTCGTGACGGCCGCCTTCACGGACACCCCGCTGCCGCTGGCGGTGACCATGGCCCTGTCCGGGCTCGGCGCGGGCGTGCTCAACCCGATCCTGACCACCGTCGTGTACGAGAAGGTGCCGGAGGAGCTGCGCAGCCGGGTCTCGGGGGTGAGCACGGCGGGCTGCGAGCTGGCCATGCCGATGGGCGGACTGGCCGCCGGCCTGCTGGTCGACGGCTTCGGGGTGACCCGGGCGCTGCTGCTGTTCGGCGGCGCCTACCTGCTGACGACGCTGACCCCGCTGCTCTTCCCGGCGTGGCGCGGGCTGAACGCCCCGGCCGCCGTCAGCAGGACGGAGCGTCCTCTCCCCGGTTCAGTGCCCGCAGGGCGTTCACCGCATCCGTCAGAGAGGTGACGGGGACCAGCCGGAGCCCCTCGGGGAGTTCGGACTGCGCGTCCGAGCACTCGGCCTTCGGTACGAGGAACACCGTCGCCCCGTCGCGCCGCGCGGCCTGGGTCTTCAGGGCGACTCCGCCGACCGCGCCGACCTCGCCGTTCGCGGCGATGGTCCCCGTCCCGGCGATGGTGCGCCCGCCGGTGAGGTCGCCGCCGCCGCCGTCGCCGTCGAGCTTGTCGACGATGCCGAGGGAGAAGAGGAGCCCGGCGCTGGGCCCGCCGACGTCCGCGAGGTTCAGGTCGACCTTGACGTCCTTGGGGTCCTTGTGGAGGAACCCGAGGGCGGCCTCGGCGGCGGCCGACTGGGATCTGGCCATTTCCTCCAGATTGTGCTGCTCGATCTCCTTGTCGGTTCCGCCCGAGGAGTAGACGACTTCCTTGGGCATGACGGCCCGGGAGCTGTCGAACCAGTTGTCGAGGAGTTCGGGCAGGTTCACCGTCGTGGACGGGCCGGTGGCCTGGATGGTGGTCATCCGCAGCTGGCCGGTGGTCTGCCGGGTGGGCGCACCGGCGACCGTGATGACGGGCTTCCCGTCCCGCTCCCCCAGCACGTCGGCCGTGAGCCCCGGCTGGGCGACCACGAAGGGCAACGGCGCGAGGAGCGCAACGGCGAACAGCCCGACCACGGGCACGGCACAGACGGCCAGGGCTACGGGACGCGGCAGACGCAGCAGACGAGAGAGCACCCGGCCAATCTATCCGCCCCCACCCCACTCCCCCGCCGGGGCACGTCCCCTCCCCGCCGGCGCGCGAGACGCGGGCACACGCAGCCCCGCCGACGCTTGAGACGCGGGCACACGCAGCCCCGCCGACGCTTGAGACGCGGGCACACCCAGCCCCGCCGGCGCTTGAGGCGCGGGGCCCGGGGCGGAGCCCCGATCCCGTACCCGCACCGGCAACCCCGGCCCAGCCCAAAACAGCCCCGCCGGCGCGCGAGGCGCGGGCCCCGGGGCGGAGCCCCGATCCTGTACCCGCACCGGCAACCCCGGCCCAGCCCAAAACAGCCCCGCCGGCGCTTGAGGCGCGGGGCCCGGGGCAGAGCCCCGGCAGCGGCGCCGCACCCGACCACGGCCGGACCCGACCACGGCCCCGACCGACCCGACCCGATCCCGCCGAGCCCGCGGGTCCCGCCGAGCCCGCGGCCTAGCGAAGGGCGTCGGCCACCTCGCGCGCCGCGTCCACGACCCGCGGCCCCACCCGCTCCGGCACCGCGTCCGCCAGCATCACCACACCCACGCTGCCCTCCAGCCCCGTGATCCCCACGAGCGGCGCGGCAGCGCCACTGGCGCCCGCTTCCAGCTCCCCGTGGGTCAGCGTGTACCCGGGCTCGATCAGGGCCCCCTGACGGGCGGCCAGAATGGCCCGCCCCGCGGCCCCGCGGTCCAGCGGGTGGCGGAAGCCGGCCCGGTAGGCCACGTGGTAGTCCGTCCAGGTCGGCTCGACGACGGCGACGGCCAGCGCCTCGGTGCCGTCGACGAGGGTCAGGTGCGCGGTGGCACCTATGTCCTCCGCCAGCGACCGCAGCGCGGGCAGGGCCGCCTCGCGTACGAGCGGATGCACCTGCCGCCCCAGCCGCAGCACCCCGAGCCCGACCCGGGCCCGTCCGCCGAGGTCACGACGGACCAGGGCGTGCTGCTCCAGGGTGGCCAGGAGCCGGTAGACCACGGTGCGGTTCACACCGAGGCGGTTGGACAGCTCGGTGACGGTCAGACCGTGGTCGGTGTCGGCGAGCAGTTTGAGGACTCTGAGCCCTCTGTCGAGAGTCTGGGAGGTTTCCGCGGTCACGACGCCTCTCCCTCTTTCGGTGAGCGGCGGTGACTCTCGGGGTGGCACGCCGCCGGTCCCGCGGCGGCGCACGGAGAGGCCGCCGGTAGCGGCCATGGCACCGGCTGCGCTCCCGCGGCGGCGCTGCCACGGTGCGTTCGATGCGGGGACAGTAGCGAGCGGGTCCGCTCAGCGGAAGGCCTCGTCCAGAATCCGGGCGCCTGCTACCGCTTTATGCCGGTTCCTGATCGACTCCGGTTTCGATTCGTGACCTCGAACCCTCCAAGAGCTCTTTGCCCGGCCCTTACTCTGATCTTGTCGAGAACGCACCCGGCGATGTCGTCAACGCCGTTGTCCACACACACGAACGGGGCCCGTGCGAACCCGCACGAACCCCGTCCCCGTCCTCGTCCTCGCCCTCGTCCCCTCACGATCCCCGCGGGCACCTCACCGCATCCGGGTGGCCCACTCCTGCACCTTCTTGATCCGCTCGCGCAGCTGCCCCGCCGTCGCCTCCGCGCTCGGCGGCCCACCGCACACCCGGCGCAGCTCCGTGTGGATGACCCCGTGCGGCTTGCCGCTCTGGTGGACGTACGCGCCCACCATCGTGTTCAGCGACTTGCGCAGCTCCAGCAGCTCCTTGTGCGAGACCACGGGACGCCGGTCGGCCGGCAGCTCCAGCAGGTCCGCCTCCGCGTCCGGCTTGCGGCGGCTGTGCGCGATCTGCCGCGACTGGCGCTTCTGCAGCAGCATCTGCACCTGGTCCGGCTCCAGCAGCCCGGGGATGCCGAGGTAGTCCTGCTCCTCCTCGCTGCCCGGGTGCGCCTGCATGCCGAACTCGGCGCCGTCGTACAGCACCCGGTCGAAGACGGCGTCGGACTCGAGCGCCTCGAAGGACATCTGCTCGTCCTCGCCGGTGTCCTCGTCCTCCTGCCGGTTCGCCTCGTCCATCTCCTTCTCGGACTCGGCGTACGGGTCCTCCTCACCCTGCTTCTTCGGCTTGTCGAGGACGTGGTCGCGCTCGACCTCCATCTCGTTCGCGAAGCCGAGCAGGTAGGGGATGGTCGGAAGGAACACCGACGCGGTCTCGCCACGTCTGCGCGATCGTACGAAGCGCCCGACGGCCTGCGCGAAGAACAGCGGCGTCGAGATGGTCGTCGCGTACACGCCGACCGCGAGCCGGGGTACGTCGACGCCTTCGGACACCATCCGGACCGCGACCATCCAGCGGCTGCCGTCCTGGCCGAACTCGTCGATCCGCTTCGACGCGCCGGTGTCGTCGGACAGCACGACGGTCGCCTTGCTGCCCGTGATCTCGCGCAGCAGCTTCGCGTACGCGCGCGCCGAGTCCTGGTCGGAGGCGATGACCAGGCCGCCCGCGTCCGGGATGCCCTTCCTGACCTCCGTCAGCCGCTGGTCGGCGGCGCGCAGCACGTTCGGCATCCAGTCGCCCCGCGGGTCCAGCGCGGTGCGCCAGGCCTGCGAGATGGCGTCCTTGGTCATCGGCTCGCCGAGCCGCGCGGCGATCTCGTCGCCGGCCTTCGTCCGCCAGCGCATGTTGCCGCTGTAGGAGAGGAAGATGACGGGCCGGACGACCCCGTCGCCCAGCGCGTTCCCGTAGCCGTAGGTGTAGTCGGCGGAGGACCGGCGGATCCCGTCGTTCCCCTCTTCGTAGGAGACGAAGGGGATGGGGTTGGTGTCGGACCGGAAGGGCGTGCCGGTCAGCGCCAGGCGCCGGGTCGCCGGATCGAAGGCCTCCAGGCAGGCCTCGCCCCAGGACTTCGAGTCGCCCGCGTGGTGGATCTCGTCGAGGATCACCAGGGTCTTGCGCTGCTCGCAGCGGTTGCGGTGCAGCATCGGACGCACGCCGACACCGGCGTAGGTGACGGCGACCCCGTGGTAGTCCTTGCTCAGCGGCCCGGCCGAGTACTCCGGGTCCAGCCGGATGCCTATCCTCGCCGCGGCCTCGGCCCACTGCTTCTTCAGGTGCTCGGTCGGCGCCACCACGGTGACCTGCTGGACGATGTGGTGGTGCAGCAGCCAGGAGGCCAGGGTGAGCGCGAAGGTGGTCTTGCCGGCGCCGGGCGTGGCGACCGCGAGGAAGTCCCGCGGCTGGTTCTGGATGTAGCGGTCCAGCGCCCCCTGCTGCCAGGCGCGCAGCTTGTTGGCGGTGCCCCAGGGGGCACGGCCGGGGAAGGCGGGTGAGAGGTGGTGGGAGGCGGTAGTAGTCACGGTCTCCGGTCCGTCGCTCTCGGCAGTCGTACGTAGGACAACCGGGCCACCCTACCGGGACGGGCCGGTGCCTCGCGGAGGGACAGGCCCGTGACCTCGCGCGGTGCGGCGAGCGTCACATCGCCGGCCTCCGCACCACCTGACCCTGCCCGAGGTGCTGAACCTCGCGGAGCGGCTCGGGACCGGCGAGGTGCGTGACTACGGGCTGCCCGACTCGGCGCGTGCGCGCCCCCAGGCGCGTGTGATCGGGCAGGACGCCTACCCGGACGCCGGTTCAGCTCACCGCTGACCTTCAGGACGTGTTCCGCCGCCGCGTTGAACGGCCGGGAGGGTGCGTTTACGGCCCTGATCACCGCCTCGTGCGCGAAGGACCGCATGCTGCGGCCCTCCGCCTCGGCGCGCTCGCGCAGGGCATCCAGCTCTTCTACGCAACCTTGGCCGGCGGTCGCGCGGTCAGCCGGGTCGCGACCCACGCGCCCACCAGTGCCACGCAGGCCATCGGCAGGAAGACGACCACGAAGGCGGCGGGATGCGAGGCCGTCGCCGACTCCCCGAGCGCGTGCCCGGCCCCCACCGCTCCCCCGCCCAGCGCGGCGAACGCCGCACCGCCGGCGGCCAGCAGCACCACGTTGGCCAGGGCGTCGGAGATCTGCAGCGCGGCGGAGTTGGCCCCCGCCTCCTCCGGCGCCGACAGCTTCAGCAGCAGCACGCTGGTGGAGCCGATCACCAGCCCCATCCCCAGGCAGCCCACCGCCCAGGCCAGCGCCAGCGTCCACACCGGCACGGACTCGATCAGCACGGCGGGCGCCGCGGCGATGGCGAGGGCGACCAGCACCATCCCGCCCACCATCAGCCGTTCCCGGTAGGGGGCCATCCGCCCCTTCGACTGGACCCACGAGCCGCCCGCCCAGGTCAGCCCGCCCAGCGCCAGCGAGAACCCGGCCAGCGTCGGGCTGAGCCCCCGCTGGGTGACCAGCATCAGCGGCACGAAGCTCTCGGCCGCGATGAACGACCCCGCCGCGACCCCGCGCAGCAGCACCACGGAGGGCAGCCCGCGGCGCGCGAGGTAGGTCCCGCGCGGCAGCAGCCCGAGCACGGCGGGCACCAGCAGGGCCACGCCCGCCACCGCCGGGGCCAGCGAGAGCCACCGCAGGTCCTGGGCGGCGTACTGGAGCAGGCCGGCGCCGAGCGAGATGCCGAAGGCCAGCCGGATCCGGCGCCGGTCGAAGGCGACGGGCGGCGCGTCGGGGTCCACCGGCCCGGAGGCGGTCCTGCGTATGGCGGGCAGGGCGACGGCGAGGGGAACGACGACGAGCACCGGGATCCCGAGGAACACCCACCGCCAGCCGAGGTGCTCGGTGACGGTCCCCGAGGCCAGCGGCCCGACGATGGACGGCACCACCCAGCTCGCGGCGAAGGCCGCCATGATCGCGGGCCGCAGCCGGTCCTCGTAGGCGCGGCTGACGACGACGTACAGGGCGACGATCACCAGCCCGCCCCCGAACCCCTGCACGGCCCTGCCGAGCACGAACAGCCCCATGAGGCCGGCGGTCCCGGACACGAGCAGCCCGGCGGCGAAGGACGCGATCCCGAAGGTCAGCGGCCGCAGCGGCCCCTGCCGGTCGGCCCACTGACCGGACAGCACCATGCCGAAGAGGCTGGTGGTGAAGTAGGCGGAGAAGGCGAAGGCGTACAGCCCGACCCCCTCCAGCTCCCGCGCGGCGACGGGCATGGCCGTGCCCACGGCGGTCGCCTCGAAGGCGATCAGGAACACGACGGAGATGATCCCGATGCTGAGCGTCCGGTACGCGGCCCCGAGGATCCCGCCCCGGGAGGGGGCCGGGACCGGCGCGGGTATCTGGGGCACACGGGGTTCAAGGGCACTCATCGCCCCAGAGTAAGGGGCGTCCCTGCTTTTGGACCCTGTCAATAAGACGGACCCCGCCTCGTCCCTTGGACCTAGGACCAAGACCGGCGAACGCGGACCCGGGGGCCGCCGCCGGGGAACTGTGAACGCAGCATGGCATTCCCGTTGCACCCCCCGCAGGCCTCTTCCCCCGCCGCCCCGGGTCCCCGTACGGTCAAGCCCATCACCACCCCACAGCCGTGTGCCCGAGTGGTTGAGGGACTCGCCTGCAAAGCGAGTTACGCCGGTTCGATTCCGGTCACGGCTTCCACCGAAGGCCGCTCAGGAGGTTTCCTGAGCGGCCTTCCGCCGTTAGGCCCCACAGCCGGTTTGCTGCTTCGCGGCTGCCAGGTACTTCTCCATGAGTGTGGTGAACAAGGAGCGCGACGTGCCGGGCTTCATATGCTCCACCGAGCCCCCGATCGTCAGGAGAAGCTCGAAGGAATCCGTGGAGCCCTTGCAGGTGAGCGCGACCCGGGCACCCGTGTTCCACACGGTGCCCTTGTCTCCGAGGGGCAGTGGATCGGCTGCGGGCTGGTTCGGATCGCCGGGCGGCCAGGTGAAGTGCTGCCCCAGTGGTTGGCGCGTGGCCGATACGAGAAGCCGTCCCTGGCCGTCGACATCCACGTTGCACGTGGCCGAGCGGCGCTCCGCTGACAGCCTGATGTCGACCGGGGCGGTTTCGTTCACCGTCGTACCGGACCCCATCAGAGGCTCGATATCGGATGGCGTGAAAATGCCGAAACACGTGCGGTCCGGCAACCGTGGGGCCGCGGCCTTCTCCGATTCGGTGCAGCCGGTCAGTGCGACCGCCGCGGCCAGGGCAGTGACGACGATCGCTATGGAGGCCTGAGCCGGGCGCATCAGGAGCCGCCGTTGGACGTGACGACCTGGCCTCGACCGACCGCGTGCGCGTTGGCCGTCTCAGTCGATGCCACGCCCGCGAGAGCATCGATGGTCCGCTGGCTCATGCCCGTTCCCTCCACGGCCTTCCGAACCGACTGCGCCGCCGACTCGCCTGCCTCGGTCTGCGCGTTCGTGTAGTCGAGCACCGCCTTGTGATCGGCCTCGCCCGTCTTCTCCGCCTGGTCCTTCTTGGCGCGCTCCACGACACCCTCCGTGATGTCCTCCTGGAGCCACTCCACGACGTCCCCGGCGAGCGGCACCATCTCCAGATATTTACCACCGGCCGCACTGATCCCGCGGTTGATCCACTTGGCGTTGTCCTCGACGCCCTTGACGTACTCCTCCGCCTTGTGTCCGTTCTCGGCGAACGAGCCCTCGGCGCGAGCCTCGGACAGGATGCCGGCGATCTGGCCACCGGGGTGCACGACGCTCTTGATCGCCGCGTCCAGGTCCTCGTACTCGGTCCGGTGCGCGACGACGTCGTTGATGAGGGTTGTCGTGAACGCCCGCTGGGAATTGGTGATGGCGCCGTACGCGTCCGGGTCCTGACCCACCGCCCCGATGAAGGCGGCCATGTCGGCCTTGTGGAACTCGGCCATCACACCGTTGGCCTTGATCATCCGACTGCCGTTCTCAGCCGAGGCCTGCAAGTCCGGCATGTATTCGGCCGCCATCTGGCCGAAGTGCCCTGACAGCCCCTTCAGCGGGCCGTCGGGCTCGCCCGGCTTCGCGGCCACCAGTTCCGGCTTGTCGCCGATCTTCTCGACGACGCGTTCCATGACCGCCGCCATTTCCTTGGTGTGCGGCACCGGCTTCGCGTCGTCGTCGCCCGCCGCGCGGCCGCTCACCGCCGCTTCCAAGGCACCGCCGACCGCCTCCTGGGCCGGGCCCGCTCCGCCGTAGGGGTGGTCCGGGGTCCGGTCGAAGGCGTCGGCCCACGACTCCTTGTCGAGCATGTAGTCGACCATCCCGCGAGCCTTGCCGTGCTGGCCGTCCACGACCTTGTCGGCGGCCGTGACGATCCCGTCGCCGTTGCTGTCCTTGCGGACCGGCTCGTTGAAGAAGGCCGTCGCCGCGTCCGGGTTGTTGGACATGGCGTCCATCAGGCCCGTCAGCGGGTAGAAGCCCCGGCTGCCGTCCTTGCCCTGGCTGAGCACCGTCTTCGGGTCGTACGGGGATCCGTGCTCCCAGGCCTTCGGGTTCTCGCGGTCGAAGGCGACCATGTCCCGGCCGACCGAGGTCAGGAAGTCCTTGTCGTACTTGCCCTCGTGCAGCAGCGCGCCCAGCGCCTGGTAGCCGTAGATCCTGCTCGTCAGGTCGCCGGTGACCTGCATCTCCTTGCGGCCGGCCTTCATCAGGTCGGTCGTCCACGCCGCGTCCAGGTGGTTCGGCGAGCTCTTCTGCGTGGCGAGCCCCAGCATGGCGCCCATGTCGTTCTGGATGTTGCCGACCATGGCCAGCCGGTCCTTGCCCGCTTCGCCCAGGGTCGAGGCGTCGATGGACAGCTTCGCGTACGCCTCGAGCGTGCCTTCGGGACCGAGCTTCCGGTAGAAGTCCGTCGAGAAGTCGGCCTCGTTGCGGTTGTCGTCGAGCAGGTCCTCGAGCTCGCGCAGTGCCTCCGGGTTGCGGGCTACGCCGCCCTGCTCCGTGCTGAGCTTCTTCATCAGCTCGGCCGCCCGGTCGGCCTGTTCGCCGTCCAGGGTGGTGTACTTCGGCGCGGAGAAGTCGTGCTCGTCCGTGACGTTCGCGCGCAGGGCGCGGGCCAGGGACTCGTCGGCGTCCGCGCAGTCTTCGACGAGCCTGTCCACCCTTGCCTGCCAGGCCTTGCGGTTCTCCTCCTGCTTGCGCCTGAACTCGGGATAGTCCGGGTCGTGCCGGGCCGCGTACTCCGTCTTCGGGTCCATCGGGACGGCCGAGACCTTGCCCGCCGCGTCCACCCGGAACCCGGCGGCCGGGGCCTCTTCCTCGGCGGCCTTCTTCAGTGCGGCCCGCGTCGTGTTGATGGTGGTGTGGGCGTCACTGAGGAGCTGGTGCACGCCCTTGGCCGCTTTGGCGGCGTCCTCGAACTCCTTGGCCGTCTTCGCGACGAACTCCCGGCCCACGCCGGCGGTGACCCCGCTCCACTCGGCCTTGTCGGCCTTCGCCTTCATGCCGTTGCGGGCCACGTCGGCGAGTTCGTCGAGCTTGTCGACCATCGCCTTCCAATCGGCGACGGCCGTCTGGAGCTTGTCCAGCGGGGCGTTCATCACGTTCTCGTACGTCAGCATCCGGGCGCCTACTTGAGGTATGAGTTGAGCGCGGACGTGGTGAAGTCGGCGCGGAGTTGCTCCTCGTCCTTGGCGTGGGAGGAGAGCGAGTAGTTCAGCCCGTTGGAGACGTTCGCGCAGGCCGCCACGAGGGTCTTCACCTGGCTCTCCCAGAGGGTGTTCGCCTTGAGCAGCGCCGCCCCGCTCGCGAAGTTCTCCTTCGTGAGCGCGCCCGCCGCCTCGGCGGTGGAGGTCGCGGCGTGCTTGCCGTCCGTCTGCAGCCGGGAGTGGAGCTTGTGAGCCTCGGAGCCGATGGCTCCGATGTGGTCCTGGTTGAGGTCGAGGCTGCCGGCTCCGCCGCCGCCCGGATCGACCGGGGCCTGGTTGAGCCGCATGGAAACGTTGGCGGCGGCCGTGGCGCGTGCCGCCGACCACTCCTCGTCGAACGACATCGCGTGAACTCCCTCGTCAGATCCGGTCAGCGGTGAGCGGTCAGCGGTTGCGGCGTACGACGACGGCCGTGACGGCCCCGCCGATGAGCAGGCAGGCTCCCAGCCCGATTCCGATCCAGGGAAGGAGACTGCCCTCCTTCTTCTCCTCGGCCCGATCCGCCGGCTTGGGCGAAGCCGCCGCGTCGGGGGCCTTGCCGTCCGCGGGCGCCGAGGGGGACTTGGCCGCCGCCTCGGCGGCCGCCAGGTCGGGCAGCGGGAACTCGTTCGCCGGGCCGGGGTCGCCGGGGGTGGGCACGGCGACGCGCGGGCGGACGACGCCGTAGCCGACGAAGTCATTGCGCTGGGAGCCGTCGACGGGCTTGCCCGCGGTGTTCAGGAGGACGCGGAGCACCTGGTTGTTGGTCCAGTCGGGGTGCGCGGACCAGAGGAGGGCGGCGGAGGCGGAGGCGAGGGCCGAGGCGTCACTGGTTCCGTGGGTCGTGCACAGTCCCGTCTTGCCCTTGCAGGCCGTCACGATGTCGATGCCTGGCGCCGCCATGTCGACGTACGGGCCCTGCTGTGACTCCTTGGTCGGCTCGCCGCTGGCGTCCACTGCCGCTACACCGACTACCCCCGGGGTCGCTGAGGGGTAGACGACCGTCCGACCCCCGTCGTTTCCGGCACCGGCGAAAATCAGTTTCCCCTTGGAAAGCGCGTACTTGACCGCCTCAGCCCGCGCCCGGTCGTCCTCTGGCTTGCCGTCGATGGCCAGCGAGATGTTGATGACCTTGGCATCTGAGTCTGCTGCGTGTCGAATGGCAGCGGCCCATGCCGGGGTCGTCGTCCCGTCCAGCATGTTGGGTACGCGGATCGGAAGGATCTTCACGCCGGGTGCAAGCCCGTAGGCGCCGTCACCGCTCGGATGCTTTCCAGTAGCGGCGATCATCGCGGCAACGCCAGTACCGTGACCGTCATAGTCGTTGTCTCTGCCGCCCTCGGCAGAGCCGACAGGGAAGGCCGCGCCGGGAAGGACCTGCCCCTCAAGCTCCGGAATCATATTGACGCCGGTGTCGATCACCGCGACGGTGACCCCTTTTCCGGTGCTGATCTTCCAGATGTCGTCGGCCTTCATGGCGTCGAGATGCCATTGCTGCGATCGAATCGTCTCCGCGTGGGCCGGGGTCGCGGCGACCCCGGCCAGCAGCAGACCCACGAGGGCCGAGGTCGCCTTACGCATGCGCATCCCGTACAAAGTCCGTTCTGCTCAGTCGATCACCGGCGGGACAACACGACGGTTGCCCTGCCAGGTCTCTTCGTCCTCGGCCAGGTAGTCGGGGCGTTCGCCCCTCTGGTCGTCGCGTCGGGCGCCCGGGGTCGGCATGCCCGCGCCGACGCCACCGACATTGCCCCGAACAAGGCCCGAGCCGCCCTGGGTGAACGGCGTCGCACGAGTGCCCGCGGCAGGCTGACGCCCGCCGACGATACCTCCCGGCTCCGTGGCCAGCCGGCGGCCCCCGACAGGTCCGCCCGTGCCGCTGTGGGCACCGCCCAGGCCGCCGCCCATCATGCCGTTCACGGGACGGCCGGCGTGCCCGGCCTCCGTGCCGATGACCGTGCCGCGAGGGATACCCGAGCTGGGACCCGTGGCAGTGACCGGGCGACCGCCCACGATGCCCGTGTCAGCGCGCGGTGGCAGGCCGAGCTTGCCCAGGGGCCCGGTCGTACCGGGGACAGGGCCGACCGGCCCGACGGGGCCGATGCCGGGGATCGTCTTCATCCCGCCGAGCGGCGGCAGAGGCACAGGCGGGGCAATGGCCACAGGGGCGGGACCTGTGGGCAACGGGCCGGCCGGCGTCGTCACCGGAGGCGCGGTCGGGTGCGGGAGCGTGGTGACTGCGTCAAGGTCCACGTCCACGTTACGATCCGGGGTCACCCCCACCGGCGCCGTCGGCAGGGGCGTGCCATCCGGCTTCGGCGGGCTCCCCGGTGTCCAGCCCGCTTCGTTCGCAGAGCTGCTGCCGCCGGGTGCCGACGATGCAAATGAGGAACCTCCCGAGTAGCTCCCCTGATCAGAACTGCCGCCTGGGCGAGCCCTGTCGGACCCGCCGCCGATGTCTTGCGGTACAAACACCTTCGGCGGCTTCGGAAACGTAGGGATCTCCGCCCTGTCCATCTCCGTCCTCGACAACGCATACGACTGCGACAGCTTCGTCAGCGCGTCCACCGCCCGCGCATGGTCCCCGCTCAGCTTCGACCACGCCTCCTGGCCCAGCTGCTTCGCGTCCGGGTCGTTGCGGTACTTCCGCGAGAGCTCAAGGTTTTCCTTCAGGTCCGCCTCCGCCCCCGCGTCGTACTTGGGCATGTGGATCTCGGACATGGTCTGGGCCGCCAGCGTCATCCAGTGGCCGCCCGTCGAGCTGAAGTCGGCCAGGACCAGCGTCGCGCTGCCCGCACGGTTCACCCATTCCTGGAAGGCCGTCGCCGCTTCGCCCTCCCAGCCCTTGACCTTGTGGTCCTTGAGCTTCTGGCCGATCTCCTTGATGGTCTTCGCGGCCTCCGTGAGCTGCGTGCCCCGCTGCGAGACCGTCTTCGGGTCGATCGAGGCGACCATCGCCGCCAGTTGTGCGTGCGAGTATCCCTCGAAGTTCGTCGCCATCAGATCTCACCGCCCCGCTTGTCGGTGGCCTGCTTGTCCGCGTACGGGTCCCGCTTCGGGACGTAGTTCTCCTGGGCCTCCTTGGCGATGGCCGCCATGCGCCGCTTGGTCTCCTCGTCCACCTCGCCGAAGCCCTTGCCCGCCGTCAGGATCGCGATGCCCAGGGCCTCGATCTGGCCCGCCAGGCCCTTCGACAGCTTCTGCAGCTCCTCGTGGACCGTGTTGTACGACTTGTGCAGGCCTTCGGCCTCCGGGAAGCCGGTGCCCAGGGCGCCCGCCGGGAGGGTGCCGTGGGCCAGCTTGCCGTGGGCCGCCTGGGAGTCCTCCAGTGACGTCAGGAGGCCGTCCACCAGGCTCTTGTACTCCTTCATCGTGTCGTACTCGACCGACAGCGCGGCCGCCTGCGCCATGATGGCGTCCGACAGCCCGGGCGTCAGGCCCTGCCCGAACAGACCCGGCTCACTCTCCACTGCCACGCTGGCCTCCCCGACTCCCCGTCCCCGTTCGCACACACGGTTCGCACGCGCGCGTACGCAATCTCACCGGTCACTGTAGCGATCAGCTCCGACAGCCCCAACTCCGAGGTTGCAGGTGCAATGCGGGTCACACGGTCACGAGTTGGGCGCCGCGACCGCCGCCGATGGCCGGATCGGGAGCCTGTTCACCGGGCGGCCCGTGGCCGAGCGGACCGCCGAGGCCACCGCCGCCGGCGCCGTCACCACGGGGATGGCGCTGGCCGCCTTCGCGCCGAAGGGGGCCACCACGTCCCGCTCCTCGACCAGTTTGACGATGCGGACCACGGGGGCGTCCAGCGACGTCGGCAGAGCGTAGCCGGTCAGGTCCGGGTGGCGGACCAGGCCGGAGACCGTGCGGAGGTTCTCCGTCAGGGCCGCGCCCACGCCCTGGGTGACGCCCGCCTCGATACGGGCCTCCAGCTGGCGGGGGTTGAGGACGCGGCCCACGTCCTGGGCCACCGCGAGTTCCACGACCCGTACCGAGCCCAGCTCGATGTCGACGTCCACCACCGCGCGGATCGCGCAGAACGCGAGGCCGACGAAGGCGTCGCCCTGGCCGTCCGCGTCCAGGGGTTCCGTCGGGTGGGGGCGGCACTGGGCCGTCGCCCAGAGCTCCTTGCCTTCTATGGCCTCGGCGACCGTCGTCGAGAAAGCGCCGTCGTACGACGTGATCCGGCCATCCGCGATCTGCAGGAGCTCCGTGGACATCCCCAGCTTGTGGGCCATCGGCTGGAGGAGCTGGGTGCGCACCATCTTCGCCGCGCGCTCCACCGCCCCGCCCGACACCCACGTGTGGCGGCCGTGCGCCGACGGGCCGGCCGGCGGCTGGTCGGTGTCGACCGGAGCCATCGCCACCTCGTCGACGCCCAGCACCTCCTGGACGATCTGACGGGCCAGCGTGGCGAAGCCCTGGCCGGTGTCGACCGCCGCGCAGATGACCGTCGCCGTGCCGCCCACCACCTTCACGGTGGCCGTGGAGACCTCGTCGGTGCCCTCCGCGCCCAGCATGTGCACCATGCCGACGCCGTACCCGACCCCGCGCCGCACCGCGCCCGGCTCGCCCGCGCCCTCCGGGCCGCCCGGCAGCAGCCACTCGTCCTCGGGGGTGTCCTTCGGGAGGGCGGGCAGCTCGAAGTCCCGGACCGCGCGCACCAGTTCCGCCACCGGCGCCGGGCAGGTCACCGTCTGGCCGGTGGGGAGGAGGTCCCCGGTGGCCAGGACGTTGCGCAGGCGCAGTTCCGCGCCGTCGATGCCGAGCGCGGCCGCGAGCTTGTCCATCTGGCCCTCGTACGCGGCGCACACCTGCATCGCGCCCTCGCCGCGGACGTGGCCGGAGGGGGGGTTGTTGGTGCGGACCGCCCAGCCTTCCACGAAGGCGTGCGGGACCACGTACGGGCCGCAGGCGAAGGCCACCGCCGCCGCCAGGGACTCGGCGGAGGAGTCCGCGTACGCGCCCGCGTCCATCAGGATCTGGGCCTCGACCTTGACCAGGCGGCCCTCCGCGTCCGCGTGGTGGCGGTAGCGCAGCAGGGTGGGGTGCCGGTGGGTGTGGCCGAGGAAGGACTCCTCGCGGGTGGCGGCCAGCTTGACCGGGCAGCCCGTGCGCAGGGCGAGGAGGCCGAGGGGGAGCTGGAAGGCGGCGTCCTCGCGGTCGGCCGTCGCGCCCGGCACGCCGGTGACGACGACCCGTACGCGGTCCGGTTCGAGGCCGAAGCAGGCGGCCGCCAGGTCGCGGTCGGAGTGCGGGTCGGTGGAGGCGGTGTACAGCTCCACGCCGCCGTCGGGCCGCGGCACGGCCAGCCCGGCCTCGGCGCCGATGGGCGCGGGGTCCTGGCGGCCGATCCGGTACAGGCCCTCGACGACGACCTCGCCGGTGGCCTCCGGGTCGCCGTAGCGGAGCGGGATGTGCCGGATCAGGTTGCCGTCGGGGTGCAGGGCGGGCGCGCCGAAGGCCTGCTCGGGGTCGGTGACCGGGTCGAGGAGCTCGTACTCGACGGCGATCGCGGCGGCGGCGAGGCGGGCGGTGTCCGGGTGGTCGGCGGCGACGGCGGCGATGGGCTCGCCGTGGTGGCGGACCACGTCATGCGCGAAGACCGGCCGGTCGGCGATGCGGCGGCCGTGCGTGGTGGCGCCGGGGACGTCGGCGTGGGTGACGACGGCGCGCACGCCGGGCATCTCGGCGGCGGCCGAGGTGTCGATGGACAGGATCCGGGCGTGGGCGTGCGGGGAGCGCAGCACGGCGGCCCACAGGAGGCCCTCGGCCCACAGGTCGGCGGCGTAGGGGAAGGTGCCCTCGCTCTTGGCGCGGGTGTCGGCGGCCGGGACGGACGCTCCGATTCCGCTCGGCGCCCGCTGCTCGGCGGCCGTGGCACCGGCCTCCGCCGCCAGGGCGGTGACCGTGGTGTTCGCCGTTGTCGTCGCCGTCGCCGCGTCCTGCCCGCTCACGCCGTGCCTCCGTGGTGGATGCCGCCCTCGCCGGGCGCTGCCTGGTGCGGAATGCGAGCCTCCGGCGAGCCCGGGGCGGAAGCCGCACCCTGCCCGGCCTGGCCGTGCCCGGCCTGCCCCGGCCCGTGCCCCGGCCCGTGCCCCTGCCCGTGCGCCCCTTCGGCCGCCGCCGCCTCGCGCCCGGCCACGACCTCGCGCACGGCGTCGATGACCCCCGCGTACCCGGAGCAGCGGCAGAGGTTGCCGCACAGGGCCTGCCGCGTCTCCAGCTCGCTGGGCGCGTGGTTGCCCTCCAGCAGGTCATGGATGGTCATGGCCATGCCGGGCACGCAGAACCCGCACTGCACCGCACCCGACCTGCACAACGCCTGCTGCACGTCCGAGAGTTCCCCGCCCGTCGCGAGTCCCTCGACGGTGCGGACCTCGCTCCCGGCGGCCGTCGCGGCCGGGACCAGGCAGGAGGCGACGAGCCGGCCGTCGACCTGCACGGCGCAGGCGCCGCACTCGCCCTGCGAGCAGCCGTCCTTGGCGCCGGCGAGGCCGAGCCGCTCGCGCAGCACGTAGAGCAGGGACTCGCCGATCCAGGCGCCGGTGACCGGCCGGTCGGCGCCGTTGACGCGCAGGACGTAGGAGGCCTGCGGGTGCTCGTGATGGGCGGCGGCCACGGCTGCCGCGGCTTCTTCTCCGTACGCCGGCACCTCGGCCGGGAAACCTTCGGCGGTGTCCTCGGCCGGGGGTGCCACAGCGATGTCGGCGGTGTCCCCGGTCGGCGTGGAGCCGGCCGGAATCCCGGCCGGTCCCGGGGCGCCCCCCGCGAACCCGTGCCCGTCCGTACCCCCGTGCTCCGCGTCGGACCCCGCGGGCGGCTCCGGGGACGACTCAGCGGCAGACCCGGCGGCCGATCCCTCGGCCGGTCCCTCGGCCGGTCCCTCGGCCGGCTCCGCCTCGGCGGCCGCCACGGCCTCCGCCGGAGCCCCGCCGACCGGCTCGGCCTCACCCTCGGCCCCGAGCCCCGGCTCGGGCGCGTGCCCGGCCCCGGACCCCGGCTCGGCCTCCGGCTCCGCGGCCGCCGCCTCCGCCTCGACCCGCACGCCGCCGAACAGGTCAAGCCCGCCGGACGCCACCGGATGCGGACGCTCCTCCTCGACCGGCAGGGCCGCCGGGCCGTGCGCGGCCTCGATGTCGTGCGGGGCCGGGTGCGCCGGCTCGCCCGCCTCCGGGAGGGGGGTGCCCACACCGGGCCCGCCCAGCACGCGCGGCCCGCGCCGCGCGGCAAAGCCGCCCCCGGTACCGGTCGCCGAGCCGGTCCCGGTACCGACGCCGGGCCCGCCCAGCAGCCGGTCCGCGGCGGCCGCCGAAGCCACGGCTTCGTCCGTTCCCGGCAGCGTCCCCGGCTCCGGCTGCTGCGGCTCGGGCTGCTGCGCCGCGTAGTCGGGGTGGTCGGCCCACGGCGCCGCGGCGCCACCCGGCAGCGTCGCCGGGGCCTGGCTCCAATCGGCGGCCCACTGGCCGGTCGACGAGGACTCGTCCGCGAACCGCCACTCGGCGGTCGCCCCCGGCTCCGGCTCCCGCTGCGCAGGCGCCTGGAACGGGTAGTGCGACGCGGACTCGGAATCGAAACCGGACCCGGCCTCAGACCCGAAACCAGACCCGGACTCGGACCCGAAACCAGACCCGTCCTCAGACCCGAAACCGGACCCGGACCCGGACTCGGGATACGCCTGCGCCTCCGGCTCCGCCTCGGCGAACGCCGCTGCCACCGACGCCGGAATCGGGATCGACGCCGGGATCGGCCCGCCGACCGGAGCCGGAGCCGGGGCCTGGCCCTGGGGTGCGGCAGCCGCCGACGTCCCCGCCTCGGGCCACTGCACCGGGATGGTCCACGTGCCCGTGGCCGCCGGATCCGTACTGGCCGAGCCGAGCGGCACGATCATCGGCGGCGGCACGTAGCCGTGGCCGGGCGCGGCGAGCGGCTCGCCGGTCCCCAGCGCGTCCAGCATGTCCTGCGGCAGCTTGACGAAGGCCGTCGCGTCGGAGTCGTACTCGCCGCCCTGCGGCACCGGCTCCCAGCCCCAGCTCGCCGTTCCGTTCCCCTGGGTCACGTTCTCGTTCTCGTTCCCGCTCATGAGCTCAGCGCCCTCCCCAGGGCCCTGCGCGCCAGCACGGCCACCGTCCGCCGCAGATGCAGTACACCGGGGGCCACCGGCTCCCCCTGGTCGGGCACACAGGCGGCCGCGACGTACTCGCCGAAGGCCTCCAGCGCCTCGGGGGCCAGGTGCCGTTCCCCGTCCCAGTCGATCAGCGAGGCCACCCACTGCTCGGCCTCCAGCGGGCGCAGTGGCATCGGGGCGACCGCCCCGATCGCGCAGCGCACGCCCCGGCGCGCGGGATCCAGCACCAGACCCACGGACGCCACCGCGCGCCCCGGCCCCGTACGGCCCGTGGCCTTGAGGAACACCTGCGGCGCGTGCAGCAGCGGCACCCGGACGAAGCCGATCAGTTCGCCGGGGCGCAGCATCTCGCGGCCGGCCAGCAGGTGCGACACGGGGATCTCGCGCGATCCGGCCGGGCCGACGATGACGAGCACGGCCTCCAGCGCGGCCAGCACGGGCAGTGCGTCGCCCGTGGGCGCGGCGGAGGCGATGTTGCCGCCGAGGGTGCCCGCGTTGCGGATCTGCGGGGGCCCGGCGGCGCGGGCGGCGGCCGCCAGCGCGGGGATCAGAGCGGCGAAATCCGGCCGTCCCATCCGCGCGTGGGTGAGGCCCGCGCCGAGCAGCGCGTGGCCGTCCTGGTACTGCCAGCCGCGGATCTCGTTGATCCGCCCCAGGCCCACCAGCGCGGCGGGCCGCAGCAGCCCGGCGTTGACGGCGGCCATGAGGTCGGTGCCGCCCGCGACGGGCACGGCGGCGGGCATGGCGGTGAGAGCCGCCACGGCCTCGTCGAGCGAGGCCGGCAGCGTCACGGACTGCGCCGCCTGCGGTGCGTGCGTGGTCAACCCAGCTGCCCCTTCCCGATGTCCCGGTCCCGGCGCTCACGCCTGTCCGCCGTACGGTACGTGCTCACCGCCGGGAGGTGGCAACTCTGGCACATCTTCCCGGACGCCCGGCGCGAGGGTGGGCCGGGCGCCCCCGCACCCGCGGCCCGCCCCGGGCGGCCGGTCCCGGCGGTGCCGGGACCGGCGCACCTCGGACCGATCGTCCGTTTTTCCCCGTATCACCGGAAATCCAGCCAGAGTTCCGGTTCTCGTTGTCACACGTTCGGGGGCGCTCCGTCGATCGGCCTCCCGAGGACCCCGGGGCGCCGCTGCCACGGCAGCGGCCCGCCCGGTGGCCGGTAACCGACCCCGAGGGCGTCCAGTCGCGCGTAGTGCGCGCCCATCCGCTCCTCGAACCGGGCGAAGTCACGCTCCTCGGGCGCGGGCTGCGGGGACCAGACGACCTCGGCGAAGGCCGCCAGCCGCGGGAACACCTGGTAGTCCACGCGTCCCTGGTCCTCCATCACCTCGGTCCACGCGTTGGCCTGGGCGCCGAGCACGTGGGCGGCGGCCTCGGGCGACAACTTCGGCGGAACCGGCTCGAACCGGTACACGTCCTCCAGGGTGCGCACGTACCCGATGGGCATCGGCTCCTCGGCGCCGGCCGCCTGACGGTGGTCCAGGTACACCTGCTGCTCGGGGCACATGACCACGTCGTGCCCGGCCTCGGCGGCGGCGATCCCGCCCCCGTACCCGCGCCACGAGGAGACGGCCGCGCCCGGCGCGAGGCCGCCCTCCAGGATCTCGTCCCAGCCGATCAGCCGCCGCCCGCGCTCGGCGAGCCAGGTGTCGAAGTGCCGGATGAACCAGGACTGGAGGCCGTCCTCACCGTCCACGCCCAGCTCGCGGATGCGCTCCTGGGCGGCGCGCGAGGCCTTCCACTGGGCCTTGGGGCACTCGTCCCCGCCGACATGGACGAAGGGCGAGACCTCGGCGGGGAACAGCTCCAGCAGCTCCTCGAAGACCCCCTCGTAGAAGCGCAGGACGGTCTCGGTCGGCGCCAGCACGTTCTCGCTGATCCCCCAGTCGTCCCACACCTCCAGCGCCGCGGTGTCGACCACGTCGGCGTTGCCCAGTTCCGGGTACGCGGCGATCGCGGCCTGCGAGTGGCCCGGTACGTCGATCTCCGGGACCACCCGGACGTGCCGCTCGGCGGCGTACGCGACGATCTCGCGGAGGTCGTCCTGCGTGTAGTAGCCGCCGTGCGGGGTCTCGTTCCACAGCGGGGAGGCCCGGTGGCCCCGCCGGCTGCGCGCCCGCCACGAACCGACCTCGGTCAGCCTGGGATGGCGCTTGATCTCCACCCGCCAACCCTGATCGTCCGTCAAGTGCAGGTGCAGCACGTTGAGCTTGTGCGCGGTGAGCAGGTCGATGTACCGGAGCACCGCGTCCTTGGGCATGAAGTGCCGGGCCACGTCGAGCATCAGCCCCCGCCACCCGAACCGGGGGGCGTCCGCGATCCGTACGTACGGCAGGCTCCAGACGCGCCCCGGCAGCGGGGCCTTGCGGTAGGCGTCGGGCCCCAGCAGCTGACGCAGCGTCTGGACGCCCCAGAACAGCCCGGCCTCGCTCGCGCCGGTCAGCTCGACGCCGGTCGCGTCGACGGTGAGGGTGTACGCCTCGGACGCCGGACCCGCCCCGGGCCCCGACCCGGGCCCCGCCGCCGCCCCGGGCCCCGACTCGGGTTCCGATCCCGCCTCCGCCGCGGCCCGCGGGTCGATCCCGAGCCGTATCCGGGCCACCGGGCCCGTCCCGGCCGCGCCCGCCCCTGCCGGTTCCGATTCCGGTTCCGATTCCGGCTCCGGATCCGATTCCGGTTCCAGCCCCGCCGCCGGCAGGCTCCAGCCGGTGGCCGCGCCCAGTTCGCGGCGCAGCAGGCGCGCGGCGCCCTCGGCGCCCGGCCCGGCGGCGAGCACCGGTTCGGGCCCGAACTCGAAGCGGAGCCCGCCCTCATGGAAGTCGGCGAGCCGGGGTGCGGGGATCAGGTCCATGCGTCAGCCCTTCGCAGCAGCCTGTTGCACTCTGCGCAACGCCCGTTCCGCAGAGTGCTCGTCGCGCCGACCCTAGTACGCGAAAGGCCCCCGGGGTGCGCGGATGCGCACCCCGGGGGCCCCGACCCTGCCGCGGAAGTCCGGACTACTTGTCCTTGCCGCCCTTGTCCTTGTCCCCGCCGGGGCCCATGGACTCGTAGATCTCCTTGCACATGGGACAGACCGGGTACTTCTTCGGGTCCCGGCCCGGCACCCAGACCTTGCCGCAGAGCGCGACGACGGGGGTCCCGTCGAGCGCGCTCGCCATGATCTTGTCCTTCTGGACGTAGTGGGCGAAGCGCTCGTGGTCGCCGTCGCCGTGGGACACCTGCGGCGTCGGCTCTACGAGGGTCCCCGTACCAGTCCCGCGCTCGGGCTCAAGAGTGCTCATAAAAACCAGGGTACTGAACGCCGCGGGGGTCAGTTGAGCGACGGGTCGTCCGGATAGGTGGCCACCATCGCGAGCTCGCTGCGCTGGCGGCGCAGGACGGCCCGCCAGAGCCGCTCGGGGTCCGGGAAGGACACGTCGCCGGGTTCCGATTCCACGACGTACCAGGCGCCCTCGCCGACCTCGTCCTCCAGCTGGCCCGGGCCCCAGCCCGAGTAGCCGGCGAAGATGCGCAGCGAGCCCAGGGCCGCGGCCAGCAGCTCGGGCGGCGCCTCCAGGTCGACCAAGCCGATCGCCCCGTGCACCCGGCGCCAGCCGAGCGGGCCCTCCTCGCCCGGGATGACCGCCACCCCCAGGGCCGAGTCCAGGGCGACGGGTCCGCCCTGGAAGACCACGCCCGGATCGCCGGCCAGCGGGGCCCAGGGCAGCAGGACGTCGCCGACGCCCACCGGGGTCGGCCGGTTCAGGACCACGCCGAGGGAGCCCTGCTCGTCGTGGTCGAGCAGGAGCACCACCGCGCGGTCGAAATTCGGGTCCGCGAGGGCGGGGGTGGCCACGAGCAGCCGCCCTGTGAGGGAGGACACCTCGGTCATGCCGCCATGATCCCGCACATTCGCCCGTTGCGGGGACCGGCCGGGAAGATCGGACCGCCCGCAGCTCAGGGCGCACGGCAGCAGCGGGGAGGGCGTGCGGGCGGCGCGAGCGGAAGGCGACGCTCCGCCATGTGGTGGGTACGGAGGGTGTTGTACCGAATTCATGACAGTCCTACGGCCGCGTCAGCCATACAAACAAAGGGGTGGTGGCCCTTACTCTTTTCACTGGCCCCCTGCCCACCCCACTCCGGAACGCGAGATTCATGACCGGCACAGTCAGTGACGATGTACTGCTTGTCCACGGCGGCACCCCGCTCGAGGGCGAGATCCGTGTCCGCGGTGCGAAGAACCTCGTGCCCAAGGCCATGGTCGCCGCTCTGCTCGGAAGCGGACCCAGTCGGCTGCGCAACGTTCCCGACATCCGTGACGTCCGGGTCGTGCGCGGGCTGCTCCAGCTGCACGGGGTGACGGTCCGTCCCGGCGAGGAGCCGGGCGAGCTGGTGCTCGACCCGACCCACGTCGAGAGCGCGAACGTCGCCGACATCGACGCCCACGCGGGCTCGTCGCGCATCCCGATCCTGTTCTGCGGCCCCCTGCTGCACCGCCTCGGCCACGCCTTCATCCCCGGCCTCGGCGGCTGCGACATCGGCGGACGCCCGATCGACTTCCACTTCGACGTGCTCCGCCAGTTCGGCGCGACCATCGAGAAGCGCGAGGGCGGCCAGTACCTGGAGGCCCCCCAGCGCCTGCGCGGCTGCAAGATCCGCCTGCCCTACCCGTCGGTCGGCTCGACCGAGCAGGTGCTGCTGACGGCCGTCCTGGCCGAGGGCGTCACCGAGCTCAGCAACGCCGCCGTGGAGCCCGAGATCGAGGACCTCATCTGCGTACTGCAGAAGATGGGCGCGATCATCTCCATGGACACCGACCGGACCATCCGGATCACCGGTGTCGACCGCCTCGGCGGCTACAACCACAAGGCGCTCCCGGACCGCCTGGAGGCCGCCTCCTGGGCGTCCGCGGCCTTGGCGACCGGCGGCAACATCTATGTGCGCGGCGCCCAGCAGCGCTCGATGATGACCTTCCTGAACACCTTCCGCCGCGTCGGCGGGGCGTTCGAGATCGACGACAACGGCATCCGCTTCTGGCACCCGGGCGGTCCGCTCAACGCCATCGCGCTGGAGACGGACGTGCACCCCGGCTTCCAGACCGACTGGCAGCAGCCGCTCGTGGTGGCCCTGACGCAGGCCACCGGCCTCTCGATCGTCCACGAGACGGTCTACGAGTCCCGGCTCGGCTTCACCTCGGCGCTGGGCCAGATGGGTGCTCACATCCAGCTGTACCGCGAGTGCCTGGGCGGCTCGGCCTGCCGCTTCGGCCAGCGCAACTTCCTGCACTCGGCGGTCGTCTCCGGCCCGACCAAGCTGCAGGGCGCCGACCTGGTCATCCCCGACCTGCGCGGCGGGTTCTCGTACCTGATCGCGGCGCTGGCGGCCGAGGGCACCTCGCGCGTCCACGGCATCGACCTGATCAACCGCGGCTACGAGAACTTCATGGAGAAGCTCGTGGAGCTCGGCGCGAAGGTCGAGCTGCCGGGCGGCGACCTCGTCTGAGCCGTACGCGGCAGCGTTCGCACGGCCGTCGGACCGTCAGAAAGCCCCCCGCGGGCCCCGCAAGGGCCCCGGGGGGCTTTCTCATGGCCCCTCAGGCGCCCCTCGGGCTCCTGACGGGGGCGTGGCGCCGCGGCCGCCCGCAGGGCCCGGGACGGCCGAAGGGCGGCCGCCCCGTCCGGGGTGGCCGCCCTTCGCCGTACTGCTGCCGTTCCAAAGGCCTGTGCGGCCTTCGGCGCCGGGGCAGGACTACTTGCCCTTGGCGGCTTCCTTGAGCTTGGAGCCCGCGGAGACCTTCACGCTGTAGCCGGCCGGGATCTGGATGGGGTCGCCGGTCTGCGGGTTGCGCGCGGTGCGAGCGGCACGGTGGGTGCGCTCGAAGGTCAGGAAGCCGGGGATGGTGACCTTCTCGTCGCCCTTGGCGACGATCTCGCCGACGGTCTCGGCGAGCGCGGCCAGAACGGCGTCGGCGTCCTTGCGGGTCACCTCGGCGCGCTCGGACAGAGCGGCCACCAGCTCACTGCGGTTCATGTTGTACTCCCGTGTTCAACTTGCCTTAGAGGCGTGAGATCGAAGCCGATGCTGCCAGGGCCCTCGGACAGTCCCCGGACCCGGGTCTGAACGTCAGACCCTCTCGCCCGGTTACGCATCCTGCCCCCACCAGCGGCGGGAAAGCCAATCCGGCACCCGCCGGGGTCACACGAAAAGCGCCACAGTCACGCCGCGGTGACGCTCCGTCCACGCCCTCGCCCATACGCTGCTGCGCACCGCGGACCTCGCGGGCATCCCCGCAACCCTAGAGGCGCCCCGCACGGCCCGCATCTCGCGACGCGCCGGGAGCGGGACGCCCGTGAGGGCGGTCACAGCCCCGGTCAGCCCGCCGGGGCGGTGGCGGCCTTGCGGACGGCTCCCGCGACGGCGCCGGCGACCTTGTCGTTGAAGACCGACGGGATGATGTAGTTCGCGTTCAGCTCGTCCTCGCCGACCACGTCCGCCAGGGCGCTCGCCGCGGCGAGCATCATCTCGGTGTTCACGGTCCGCGACTGGGCGTCCAGCAGGCCGCGGAAGACACCCGGGAAGACCAGCACGTTGTTGATCTGGTTGGGGAAGTCGGAGCGGCCGGTGGCGACGACGGCGGCGGTCTGGCGGGCGACGGCCGGGTCCACCTCGGGGTCCGGGTTCGCGAGCGCGAACACGATCGCGCCTTCCGCCATCGCGGCCACGTCCTCGCCGGAGAGCACGTTGGGGGCCGAGACGCCGATGAAGACGTCGGCTCCGGCCACGGCCTCCTTCAGCGTGCCCGTGTAGCCCTCGGGGTTGGTGTTGTCGGCGATCCAGCGCAGCGGGGAGTCGGGGGCCGCGTCGACCAGGTCGGGGCGGTCCGCGTGGACGACGCCGTGGATGTCGGCGCTCACCGCGTTCTTGACGCCCGCCGCGAGGAGCAGCTTGAGGATGGCGGTACCGGCCGCGCCGGCGCCCGACATGACCACCTTCACGTCCCCAACTGCCTTGCCCACCACGCGCAGTGCGTTGGTGAGCGCGGCGAGCACCACGATCGCGGTGCCGTGCTGGTCGTCGTGGAAGACCGGGATGTCCAGGGCCTCGCGCAGGCGGGCCTCGATCTCGAAGCAGCGGGGCGCGGAGATGTCCTCGAGGTTGATGCCCGCGAAGCCGGGGGCGATCGCCTTGACGATGGCGACGATCTCGTCGCTGTCCTGGGTGTCGAGGCAGATGGGCCACGCGTCGATGCCGGCGAAGCGCTTGAAGAGGGCCGCCTTGCCCTCCATGACGGGCAGTGCGGCCATCGGGCCGATGTTGCCCAGGCCCAGGACGGCCGAGCCGTCCGTCACGACTGCGACGGAGTTGCGCTTGATGGTCAGGCGGCGGGCGTCCTCGGGGTTCTCGGCGATCGCCATGCACACGCGGGCCACGCCCGGGGTGTAGATCATCGAGAGGTCGTCACGGTTGCGGATGGGGTGCTTGGACGCCATCTCGATCTTGCCGCCGAGGTGCATGAGGAAGGTGCGGTCGGAGACCTTGCCGAGGCTGACGCCCTCGATCCCCCGCAGCTTCTCGACGATCTCGTCCGCGTGCGCGGTGGAGGTCGCGGCGATGGTGACGTCGATCCGGAGCTTCTCGTGGCCGGAGGCGGTCACGTCGAGGCCGGTGACCGAGCCGCCGGAGGACTCCACGGCGGTGGTGAGCTGGGAGACCGCGGTTCCGCTCGCGGGCACTTCCAGGCGGACCGTCATCGAATACGAGACGCTGGGCGCCGTTGCCATGGCCGTGTTCCTCTTCTGTCCCTGGTTTTCGCTGTACACACAGGGCCCGGCACACAGCAGGCGGCGTGGCGGGACCTGTTGTCCGATCGTCCCACCTACCAGCCGGTACAAGGTAACCAGCTACAAACTTCGGAAAGACACTTCCACCATACGAGATAACGGGGGTGTGCGGAATGGTGGGTCCATACAAAACAGGTCCGCCCCCTCCACACGTGGAGGGGACGGACCTGTTCTACGTCTATGACACCGACCCGCCATGCTCGCCTCGCGGCAAGTGGTCGCTCTAAGCGACGAAGGTTGGGCCCGGGGGCTTGGATCGAGTCGGTGCCTTCACCAGGCTAACAAAGGATCGCCGAATGCGGTCCCCCTCCCGGCGGCCGGTTGCGCGGACCACGCTCCTGGCCGCGGACCATCCGGCCGTACGGCGGGCGCGAGCCCCGCGCGCACGGCCGGGAGGGCCCTACGGGAGCAGCAGTTCCGGCACGCCGGCCGCGTCGGGCCGGTCCCGCTCCGCCGAGACCACCGTGAGCTGCTGCGTCGCGCGCGTCAGCGCCACGTACAGCACCCGCAGGCCCGCCGGGGACTCGTCCGCGATCTCCGCCGGGGAGACGACGACCGTGGCGTCGTACTCCAGGCCCTTGGCCTCCAGGCTGCCCAGCGCCACCGCCCGCTCCCCGAGCCCGGCGAGCCAGCCCGCGGCCTCCGCGCGCCGGTCCATGGCCACGACCACGCCGACGGTGCCGTCGACCTGTTCCAGCAGCCTGCGGGTCTCCTCCCGGACCGCAGCGCCCAGATCGTCCGCCGCGGCCGCGAAGCGGGGCTCCAGGCCCGTGGAGCGCACCGCCGACGGCGGCTCCATGCCGGGCATCGCCAGGCGCAGCACCCGGGCCGCGACCTCGGCGACCTCCGCCGGGTTGCGGTAGTTCACCGTCAGCGTGAACCGGCGGCGCGGCCGGGACCCGAGGGCCTCGTCGCGGGCCGCGGCCGCCTCCTCCGGGTCGGTCCAGGAGGACTGCGCCGGGTCGCCGACCACCGTCCAGGTGCCCGTCCGGCCCCGCCGGCCCACCATCCGCCACTGCATCGGCGTCAGGTCCTGGGCCTCGTCCACGATGACGTGCGCGTACTCGGTGCGTTCCGCCGCGAGCCGCTCGGCCCGCTCCCACTGGGTCTCCTCCCGGGTCGGCATCAGCTCCTCCAGCCCGCTGAGCTGGTCCAAGGGGTCCATCTCCCGCTTCCGCTTGGGCCGGGCGGGCGCGCCGAGCAGCTGGTGGAGCTCGTCCAGCAGCGCCACGTCGTGCACCGACAGGGGGCCCTTGCCGTCGGGGCCCACCCGGCGCAGCGAGCGCGCCAGCTGGCGGGTCTCGCGCGGGTTCAGCTCGCGGCGCGACCAGCGGCCGAGCCGCCGCTCGTCGGCCATCGCCGCCAGCACCCCGCGCGGGGTGAGCTCCGGCCACCAGCGGTCGAGGAAGTCGATGAAGGCGTCCTCGGTGGAGATGTCCTCGTCGAAGGCGGAGCGCAGCTCGGCGGCGAGCTCCGGGTCGCTGTGCCGGCCGGACTGGCCGGACCGGGCGTACAGGGCGTCGAGGAGCAGCTTGCGGGCGCGCGGGCGCAGCAGGTTCACCGGCGCGGTGCCGCCGAGCACGTTCTGCCGGATCCGGTTCAGCTCGTCGGCTTCCAGCTCCTGGCGCCGCCCGAAGGCCACCACGCGCAGCCGGTCGGGGGCGCCGCCGAGCTCCAGGGCGCCCCGTACGGCCTTGCGCAGCACCCTGAGCATCCGCGAGGAGCCCTTGATCCGGGCCACGGCCGGGTCGTCGTACGTGGTGGCCTCGGCCCCGTCGACCAGCGAGCCCAGCGCCCGGATGGCGACCTGGCCCTCCTCGCCGAGGGAGGGCAGCACGCCCTCGGTGTACGCGACGAGCAGCGGGGTCGGGGAGACGATCAGGATGCCGCCGGAGTAGCGGCGCCGGTCCTGGTAGAGCAGGTAGGCGGCGCGGTGCAGGGCGACGGCGGTCTTGCCGGTGCCGGGCCCGCCCGCGACCTCGGCGACGGAGGCGGCGGGGGCGCGGATGACGAGGTCCTGCTCGGCCTGGATGGAGGAGACGATGTCCCGCATCGAGTGCGTACGGGCCCGCCCGAGCGCGGCCATCAGGGCGCCGTCGCCGATGGCGGGCAGCTCCCGGCCGTCCAGGAAGGCGGTGACCTCGGGGCGCATCAGGTCGTCCTCGACGCCCAGCACCTTGCGGCCCTTGGAGCGGATGACGCGGCGGCGCACGACGCGGCCGGGGTCCTTGGGCGTGGAGCGGTAGAACGGCGCGGCCGCCGGGGCCCGCCAGTCGATGACCAGCGGCGCGTAGTCGGAGTCCAGGACTCCGATGCGGCCGATGTGCAGGGTCTCGGCGATGTCGGCGGTGAGGTCCTCGCGGATCGCGTCGTCGGCGGGCTCGACGGAGGTGTAGGCGCCGTCCGGGCCGCGCTCCCCGTCCTTGCCGAGCACCAGGTCGACGCGGCCGAAGAGGAAGTCCTCGAACTCGTTGTTGAGCCGGTTCAGGTGGATGCCCGCCCGGAAGACCTGCGCGTCGCGCTCGGCGAGGGCACCGGGGGTGCCCACCTGACCGCGCTTGGCGGCGTCGTTCATCAGGAACTCGGCCTCGTGGATCTTCTCCTCGAGGCGTCTGTACACCTGGTCGAGATGCGTCTGCTCGACCGCGATCTCCCGATCTCGGACGGAATCCGCCGTGCTGTCGACAGCGGCATTCTGCGCGGCCACCAAGGCCCCCTTCTGACGTGCATGGGCGACCGTCAACCGTACGCGAATCGGCCCCCTGTCCGCACGCCCGTTCCGGAACCGCGCCGGGCGGAGTCGTGCGGGGCGGACCGGACGGCGTGCGGGCGGACCGGACGGCGTGCGGGGCGGACCGGACCGCCTAGACGGATCCCGCGGCCAGGACCCGGCGGCGGTGCCGGGCGACGCGCTCGCGGTTGCCGCACAGCTCGCTGGAGCACCAGCGGCGCCGGTGGCCGCGGGAAGTGTCCAGGTAGACCCGGGTGCAGCCGTCGCCCTCGCAGGCCCTCAGCAGCGCCAGGTCGCCCGGGTCGGTGAGCAGCTCGACGGTGTCGCGGGCCACGGCCGCGAGCAGGGCGCCGCACTCCACGCCGCCGCACAACTCCCGTACCAGGTGCCCTTCCCGGTCCCGTACGGCACACAGGCCCGGGGGTGGCCCGGCGGCCAGCGCGTTGACCCGGGCGAGGGCCTGCGCCGTGGCGGGCGACGGCGCGGCAGCGTCCAGTTCCGCCCGTACGAGGGTCTCCACGTCGGAGCGCAGGGAGCGGAAGGCGGCCGCCCAGTCCGGGCCGACCCGGGCGAGCGGCGTCCGGTCGGGCACCAGCCCGGCTCCGGCCAGCCACAGCCGTAGCCCGTCACCGTCCGCAAGCCCCTCGTGGGGGGCGAGAGTGGCCACCAGGTCCAGGCAGACCCGGCCGGAGTCGAACCGCATGCCCGTCACCGCCTCGCGTCGTGGGGCGCTCCACCAGAGTGCCGCCCCGCGCGTACGAGTGGAAGCCCCCGGCGGGGCTCCGGACCGGTCCGGGAGGGCTACCGCGCCGGGGGATCGTCGTGCAGGAGGCGCTGGAAGAGGCGGTGGTCCCGCCAGGCGCCGTCGATGTGCAGGTAGCGCGGGGCGATCCCGTACTCCTCGAAGCCGGCCTTGCGCAGCACCCGCTGCGAGGCGAGGTTCCCGAGCAGGGTCCCGGCCTCCACCCGGTGCAGGCCCACCTCCTCGCGGGCGACCCGGCACACCTGCTCCAGGGCGGCGGTGGCCAGGCCCTTGCCGTTCCAGTCCTGGTCCACCCAGTAGCCCACGCCTCCGCTGCACAGCGGACCGAGCGCGATCGAGCCGAGGTTGATCGCGCCGACCGGCGCCCCGCCCACGGCCTCGACGAGCACGTACGGGACCATCCGGCCGGCGTCCCGGTCCGCGAGCATGCCCTCGATCCGGGCCCGCTGGCCGCGCTCGGTGTAGAACTCCGGCGGCCGCGCCGGTTCGAAGGGCGCCATGAACGCCCGGTTGCGCGCGTAGGCCACGGCCAGCCCGGCGGCGTCGCCGGTTTCCAGGCCCCTCATCTCCACGCCGTCAATGATCATTGCCGCACGCTAGCCCAGGACCTCCCCGTGCGTCACGGGGCCGACGGCTCCCCGTACTTGGCCTCGCCGCCCGCGTCCAGCGACAGCCGGTAGCCCCGCTTCACCACGGTCTGGATCATCTTCGGGGCCCCCAGCGCCACCCGCAGGCGGGCCATCGCGGTCTCCACGGCGTGCTCGTCGCGCCCCGCCCCCGGCAGCACCCGCAGCAGTTCCGCCCGGGCCACCACCCAGCCCGGCCGCCGGGCCAGGGCCCGCAGCAGGGCCATCCCGGCCGGCGGCACCGGCCGCAGCTCCTCGTCGACCAGGACCGCGTGCCCGCGGATCTCCAGCCGGTGCCCGGCCACCGGCAGCACCCGTGCCCGGCCCGGCAGCTCCTGGCACAGCAGCTGGACCAGCGGGCCCAGCCGGAACCGCTCGGGCTGCACGGTGTCCACCCCGTGCGCCTGCAGCGGCAGCGCGGTCACCGGCCCCACGCACGCGGCCAGCACCCCGCCCCGCAGCGCCGCCAGCACCGGTTCCCGTACGCCGCGCTCCTCGGCCCGGGACAGCAGCGAGGCCGCCGCCGGGGCGGAGGTGAAGCTGACCGCGTCCACCGCCCCGCCCACCACCGCGTCCAGCAGCCGGTCCAGCGGGGCGAGGTCCTCCGGCGCCATCCACCGGTAGACCGGGACCACCACCACCTCGGCCCCGCCGGCCCGCAGCGCCTCGACGAAGCCCGGCAGCGGCTCCCCGTGCAGCTGCAGGGCGATCCGCCGCCCGGCCACCCCGCCCGCCAGCAGCCGCTCCAGCACCTCGGCGAGCGATTCCGACTCCGGGGACCAGGCCTCGACCAGCCCGGCGGCCCGGATGGCGCCCTTCACCTTCGGCCCCCGCGCCAGGAGTTCGGTGGTCCGCAGCCGCGCCAGCAGTTCCTCGCCGACCCCCCACCCGTCGGCGGCCTCGATCCAGCCGCGGAACCCGATCGCGGTGGTGGCCACCACCGCGTCCGGCGCGCAGCCGATCAGTTCCTTGGTGGCGGCGAGCAGTTCGCCGTCGTCGGCCAGCGGGACGATCCGCAGCGCGGGCGCGTGCAGCACGGAGGCCCCGCGCCGGCGCAGCAGGGCGATGAGTTCGTCTGCCCGCCGGGCGGCGGTGACGCCGATGGTGAAGCCCGCGAGCGGACCTGTCTTGGTGTCGTCCATCGTGACCTGCCTCGTGACGTGCATGGGGGGCGGTGCGGGTGGACCGAGCCTGCCAAGGCGGCGTGTCGGACTCGGTTCACCCGTATTTCGCCCCGGTTACACCGACGTGAGCTGCGGTTTCGCCTCGGCCCCGGCCGCCGGGGCGATCGCGGCCGCCGGCCGGCGAAGGTATACCGCCCAGGTCACCGCGCAGCACAGGGCGTAGAAGCCGAGGAAGGTCACGAAGGCCGCCGTGCCCGATCCGGAGCTGAGGAACGCCTCCCGGAAGACCAGGTTGATGCCCAGCCCGCCGAGCGCCCCGACCGCTCCGATCAGCCCCATGGAGGCTCCGGAGAGCCGCCGTCCGTACGCGGCGGCGGCCTCGCCGCTCATGCCGCGGGCCAGCGCCTTGGCCTGGAAGATGCCCGGGATCATCTTGTACGTCGAGCCGTTGCCGAGCCCGCTCAGGACGAACAGGGCCACGAACCCGACGAGGAACACCTCCAGCGACTGCCGCTGCGAGGCGAACACCACCACCCCGGTCGCCGCCGCCATCGCCACGAAGGTCCCCAGGGTGATCCGCGCCCCGCCGAACCGGTCGGCCAGCGCGCCGCCCACCGGCCGGATCAGCGAGCCGAGCAGCGGCCCGACGAAGGTGAGCGAGGCGGCCTGCAGCGGGGTGCGCCCGAACTGGGTCTGGAGCACGAGTCCGAAGGCGAAGCTGTATCCGATGAAGGACCCGAAGGTGCCGATGTACAGGAACGCCATGATCCAGGTGTGCGCGTCCCGGACCGCCTCGCGGACCGCGCCGGTGTCGTTGCGCACGGGCGCCAGGTTGTCCATGCGCACGACGGCCAGCACCGCCGCGGCCACGATCAGCGGGATGTAGGCGCCCAGCAGCAGCCGCGGGTGGCCGGCCCCGGCGGTGGCGATGACCAGCAGTCCGGCCAGCTGCACCACCGGTACGCCGATGTTGCCGCCGCCCGCGTTCAGGCCGAGCGCCCAGCCCTTCTTGCGCAGCGGGAAGAAGGCGTTGATGTTCGTCATCGACGAGGCGAAGTTGCCGCCGCCGACGCCGGTGAGGGCGGCCACGGCCAGGAAGGTGCCGTACGAGGTGCCGGGCTCCATGACGAGCATCGCGGCCACCGTGGGCGCGAGCAGCAGCAGTGCGCTGAAGACGGTCCAGTTCCGGCCGCCGAAGCGGGCGACGGCGAAGGTGTAGGGCACCCGCACGAGCGCGCCGACGAACGTCGCGGTGCCGATCAGGAAGAACTTCCCGGCCGGGTCGATCCCGTACTCGGGGCCCATGAAGAGGACCATGACGGACCAGAGCGACCAGATGGAGAACCCGATGTGCTCGGAGAGCACGGAGTAGACCAGGTTCCGGCGGGCGACCCGCTCCCCGGTCTCCTTCCAGAACGTCTCGTCCTCGGGATGCCACCGCTCGATCCAGCGGCCCCCCTTGCGCGGTGCGGTCGTACCGGTCATCACACGCCCTCCACAACTGTCGCGTCCGTGGTCACGACCGTAGGCAGGACGCGTTTCGGCCCCGGTCCCCGCCGGATGACCACCGGGAAACCTTGCTCTCACCCGGCACCGGCGCCGTGTGTGAGCCGGGCGGGCACCCAGCTGCCGGGGGGCGGTCCCAGCCATCCGTGCTCGGCGGCCAGCGCGGCGGCCGCCGCGCGCAGGGCGTCCAGCCCGGGGTGGTCGAAACCCCGCCGCCACACCATGGACAGCGGGGACAGCGGTACGGGGTCGGTCAGCGGGCGCTTCACGCAGCCGGGCATGTCGAGGAAGTCCACGGTCACCAGGACCGGATGGCCGGTCTTGGCCATCACCCGGCGGAACTCCTCCTTGCCCACGGCGACGGGGGCGGGCGGCGCCATCTCGATCCCGCGCCCGGCGAACAGCTCGCGCGCCAGCTCCGTCCACTCCACGGTCCGCGGGTTCCCGGCCCCCGCGTACACGGTCTCCCCGGCCAGCGCGTCCACGCGTACGGCGTCCTCGGCGGCCAGCGGGTGCCCCTCGGGCAGCAGCACGGCGAGCGGCTCGTAGCGCACGGGCGCCTGCGCGAGGCGCGCCCGCAGCCCCGGGGCCAGCCCGTCGGCGTACCCGAAGGCGACGTCGAGCCGGCCGGCGGCGATCTCGGCGGCGGCGTGCGTGAGGCCGCTCTCGAAGCGGGCCATCAGCTCGCAGTCCGGGGCGAGTTCGCGGGCCCGTTCGAGGACCCGGCGGCCCGTGCTCGGACCGTCGGTGTTCAGGTCGACGAGGAGGACGCGCGGGGCGGTGAAGGCGGCGGCCAGGTCCTCGTGCGCGGCCAGCACCCGCCGGGCGAGCGGCAGCAGCCGCATCCCGTCGGCGGTCAGCTCGACCGCGCGGGTGGTCCGTACGAACAGGGCGGTCCCCAGAACCTCTTCGAGTCGGCGGACATCGCGGCTGAGGGCCTGCTGGGCGAGGTAGAGGCGGGCGGCGGCACGGGTGAAGTGCAGCTCCTCGGCGGCGGCGACGAACCCGCGCAGCAGCCGGGCGTCCACATCACGGGGATTCACGCCAGGAGACTAACAACAGAATCCGGTGAATGGGCTCCGAACAGGTGTTGGACGCCGAACGGGGGCCCGACCGAGGCTGGTTGCCATGCCCCTCATGACCGTCACCGGCACCACGCTCGTCCTCGCCGCCCCGGCCACCGCGGCGCCCGCGCCCGCCCCGGCCCCCGTCTCCGCCCCCGTACCCGCCGCCGCGCCCGCCGCCGGCCGGGGCCGCGCCCCCGGCCCGTACCGCCGCCTGTTCGCCCTC
The DNA here is from genome assembly GCF_040652335.1 of Streptomyces sp. NPDC048270. Taxonomy (NCBI): domain Bacteria; kingdom Bacillati; phylum Actinomycetota; class Actinomycetes; order Kitasatosporales; family Streptomycetaceae; genus Streptomyces; species Streptomyces sp. NPDC048270. The sequence continues at coordinate 331,112 of NZ_JBEZLV010000004.1, forward strand.
CCCGGGACCCGCGCCTTCACCGCCGGGAACCTGCTCGCCCGGCTCCCCATGGGCATGTTCGGGGTCAGCGCGGTCATGATGATCGCCGGCCAGCGCGGTTCGTACGCCCTCGCCGGAGCGGTCACGGCCACCGGCCTGGCCGCCACGGCCCTGGTGGCACCCTGGACGGCCCGGCTCGTCGACCGCTACGGGCAGGCCCGCGTCGCCGTGCCCGCCACCCTGGTCGCGGTCCTCGGCTCGCTGTGCCTGGTCGTGTGCGTCCGGACCGGGGCCCCGGCCTGGACCCTCTTCGCCTCCTACGCGGCGACCGCCACCACCCCCAACATCGGGGGCATGTCCCGGGCCCGCTGGACCCACCTGCTGCGCGGCGCCCCCTCCTCGCACCACACCGCGATGTCCTTCGAACAGGCCGCGGACGAACTCTGCTTCCTGCTCGGCCCGGTACTGGCCGCCTTCCTCTGCACGGCCGTCTTCCCCGAGGCCGGCACCCTCGCCGGCGCCGCCCTCTTCCTCACCGGGATGCTGGTCTTCACCGCCCAGCGCTCCACCGAGCCCCCGGCGACGGGTGCGGCGCCCCGCCACGGCTCGCCGCTGCGCGCCCTGGCTCCGCTCCTGGCCCTGTTCGGCTGCCTGGGCCTGGTGTTCGGCTCGATGGAGATCACCTCGATCGCCTACCTCGACGCCGCCGGGCTGGGCGCCGCCTCCGGCCTGGTCCTCGCCCTCCAGGCCGCGGGCTCCTGCGCGGCAGGGCTCCTCTACGGCACCCTGCGCCCCCGCACCCTGCGGACCTGCGTGGTCGCCCTGGCCGTCCTCATGGCCCTGCCCTGGGCCGCGGCGTCCACCGGCTCGCTGCCCGCGCTCGCCGGGGCCCTGCTGCTGGCCGGCATGGCCACGGCCCCGACAATGGTCACCGCGATGTCCCGGGTCCACGCCCTGACCCCGGCGGGCCGCCTCAACGAGGGCATGACCCTCGCGGTCACCGCCATCCTCGCGGGGATCGCGGCCGGTTCCGCCACGGCCGGCCTGACGGTCGACCGCCTGGGTGCGACGACGGCCTACCTGCTGCCCGCGGCGGCCGCGGTCGCCGCCGTGGCGGCCGCGGCGGCAGGCCGATTGATCCGGCGGGCGGGTGATCGTTCCCGCGTGGTACGCACCGCCGCCGCTCGCGATCCGCAATAACTGGGGGTGCCTTCCCCCAGCGCCCTTTCTTCGCGGAGGAACACCCTTTGTCTGCTCACCGCTCCGTCTCGGCTGCCGTGATCGTCGCGGCCGTCACCGCCTCCTGCCTCGTACCGGCCGTACCCGCCCTCGCCGACTCGGCGGGGCCGCGGTTCTCCCAGCCGTACGTACCGTCGATCGCCCCCGGCCGGACGGGCCGCGTCGTCATCGCCGCCGCCACCGGGACGGATCAGGCCGTCAGCAGCACCTTCCGGATCACCGCCCCGGAACGGACGACCTTCCCGGAGGCCCGCTTCTACTGGAACGGCCGGCGCACCGCCGCCCCGTGCACGCTCTCGCGCGACGCCCGGCAGCTGACCTGCGAGGCCGGAACGCGGGCGGGCTTCGTCTTCCCCGCGAACGAGCAGACCCGGCTCGGCGTGTCCGTCCGGGTGGACGCGAACGCCCCGGAGGGCACGACGCTGGACGGCGGCGAGTGGGCGACCGGCGCCGAGGCGCCCGCCCTGTTCGCCGTGGCCACCGCCGTGACCGGGCCGACGGGCCCCAAGGGCGACGACGGCAAGCCCGGAGAGCACGGCCACCACGGCAAGCCCGGAAAGCACGGCCCGAAGGGCGAGAAGGGGGACAAGGGCGACAGGGGCGACACCGGCCCCCAGGGGCCCGCGGGCCCCGAGGGACCGCAGGGACCTGAGGGCCCGCAGGGACCCGAGGGACCACAGGGACCCGAAGGACCGGCCGGACCCGAGGGACCGCAAGGCCCCTCCGGCGGCCCGCCCGGACCGCAGGGCCCCAAGGGCGACACCGGCGACACCGGCCCCGAAGGACCCGCGGGACCGGAAGGACCCGCAGGACCCGAGGGACCCGCAGGCGCCGAAGGCCCGGCCGGACCCGAAGGACCGCAGGGACCGTCCGGCGGCCCGCCCGGACCCCAGGGCCCGCAGGGACCCCAGGGACCCGCCGGCCCCTCCGGCCCCGCGGGACCGCAGGGCCCCAAGGGCAACCAGGGCAACCAGGGCAGGCCCGGAAAGCCCGGCCCCGCAGGCCCCGCCGGACCCAAGGGCCACCAGGGCAAGCCCGGGAAGCCCGGCCCGGCCGGTCCCGGCGGACCGAAGGGCCCCAAGGGCCCCCAGGGCCTGCCCGGCAAGCCCGGTCCGCAGGGCCCGAAGGGCCCCAAGGGCGACACCGGCAAGCCCGGCGACTGCAAGTGCGGCGGCCACCACGAGCACCCGAAGGCCAAGATCGTCGCCCCCGGCAAGGGCCTCGGCATCCGCTCCGGCCCCGGCACGCAGTACGCGAAGAAGGGCAAGGCCCTGACCGGCACGGTGGTCAAGCTTCAGTGCAAGGTCAACGGCCAGAACGTCGACGGCAATTCGATCTGGTACAAGCTCGCCGACGGCAGCGGCTGGATCTCCGCCCGCTACGCCCTGAACCTCAACAAGGTGCCGTTCTGCTAGCAGCCGCCCCCGCCTGACATGACGAAGGCCCCGCAGCCGAGAGGCGGCGGGGCCTTCGTCATGTCGTACCAGTTTTCGGTACCTATCCTGTACCGTAAACTCGTACGACCCCGAGAGGAGTGGGCGCCATGTCCATAAGTGCCAGCGAAGCCAGGGCAACCCTGTTCCCCCTGATCGAGCGCGTCAACACCGACCACGCCCCGGTGCGCATCACCTCCAAGAACGGTGATGCCGTACTCATGTCCGCCGACGACTACGACTCCTGGCAGGAGACCGTCTACCTGCTGCGCTCACCCGCCAACGCCCAGCGACTGATGGCAGCGGTGGCACGGGACCGCGAGAGCACGCCCGCGGTCGCCAAGACGATGGACGAACTGAGGGACCTGGCCGGGGGCGAGGAGTGAGGAGCGTCCACTTCGACCCCGACGCCTGGGAGGACTTCCTCTTCTGGCTCGCCTCGGACCGGAAGATGGCCCGCAGGATCACCCGCCTGATCGGCGAAATCCAGCGCGACCCTTTCGGCGGGATCGGCAAGCCCGAGCCCCTGAAAGGCGAACTGTCGGGTTACTGGTCCCGTCGAATCGACGACGAACACCGGCTCGTCTACCGGGCGGACGAGAAGGAAGTGAAGATCCTCAAGGCCCGCTACCACTACTGATACGGCATGACGAAGGCCCCGCAGCCGAGAGGCTGCGGGGCCTTTGCCCACATGGGATGAGTGGAGATGGCGGGAATCGAACCCGCGTCCAACGGTGCAGAAGCAGGGCTTCTCCGAGCGCAGTCCGCTGCGCTTTTCTCAGCCCCGGAGATCACGCGGACAAGTCTCCGACGGGCTCAGTCACTGTTTGATTTCCCTCCCACCCCCGTGACCGGGGTGAGAGGTTTAGATCCCTAATTGACGCCAGGATCCGGACCGGGACCACTTCCGGGCTGACGCTCCTCACAGAGGCTTCAGCTCACTGTTATTAGGCAGCGAGGGTGAAGCGGGAGTTATCGCTCTTGGAGTTGGCGATTATTGTTTGCGACATGTGGTTAGCGAGATCATTGCCGCTTCCTCGGCTCGCTTCCCCTGCATCGACATCCGCTGTCGAAACCGATCATCCCCATGTTTTTTTAACAATGTGCTCCACCCCGGGGGGCGGTGCTGACGCCATGGTACGCGAAGTGGACCACCACGTGCCAGGTGATTAAACCGTACCCCGCTGCTTGCGGCGGATCGCCGAGATCGCCCGGTTCGTCTCGCGGGTGTCCTGCTTCTCCCGCAGGGTCTGCCGCTTGTCGTACTCCTTCTTGCCCTTGGCCAGCGCGATCTCGACCTTCGCGCGGCCGTCCTTGAAGTACAGCGCGAGGGGCACGATCGTGTGACCCGACTCCTCCGCCTTGCGCTCCAGCTTGTCGATCTCCTCCCGGTGCATGAGGAGCTTGCGCTTGCGCCGGGCGCTGTGGTTGGTCCAGGTGCCCTGGCTGTACTCCGGCACGTGCACGTTGTAGAGCCACGCCTCGCGGCCCTCCACCGACACGAACCCGTCGACCAGCGAGGCCCGGCCCTGGCGCATGGACTTGACCTCGGTGCCCGTGAGCACGAGACCGCACTCGTAGGTGTCGAGGATCGTGTAGTCGTGCCGCGCCTTCTTGTTCTGGGCGATCAGCTTGCGCCCTTTTTCCTTAGCCATAGTGCGGTCATTTTCGCACTACCGACCCACCCCGAGGCCACCCAATACCTGCGCGGCCCGCTCCTCGGCACCCGCACCGGCCGCCACGTCCGGGGTGATGCCGCCGCCGTCCAGGCTGCGGCCTCCCGGCGTGCGGTACGTGCCGACCGTCAGCTCGGCCACCGAGCCGTCCGGGAGCTCCGTCGGCATCTGCACGGAGCCCTTGCCGAAGGTCCGGCTGCCCACCGCCACGGCCCGGCCGCGGTCCTGCAGGGCGCCGGTCACCAGCTCGGCCGCGCTCATCGTGCCGCCGTCCACCAGGGCCACCAGCGGCCGGGCCGTGTCGCCGCCCGGGTCCGCGTACAGGGCGCGCTGCTCGCCCCGTACGTCGTACGTCGCCACGAGCCCGCCGTCCAGGAAGGCGGAGGCGGCCGCCACCGCCTCGGCGACCAGCCCGCCCGGATTGCCGCGCAGGTCGAGCATGAGCCCGGTGCCGGGCGGGGCCGCGCGCACGGCCGCCTTGACGCGCTCGCCCGAACCGCGGGTGAAGGAGGCCACCTTGATGACGGTGATCCCGTCGCGGAGCTGCCGTACGGTCACGGGCTCGGTGCGCAGCTGCTCACGGCGGACGGTCTCGGTGAGGTCGGCGCCGTCGCGGCTGAGGTTCATGACGACGGGGGTGCCGGCCTCGCCGCGCAGCAGGGCGATCACGTCGGTGACGGCGAGGCCCGTGACGGCGTGCCCGTCGACGCTCAGCAGCCGGTCCCCGGCGCGTACGCCGGCCCGGGCGGCGGGGCCGGCGGGCTGGACCCGGTCGACCTCGATGCGGCCCTCGCCGCCGCGCCGGGCCCAGAGCCCGACCCCGGTCCAGCGGCCGTCGAGGCCCTCGGCGAAGGCGGCGTACTCGCCCTGGTCGTAGACGGTGCCCCAGCGGTCGCCGCTGCGGCTGACCACCTCCTGTGCGGCCTTCTTGCCGGACTTCCCGTCCGCGACGGCCTCGGCGGCGGCCCGGGCCACGGCCTCGCGGTCGGCGGTGCCCGTGGCCCCGGGCGGCTCGGGGGCGGGGGCCTGCGCTCGGACGGCGAGGGCGGCCGCGGGGTCCTCCCGGTCCCAGCAGCCGGTGCTCGCGGCGGTGCCGACGGCCGCGAGGAAGGCCAACGTCAAAACGGCCCCGCGACGCAGGTCGCGGGGCCGGAGACAGAGAGCGGGCAGACCCGGCATGGCGCCGAGTCTAGGACAAGCCCCGCGCCGGTACGGATGGTTGGCCGGACCGCTCGCGGGGCGCTTGTCACACCTTCAGGTACTTGCGCAATGCGAGGAACGCGGCCACCGAGGGCATCAGGAGGCCGATGAAGAGCACGTACGGCAGCTTGCCGAGGACGGAGGTCCAGCCCATGAAGTCGATGATCTGGATCTTGTCCCGCAGGCCGACGCCGTGGTCGATCACGAAGTACTGGCCCGAGACGAGCATCACGCAGGCGAAGAGGGCGCCGATGAGCCCGGCGACGGCGGCCTCCATGATGAAGGGGACCTGGATGTAGAAGCTGGAGGCGCCCACCAGCCGCATGATCCCGGTCTCCCGCCTGCGGCTGAACGCGGAGACGCGCACCGTGTTGACGATCAGCAGCAGGGCCACGATCAGCATGATCAGCATGATGGCGAGGGCGGCGACGTTGAGGTAGTTCAGGATCTTGAAGAGGTCGTCGATGGCCTGGCGCTGGTCGTCGACGGTGTGGATGCCGTCCCGGCCGGTGAAGGCCGAGGTGACGACCTTGTACTTCTCCGGGTCCTTGAGCTTGACCCGGAAGGACTCCTGCATCTGGTCGGGGGTGATGGAGGAGGCCAGCGCCGTGTGGCCGTACTGCTCCTGGTAGTGCTTGTAGGCCTCGTCCGCCGACTCGTAGGCGACGGACTTCACCAGGGACATCTGCTTGAGCTCGGCCTCGATCTGCTTCTTCTGCTCGTCGGTCACCGCGCCCTTGCGGCAGGTGGCGACACCCAGGTCGCCCGATCCGGCCGCCTTGTTGGCGGCCTCGGTGGCCTGCTCGGCGTCCGACTTGTTGCAGAGGTAGATCGAGACGTTGGCCTTGTCGTACCAGTAGCCCTTCATCTTGCTCACCTGCTCGCGCATGAGCAGGGAGCCGCCGAACAGGGCCAGCGACAGGGCCACGGAGATGATGACCGCGAAGGTCATGGTGAGATTGCGACGGAGACCGACGCCGATCTCCGACATGACGAACTGGGCGCGCATTGCGTCTCAGGGACCTTTCAGTGCTGGTAGCCGTAGACGCCGCGCGACTGGTCGCGCACGAGTCGGCCCTGTTCGAGTTCGATGACGCGCTTGCGCATCTGGTCGACGATCTGCTGGTCGTGTGTCGCCATGATCACGGTGGTGCCGGTCCGGTTGATCCGGTCCAGCAGCTTCATGATCCCGACGGAGGTCTGCGGGTCGAGGTTGCCGGTGGGCTCGTCCGCGATGAGCAGGGCGGGGCGGTTGACGAAGGCGCGGGCGATGGCCACGCGCTGCTGCTCACCGCCGGAGAGCTCGCCGGGCATCCGGTCCTCCTTGCCGCCGAGGCCGACGAGTTCCAGGACCTGCGGGACGGCCTTGCGGATCTCGCCCCGCGGTTTGCCGATGACCTCCTGCGCGAAGGCCACGTTCTCGGCCACCGTCTTGTTGGGCAGCAGGCGGAAGTCCTGGAACACGGTCCCCAGCTGGCGCCGCATCTGCGGGACCTTCCAGTTGGAGAGCTTGGCGAGGTCCTTGCCCAGGACGTGGACCTGGCCGTGGCTCGCCCGCTCCTCGCGCAGGATGAGCCGCAGGAAGGTGGACTTGCCGGAGCCGGAGGAGCCGACCAGGAAGACGAACTCGCCCTTCGCGATGTCCAGGGTGACATCTCTGAGTGCGGGGCGGTTCTGCTTCGGGTAGGACTTGGAGACGCTGTCGAATCGGATCACGGTGCACCACGGTCGCCGGGAGTAGGTGTGCGTGACCATACGCGAACGGGCGCGGGGTGTGGACCCGGCAACCGGAGATGCACCTTTTATCCCCTGGTCCGGGAGGGTCCGGGCCCGTCGGGACCGCGATTGACCGGAGGGGCCGCGCCGAATGCCGGCGAAGCTGGCACAGTGGGAGGGGGAACGGTCTCGTTCCCCGCCGCGTTGTAGTCGGTGTCGCAGTGTGATGGGGACGAGAGGAGGAGCGCATGACATATGACCGGCTCGTGTGCGCGAACTGCGCCGCACCCGTAAGCCAGGGCCGCTGCCCTGTGTGCCGGGCGAACCGGGAGCGCCTCCAGCAGGAGGGCCCCTTCTCCGGCCTGAATCCCGTGGCGCTCATCGCCCTCATGGTGATCCTGGTGGCCGCGCTGGCGCTGGTGGCACAGCAGACCGCGTAGACGTACCGATCATGACGACTCATGGCGAAAGGGCCCGGACACCTGGTGTCCGGGCCCTTTCCGCGATGCCGGGGGGTTACGCGGTCTGCTCCTGCTGCTTGCGCCAGCGGATGCCGGCCTCGAGGAAGCCGTCGATCTCGCCGTCGAGCACCGCCTGCGGGTTGCCGACCTCGAACTCCGTCCGCAGGTCCTTGACCATCTGGTACGGGTGCAGGACGTAGGAGCGCATCTGGTTGCCCCAGGAGCTGCCGCCGTCCTTGAGGGCGTCCATCTTGGCCTGCTCCTCCTGGCGGCGCCGCTCGAGCAGCTTGGCCTGGAGCACGTTCATGGCGCTGGCCTTGTTCTGGATCTGCGAGCGCTCGTTCTGGCAGGAGACCACGATGCCGGTCGGGAGGTGCGTGATGCGCACCGCCGAGTCGGTGGTGTTGACGCCCTGGCCGCCGGGGCCGGAGGCGCGGTACACGTCGATGCGCAGCTCGCCCTCGTCGATCTCGACGTGGTCGCTGGACTCGACGACCGGCAGCACCTCGACGCCGGCGAAGGAGGTCTGGCGGCGGCCCTGGTTGTCGAAGGGCGAGATCCGCACGAGGCGGTGGGTGCCCTGCTCGACGGAGAGGGTGCCGTAGGCGTACGGGGCCTTGACGACGAAGGTGGTCGACTTGATGCCGGCCTCTTCCGCGTACGAGGTCTCGTAGACCTCGGTCGGGTAGCCGTGCCGCTCGGCCCAGCGCAGGTACATGCGCTGCAGGCGCTCGGCGAAGTCGGAGGCGTCGACGCCGCCGGCCTCGGCGCGGATGTTGACCAGGGCCTCGCGCTCGGCGTACTCGCCGGAGAGCAGGGTCCGGACCTCCATCTCGTCCAGCGCCTTGCGCACGGAGACCAGCTCCGCCTCGGCCTCGGCGAGGGTGTCCGCGTCGTCCATCTCCTGGGCGAGGTCGAACAGCACCGCGAGGTCGTCGATGCGCCCGCGCAGGGTCTCGGTCTTGCGGACCTCTGCCTGGAGGTGCGAAAGCTTGCTCGTGATCTTCTGAGCGGCCTCCGGGTCGTCCCACAGGGACGGCGCGGCGGCCTGCTCCTCGAGCACGGCGATATCTGCCCTCAGCTTGTCGAGGTCCAGGACGGCCTCGATCGACCCCATGGTCGAGGAGAGGGACTTCAGCTCTTCGGAAACATCGACGACTGCCACGGGTCCAGCGTAGCCGGTCCGCGGGCGGGGCCGTCCGGGCAGGCCGGATCACCCGTACTGATGGCCGCTCGTACGGGCGTACGCTCACCGTATGACCGTTCTCTTCGTCACGCGCCTCGTGAAGCGCCGGCATGTGGACCACATGCGCGTCACGACGTCGAGCTGTCTGCCGCCGGACCATCCCCAAGCCTGATCCACACCGATCCGACTTGGTCCTGTACGCGGCCCAAGCGGTCCCGGCGCCATCCCTGCCGGCGGCCCTCCCCACCCGCGGCCCCCGCCACCCGTAGGGGAACAGGACCCCGTGACATCCGAAACGGAGACGTCATGCCGTCCGCGCACTCCACCGTTCCCGCCCTCCCCGTCCTGGACCTCTCCGAGGCGGACGACCCGGCCCGGCGGGCCGGGTTCCTGAAGAAGCTCCACGCCGCGGCCAGGGACACCGGGTTCCTGCACCTCACCGGGCACGGGGTCACCGACGCCGAGAGCGCCCGGATCCTGGAGCTGGCCAGGGCCTTCTTCGCCCTTCCGGAAGCCGACCGGCTGGCCGTGAGCAATCTGAACTCCCCGCACTTCCGGGGCTACACCCGGATCGGCCACGAGCTGACCGGCGGAGCCCACGACTGGCGGGACCAGCTGGACGTGGGCGCGGAGCGGCCGGCGCCGGCGGTCGGGCCGCGGGACCCGGCGTACCTGTGGCTGGAGGGCCCGAACCAGTGGCCCGCGGCGCTGCCGGAGCTGCGGGGCGCGGTGCTGGACTGGCAGGCCCGGCTCGCGGCGGTGGCCCACCGGCTGCTCCGGGAGATCCTGGCCTCGATCGGCGCCCCGGCGGACTTCTTCGACGCGGCCTTCGCGGACCTCCCCCATCTGCACACGAAGCTGATCCGCTACCCGGGGTCCGCTCCGACGGGCGCGGACCAGGGGGTCGGCGCGCACAAGGACTACGGCTTCCTTACTTTGCTCCTCCAGGACTCGGTGGGCGGCCTGCAGGTGGTGCGGGACGGGGGCTACGTCGACATCCCGCCGATGCCAGGGGCGTTCGTGGTCAACCTGGGCGAGCTGCTGGAGATCGCGACGGAGGGCTATCTGACGGCTACGGATCACCGGGTGGTCAGCCCGCCGGGCTCGGTGGAGCGCTACTCGGTGCCGTTCTTCTACAACCCGCGGCTGGACGCGGTGGTGGAGACCGTGCCCGGGGACTACCTGGCGGCGGCGCCGGGCATCGCGCCAGACGCCTCGAACCCGCTGCACGCGGAGTACGGGCGCAACGAGCTGAAGGGCTGGGTACGGGCCCACCCGGCCGTGGCCCGGCGCTGGCACCCGGAACTGGTCGTCGCTCCGTAGCCCCTGCCCCGGGCTGCGCCCGGCCCCGCCGCCGATGGGGGCGCGGGGGATGCCGGGTGCGGGGCTACGGGGTGCGGGGGCCCGACTGCTTGCTGTCCTGCGGGGGCGCGGGGTCGTCGCCCGAGACGGCGAACCACGTGCCCAGGCCCACCGCCGCGGCCAGGGCGACGGCCGAGAGGGACAGCACCAGCCGCCGCTTGCGGGCGGCCTCCGCGCGGTGGCGGGCCGAGCCGGGGCGGTGGCCGCCCGCCGGGCGGGGGACGCGGGCGGTGCCCAGCGCGCCGCCCGCCAGCTCGTCCGGCCCGGGCACCCGCATCGAGGTGTGGGTGTCCCGGTTGGAGTCGGTCGCGGAGCCCGGCACCAGCGGGACCACGCCCCGGCGGCGCACCGGCTCGGCGCCGCCGGCGGCCGAAGCCGCCGACGGGTCGTCCGCGGGATCCGGCTCCGGCTCCGCGTCGTCCGGCTCGTCCACGTCCAGCGGCGGCATCCCGGCCAGCAGCGGCAGCAGGTCCCGGAGGCGCACGGAGAGCTCCGAGGCGCGCAGCCGCGAGGCCGGCGCCTTGGCCAGGCACTGCACGATCAGCTGCCACAGCTCGTCGGGGATCCCCGGCAGCGGGACGACCGTCTCGGTGACGTGCCGCCGCAGGACCGCGCCGGGGTGGCCCCCGCCGAAGGGGGTGAACCCGGCCAGCAGCTCGTACAGGACCGTGGCCAGGGCGTATATGTCCACCGCCGCCCGCGGGGGCAGCCCCTCGACGATCTCCGGCGCCAGATAGTCCGGTGTGCCGATGATCCGCGTGGTCGGGGCCGTGGCGCGGCCGGCAGAGGCCCGCCGGGGGCTGTCGATCAGCTTGGCCACGCCGAAGTCGGTCAGCAGCGCCGGATGCGCGCCGCCCGGACCGAGCGGGCCCTGCATGTCCAGCAGGACGTTCTCGGGCTTGACGTCGCGGTGGACGACCCCGGCCGCGTGCGCGGCCGCCAGCGCGTCCGCGACGTCCGCGACGATGGCCACGGCCGCCTCGGGGGCGAGCCTGCGCTCGCGGTCGAGGCGCGTGCGCAGGTCCGTACCGCGGACGAGGTCCATGACGAGGGCGAGGTCGTTGCCGTCGACGACGAGGTCGCGGACGGAGACGACGTGCGGGTGTTCCAGGCCGAGCAGCGCGCTGCGCTCCTGGACGAACCGTCCGACCAGCTCCTGGTCGGACGCGAGGTCCTCGCGCAGCAGTTTGACGGCGACGGGCCCGTCAGGCCCCTCGCCCAGCCACACCGTGCCCGCGCTGCCGCGCCCCAGGATCTGGTGCGCGGTGTACCGGCTGCCGATCTTCCGTGCCACGACTGCTCCCTCAGCGGCTGGCGTACGCACCAAAGCTACGCGGCCGGGTGGGCGTTGGAGGCCAGCAGGGGCCCGGATTCGCGGCGACCTTCACTTCTGCGGGCGAAATCACGCCCCAGAAGTCGACAAATCCACGAACTCGGCGCTACGGGGCCCGGTTCAGGGCTGCGTGGTGCCCGAGCCCTCCCCGACGGAGCCCACCCAGTCGGCGATGGAGGAGCCCCACGTCCACAGCTGGTCCCACCAGCCGCGGCCGGTGCCGACCCACTCCTGGAGCGGGGTGAGCTCCCAGATCAGCCAGCCCGCCACCACGAACAGCACGATCATGACCAGGCAGCCCTTGAGGCAGCCGAGGCCGGGGATCCGTACCGGGTTGGCGCTGCGGCGGCGCGGCTCGCGCGGGGCCTGCTGCCGGGGCGGCGGGCTCTGCGGGGGCTGCTGCTGCGGGGGCTGCTGCGGCTGCGGCTGGCGGTACTGGGGCTGCTGCGGAGGCTGCGGCTGCTGGTACGGCTGGGGCTGGTGCTGCTGCGGCTGGTAGTGCTGCGGAGGCGGCGGGGGCGCGTACTGCTGCTGCGGCCGCTGCTGGGGCTGGCGGTACTGGGGCTGCTGCGGCTGCTGGTACTGCTGCTGCGGGGGCTGCTGGGGCCGGTGCTGCGGCGGCGGGGGCGCCTGCCGCTGGGGGCGGCGGCGCAGCGGGTCCTCGCTCGGGTCGAGGTACTGGACCTGCGTCTGCTCGTTGCGGTCGCGGACGGCGCGCATCTGCGATTCCCACGGGTGCGGCTGGTCCGGCTGCTGCACGGGCGGCATCACCGAGGTCGGGTCGGCCCCGCCGGGCGCGCCGACCGGCGGCATGACGCTGGTCATCGCGTTCGGGTCGTACGCGCCCGTGGGCGCCCCCGCGCCGGCGGGCAGCACCTGCGTGGGGTCGGCGGATCCCAGTACGCCGGGAGTCTCGGGGACCGGGGCCGGGGAGGGGTCGGGCGCGAGCACCGCGCCGACGCCGAGCGCGGCCTCCACCTCGGCCGCCGTGGAGTGCACGCCGATGCCGGCGGCGACCACGCGCAGCCCGCGGGCCAGGCTCTCGGCGCTGGGCCGCTCGTTCGGCTCCTTGCGCAGGCAGCGCTCGACGACGGTCCACAGCGGCTCGGGGACGGTCGAGGGACGCTGCGGCTCCTCGCTGAGGTGGCGGTGGAGCACTTCGAGCGCCGTGCCGCCCGCGAAGGGCGGCCGGCCGGTGAGCAGCTCGTAGAGCAGGATGCCGGCGCCGTAGATGTCGACGGCGGAGGTCTGCGGGCGGCCCTCGGCGGACTCGGGGGCCACGTAGGCCGGGGTGCCGACGAACTCGTGGGTGCGGGTCAGGCCCGGGGAGTCGGCGAGGCGGGCGATGCCGAAGTCGGTGAGCATCGGGCGCATCTGTCCGCCGCGCTCGTCGAGCAGCACGTTGGCCGGCTTCAGGTCGCGGTGGACCACGCCGTCGGCGTGGCTGGCGGCGAGCGCGTCCGCGATCTGCGCGGTCAGCAGGCTCGCGGCGACGGGGGTGAAGGGGCCGTTCTGGCGGAGGTACTTGTGCAGGTCCGGGCCGTCGATCAGGTCCATGACCAGGGCCAGCAGGTCGCCCTCGACCACGAGGTCGCGGGTGCGCACGATGTTGGGGTGCGTCAGGCGCAGCAGGACGGAGCGCTCGCGCAGGAAGCGCATGACGATGTCCGCGTCCTGGGCCAGCTCCTCCTTGAGGACCTTGATGGCCACGGTCTCGCCGGGCTGCCCGGCGACGGCCGCCTCGGCACCCGCGGTCTCCCGCTGGCGGGCGCGCCAGACGGTGCCCGTGGCGCCGCGCCCGAGCGGCTCCTCGAGCAGGTACTTGCTGCCGACTGGCCGCACGTCTCGCGCTCCCCTGCTGTCGTCTTCTGTCGTCAGGATTTTCCGACCCACTCTAGGGGGTGTCCCCATGAAGGACGCCGGGTGCCGGAGGTTGGTTGCCGTACATATGTACGAAGGGTGATGTTTGGGGGGTATGCCGGAGGCGATTTTCCCCTGCTCCCCGCCCCCTCCGACCGAGGTCCGCGCCGTACCGTGATCGATCAAGATCAATTGTCGCCGGGTGCCGGGCGTGTTGTCCGCGACAGGTGCGAGGATGCACCCGTACGGAACGGCACGGGCGGGAGCCGCGCCTTCCGGGCAGACCTGACCGGACGACGCGTCCGTGCCGGGCGGGGGGCGGTCGGGCAGTGGTGTGCCGACGTTCCCCTGCCGGGCGCACACACCGCGCACCGCGCAGAAGGGACCGCTGACGGCGATGCAGATCCGGCTGACCGTCCTTGGGTCGCGCAGCGGCCACCAGCCCTCGACCGCCCCTGCGAGCTGTGACGTACTCGTCACCGCGCCCGTCGGCACCGCGCTCGCCGCGGTCGCCTCCGGACTCGCGGCGACCGTCGGCGGACCCGACACCGGGGGCACGGTCGTCCTCTACGCCGGAGCCGAGCGCCTCGACCTCCAGCGGCGCGTGCTGGGCGAACCCCCGCTGGTGGACGGGGCGGTGGTGGCCCTGCACGGCCCGGTCCCGGACGTACTGCCCGAGGAGAGCCTCGGCGCGCCCCAACTGCACGTGGTGGCCGGGCCCGACGCGGGCGGGGTGCACCTGCTGCACAGCGGGCAGATCAAGGTGGGCCGCTCCGCCGACGCCGACGTCCCGCTGGACGACCCCGACGTGTCCCGGCTGCACTGCACGGTGACCGTGCTGCGGGACGGGCGGGTGGCGGTGGCCGACCTGGACTCGACGAACGGCACCACCCTGGACGGCTCCCCGGTCGGCCCGCAGCCGGTGGCCCTGCCGCCCGGGGCGCTGCTGCGGGTGGGCGAGTCCACGCTGCGACTGGCCGCCTCGGCCGCCGCTCCCCTGCCGGTGGCCCCCGACCTGGAGGGCCACCTCGCCCTCGGCGGCCGCGGGCCCGCCGCCGTGCCCGCTCCGCCCGCGCACCGCCCGGGCCTGCCCGGCTCGGAGTGGACCGGCACCCCCGGCTCGGCCCCCGACCCCTACGCGGGGGACCCCCGCACGGGACACCCCCCGGCCGCCGCACCGGAGCCCGCCGCCGCGGCCGGGCCGGACGGACCGCCGGCCGGCCGGCGCAAGGGCCTCGGTGCCTGGGCCCGCAAATGGGTGCGGGGCGAGGAGGCCGCCGAGGCCCCGGCCGGGCCCTCGGCCCCGGCCGCCCCCGCCAGACCCGACGCCGACGACCCGGCCGCACTGCTGCTGGCCGCGCTGGGCCCCACCGAACGCCTCTGGTCCCGTACGCCGGGACACCCCCGGGTGCTGGACGTCGGGCTCGGCGCCGGCAGCCGGGTCTCGCTGCGGGCCGTCGGCGCCCTCGGCATCGCCGGCCCGCGCACCCGCCTGACGGGCCTGGCCCGCTGCGTGATCGCGCAGCTGGCGGGCCTGCACGCCCCGGCGCAGCTGGAGATCGTGCTGGTCTGCACCGACCGGGCGCGCACCCTCGCCGAACGGCGCCGCGACTGGGGCTGGCTCGGCTGGCTGCCCCACGTACGGCCCGCGCACGGCCAGGACTGCCGGCTGCTCCTCGCCTACGACCGCGACCAGGCGGCCACCCGGGCCGGCGAGCTGACCCGGCGCCTGGACGACAGCCCGCTCGGCACGCACTGGGCGGCCGCCGACCCCGAGCGGGTGCGGCAGGCCGCCGAGGCCTACGAGGGCCCGTACACCCTCCTCGTCCTGGACGGCGATCCGGGCGCGGGCGCCCTGCGCGACATCACCGGGCGGCTCGCCTCGCACGGTCCGGCCGCCGGGATCCACGTCCTGGCGCTGGCCGAGGCTCCGCCCGCCACGCCCGCCTCCCCGGTCGCCGAGACGTACGAGGCCGCCTGCGCGAGCGCCCCGGCCTTCCGGGACTGCGGGGCGGTCGCCCTGCTCAGCGGGGACGTGGCCACGACCGTACGGACCTTCGCGGTCCACGGCGGCAGGCCGGCGCCGAGCGGAGACACGGCCACCGCCGACGCCGTGTCCGCGGCCTGGGCCGAGCGGTTCGCCAGGGCGCTGGCACCGCTGCGCACCGAGGGCGCGGGCACCGGCGAGCCGTACCGGCCGGCCGCCGCCACCCTGCCCGCGACGGCCCGGCTGCTGGACGAGCTGGGGCTGGCGCGGGCCACCCCGGCCTCCCTGATGGCCCGTTGGGCCGCCGCCACCGAGCAGGGGCAGGGGGTGGGCGGGCTGGTCGAGCTGGTGCTGGGCAGCGGCCGGCGCGGCCCCGTCGGGACCGAGCTGGTGCACGACGGCCCGCACCTGCTCATCGAGGGCCCGACCGGCAGCGGACGGACCGAGCTGCTGCGCTCGGTGGCCGCGTCCCTGTCGGCGGGCGCCCGGCCCGACCGGCTCGGCCTGCTCCTGCTCGACGGGGCGGGCGGCGAGCGCGGCGACGGGCTGGCGTCCTGCACCGACCTCCCGCACGTCTCGGCCCATCTGGTGGCCTCGGACCCGCTGCGGATGCGGGAGTTCGCCCAGGCCCTGGGCGCGGAGCTCAAGCGCCGCGCCGAGCTGCTGGACGGGACGCCGTTCGCCGAGTGGCACGCGCGGCGCGAGGTCTCCGACCGGATGGTCGCGCCCCGCCGGCCCACCGAGGGGGAGCTGCGCGGCGACCTCGACCCGCAGCGCACGGGCACGCTGCGGCTGCGCTCCTCGCTCGCGGCGGCCCGTACCGACCCGGCCGGGCCCAGTCCGCTGCCCCGGCTGGTGGTGTTGGTGGACGACTTCGACGCGCTGGTCGCGCCGGGGCTCGGCAGCACCGGACGCCCCGCCGCCGGTTCGGTGGTCCGGGCGCTGGAGGCGGTGGCCCGTGAGGGCGCCCGGCTCGGGGTGCACCTGGTGGCCACCAGCGCCCGCCCGGACCGCACGGCCGACACCGTGCTGGCCCGGCTGTCGACCCTGCGCGTGGAGCTCGACGCGCCCGACCAGCCCGGTCCCGGCCGCGGCCTGCTCCGCTGCCCGGACGGCCGGACGGTGCCCTTCCAGGCGGGCCGGGTCACCGGCCGGATTCCCAGAACCGCGACCCAGCGCCCGACCGTGGTGCCGGTGGAGTGGGAGCGGATGGGAGACCCGCCGGCCCGCCGCCCGGTGCGCGAGCTGGGCAACGGCCCGACCGACCTCGCCCTGCTGGCCAGCGCCCTGGACCGGGCCTCGCACCTGGTCTCGGCGATACCCGTGCTGTTCCCGCCCGCCCCGTAGGGCCCGCTCCCGGACCGGGCGGGCGCCGCACCGGCTGCCCGAGGCGGTATTGCGGGGCCGCGCCGGTCGGCGTAGACCTTGTGGTCCGGGACACACCACGGGCATCGGGGGCAGAACCATGCGCAGGCACGGAACGAGCCGTACGACACTCAGCTGGGCGGCACTCGCCGCGGCGGGCGCGCTCACGCTCGGCGCGTGCGGCGGGGGCGGCGGCGGGAAGGACCAGCCGGCCCCGGGCGGGGCGGAGCAGACCCCGAGCGTGGCGTTACCCCAGCTGAACGGCGAGAAGCTGGAGGTCGCGGCGGTCTGGACGGGACCGGAGCAGGAGAACTTCACCAAGGTCCTGAAGGAGTTCGAGAAGCGGACGGGGGCTTCCGTCACCTTCGTCCCGGCCCAGGACCCGATCGTCACCTTCCTCGGCTCGAAGATCGCGGGCGGGGCGCCGCCGGACGTGGCGCTGCTCCCGCAGGTCGGGGCGCTGGTCTCGGCGGTGCAGAACAAGTGGGCGCAGCCGGTGGGCCCGGAGGCCCAGGCTCAGCTCGACAAGAACTACTCGGCGGGCTGGAAGACGCTGGGGGCCGTCGGGGGCACCCAGTACGGCGTCTACTACAAGGCCGCGAACAAGTCGCTGATCTGGTACAACGCGAAGGCCTTCGAGGCGGCGGGCGTCAAACCCCCGGCGACCTGGAAGGAGTTGCTGACCGCGGCCGACACCCTGTCCGCCTCGGGCACTCCGGCGGTCTCGGTGGCCGGAGCCGACGGCTGGACCCTCACCGACTGGTTCGAGAACGTGTACCTGTCCCAGGCCGGTCCGGAGAAGTACGACCAGCTGGCCAAGCACGAGATCAAGTGGACGGACGACAGCGTCAAGCAGGCGCTGACCACGCTGGGCGAGCTGTTCGGGCGCAAGGACTTCCTGGCGGGCGGGCCGAGCGGGGCCCTGTCGACCGAGTTCCCGAAGTCGGTGACCCAGACGTTCACCGGCGGCGACCGGCCGGCGGCGGCGATGGTCTTCGAGGGCGACTTCGTGGCGGTGAACATCGCGCAGACCGAGGCGAAGGTGGGTACGGACGCGCTCGTCTTCCCCTTCCCGGCCGTCGGCGCGAAGGCTCCGGTGGTCTCGGGCGGTGACGTGGCGGTGGCTCTGAAGCCGTCGAAGGGCGCGCAGGCGCTGCTGACCTTCCTGGCGTCGGCGGACGCGGCCGCCATCCAGGCCCGCGAGGGCGGTTTCATCTCCCCGAACAAGGCGGTCGACCTGGCCGCCTACCCCAACGACATCCAGCGGAACATCGCCAAGGCGCTGATCGCGGCGGGCGACGACTTCCGCTTCGACATGTCGGACCAGGCTCCGGCGGCCTTCGGCGGGACCCCCGGCGCGGGTGAGTGGAAGGCCCTCCAGGACTTCCTGGCGAACCCGTCGGACGTGGCGGGCGCCCAGGCGAAACTGGAGGCGGACGCGGCCAAGGCCTACGGGAACTGATCCCGGTGACGGCCAAGGTCACCACCCCGGCCCCGGCCCCGGCCGCCCGGGCGGGCAGGACCGCCCGCTCGGCCGAGGCCAGGCGCCGCCGCCTGGTCGCGGCGGCGTTCCTCCTGCCGGCGCTCGTGCTGCTCGGCGCGCTCGTCGTGCACCCGATCGGCTACTCGCTCTACCGCAGCTTCTTCGACCGTCCCGGGACCGGGTTCGTCGGCGGCGACAACTACCGGGAGATCCTGAGCGACCCCACCATCCGCACCGCCCTGCAGAACACGGCGCTGTGGGTGGTGCTCGCGCCGACGACGGCCACCGCGCTCGGCCTGATCTTCGCGGTGCTCACCGAACGGGTCCGCTGGGGAACGGCGTTCAAGCTGCTGGTGTTCATGCCGATGGCGATCTCGATGCTGGCGGCGGGCATCATCTTCCGCCTCGTCTACGACCACGACCCCGACCGGGGCGTCGCCAACGCGGTCTGGGTCGGGGTCCACGACACCTTCGCGGAGTCCTCGGCCTTCCCCAAAGCCCGCCCGGGCCGGGACTCCCCGCTGACGGACGCCGGCGGAGGCGCCTTCGTGACCCGCGACCCGGTCCGCGCGGGCACCCCGGTGCTGCTGCCGCTGGTCGGCGTGGCCCCGGAGGCCCTGCCGGAGGGGACCCGTACGGCCAAGGCGGCGGCCGCCGAGCCCGGCAAGGTCACCGGGACGGCCTGGCAGGACTTCACCCGCGGCGGGGGCGGCGCCACGAACGCGGTCGACCCGGCCGAGCAGGCCTTCGCCGGGATGCGGATCGAGGCGGTCAAGGACGGCCGGGTCGTCGATAGGGCGACGGCCCGAGCCGACGGCACCTTCACGCTGTCCGCCAAGGCCGACGGGGCACAGCTGCGGCTGCCGGCGGCGAACTTCCGCGAGGCCTACGCGGGGGTCCAGTGGCTGGGCCCGTCGCTCGTCACCCCGGCGGTGATCGGGGCGTACGTATGGATGTGGGCCGGTTTCGCGATGGTGCTGATCGGGGCCGGGCTGGCCTCCGTACCGCGCGAGCTGCTGGAGGCGGCGCGGGTGGACGGGGCGAACGAGTGGCAGGTGTTCCGCCGGATCACCGTGCCGCTGCTGGCGCCCGTGCTGGCGGTGGTGCTGGTCACCCTCGTCATCAACGTGATGAAGATCTTCGACCTGGTCTTCGTGATCGCACCGGGGGCGGTGCAGGACGACGCGAACGTGCTCGCGCTCCAGCTCTACCGGACCTCCTTCGGGACGGACGCCGATCCGGGTCTGGGCAGTGCCATCGCCGTGCTGCTGCTGGTGCTGGTGGTCCCGGTGATGCTGGTGAACATCCGCCGGCTGCGGAAGGAGGGGTCCCGATGAGCCGTTCCCCCCGGGTCTCGTACGCCCAGGCCGTCTCCGCCAAGCTCGCCTCGGGTGCGGTGCGCGTGTTCCTGGTGGCGGCCGCGCTCTTCTGGCTGCTGCCCACCCTCGGCCTGCTGCTCTCCTCCCTCCTGGCCCCGGGCGATCTGAACCGGGGCGGCTGGTGGCAGGCGCTGACCGCGCCCGCGCGGCTGACCGCCGGCAACTACGAGCGGCTGCTGGCGAACGACACGATCACCGCCTCGCTGCTGAACACCGTCGCGATCGCGGTTCCGGCCACCCTGCTGGTCCTGGTCCTGGGCGCCTTCGCCGG
Organism: Streptomyces sp. NPDC048270; assembly: GCF_040652335.1. Classification (NCBI taxonomy): domain Bacteria; kingdom Bacillati; phylum Actinomycetota; class Actinomycetes; order Kitasatosporales; family Streptomycetaceae; genus Streptomyces; species Streptomyces sp. NPDC048270. Next base: position 351,042 of record NZ_JBEZLV010000004.1, read on the forward strand.
ATACGCCTTCGCCTGGCTGGAGTTCCCCGGACGGGACTGGCTGTTCCTGGTCGTCGTCGGGCTGCTGGTCGTCCCGGTCCAGGTGGCGCTGATCCCGGTGTCCGAACTCTTCGGCGCCATCGGCCTGTTCGAGACCACGGCGGGCGTGGTGCTCTTCCACACCGCCTTCGGGCTGCCGTTCGCGGTGTTCCTGCTGCGCAACTTCTTCGCCCAGATCCCACGGGAGCTGCTGGAGGCGGCCCGCCTGGACGGTGCGGGCGAACTGCGGCTGTTCGCGCGGGTGGTGCTGCCGCTGGGCGGTCCGGCCATCGCCTCGCTCGGCATCTTCCAGTTCCTGTGGGTGTGGAACGACATGCTGGTCGCGCTCGTCTTCGCGGACTCCGCGAACCCGCCGGTGACGGTGGCGCTCCAGCAGCAGGTACGGCAGTTCGGGAACAACATCGACGTACTGGCGCCCGGCGCGTTCCTGTCGATGGTGATCCCGCTCGTCGTCTTCTTCGCCTTCCAGCGGCAGTTCGTCTCGGGGGTGATGGCCGGGGCCATCAAGTAGCGGCGCGAGGCGGCCGCGACGACCCCCCGACATGCGGTGTTGACGCTGCGTAACCCGAATGCCACACGCTGCGTAACCCGAACACCACACCGGGGGTTGCTTGGGGGTACCACCCAGCGGTAGCTGGGGGAGCAATATGCCCGCGCCGACCCCTGGATGTGCCGTGCCCCGGTTCAGCGTCATCGTGCCCGCGTACAAGGTCCAGGCGTACCTCCAGGAGAGTCTGGACTCGGTCCTGACGCAGTCGTGCCCGGATCTGGAACTGATCGCGGTCGACGACGCCTCCCCGGACGCCTGCGGCTCGATCATCGACGAGTACGCGGCCCGGGACCCGCGGGTGACCGCCGTGCACCTGGCGCACAACCTCGGCCTGGGCCCTGCCCGCAACGCGGGTCTGGCCCGGGCCACCGGCGACTACCTGGTCTTCCTCGACGGCGACGACACCCTGGCCCCCGGCGCGCTCCAGGCCATCACCGACCGGCTGAAGGACACCGGCTCGCCCGACGTGCTGGTCTACGACTACGCGCGCACCTTCTGGACCGGCGAGCTCGTGCGCAACCGCCTCTCGCACCGGCTGTCCGAGGAGGGGCCGGCCAGCTTCCGCCTCGCCGACCGGCCCGCGCTGCTCGGCATGCTGATGGTGGTGTGGAACAAGGCGTACCGCCGCGAGTACGTGGAGCGCGAGGGCTTCGAGTTCCCGCCCGGCTTCTACGAGGACACCCCCTGGACCTACCCGGCGCTGCTGGCCGCGGAGTCAATCGCCGTCCTGGACCGGGTCTGCGTCCACTACCGCCAGCGCCGCACCGGCTCGATCCTGACCACCTCCACCCGCCGCCACCTCGACATCTTCGACCAGTACGACCGGGTCTTCGGCTACCTCGCCGGTCGCCCCGAGCTGGAGCGCTGGCGCCCCGCCGTGCACCGGCGGATGGCCGAGCACTTCTGCGCCCTGTACGCCGACCCGCGCCGCCTCCCGCGCGCGAGCCGGGCCGAGTTCTTCGGCCGGGCGTCGGCCCTGCTGCGCCGCTACCGGGCGCCGGGGGCGCAGGCGCTGTCCCTGTCCAGGACCGACCGGATCCGCCACCTGCTGATGCGGCTGGGCACCCGGCGCACGTACCGGCTACTGTCGGTCCTGCGCTCGGGCGGGCTGGCGGCGGGCCGCGGCGCCTCGGCCCTCTCGCGCGGCCTGCGCGAAAGCGCCCTGCGGCTGCACTACCGCACCCAGCGCCTGCTCCCCCTGCGCCCGGAGCTCGCGGTCTTCTCCGCGTACTGGCACGGCGGTTACGCCTGCAACCCGGCGGCGATCGAGGCGAAGCTGCGGGAGCTGGCGCCCGCCATGCGCACGGCCTGGATCTGCGACCCGCGGCACGCCGCGACCCTCCCCCGCGAGACGGCCCTGCTGCGCCCGGGCTCGGCGGCGTACTGGACGGCCCTGGCCAGGGCCGCGTACCTGGTCACCAACGTCAACTGCGAGCGGGCCCTGGTCAAGCGCCCTGGCCAGGTCGTGGTCCAGACCCAGCACGGGACCCCGCTCAAGCGGGTCGGGCTCGACCTCCAGGACCGGCCGGCGGCCACCCCGACCACGGACTTCGCGGGGCTGCTGCGCGGCGCCGACCAGTGGGACTACCTGCTCTCGGCGAACCGGCACTCGACCCTGGTGTGGGAGAAGGCCGTCCCCTCCTCGTACACCACCCTCGAGTACGGCTACCCGCGCAACGACGTCTTCCACCGGGCCACCCAGGCCGACGTCCTGGAGCTGCGCGAACGCCTCGGCATCCCGGCGGGCTCGACGGCGATCCTGTACGCGCCGACCCATCGCGACTACCGGCGCAGCCGGCCGGACCACCTGGACTTCGAGCGGGTGCTGCGCGACCTCGGGCCGCGCTTCACGATCCTGGCCCGCACCCACCTCACGTACGCGGACGCCCACTCCCCCGCGGACGCCCACCCCCGCCTGCTGGACGTCTCCTCGCACCCCTCGGTGGAGGAACTCTGCCTCGCCTCCGACGCGCTGGTCACGGACTACTCGTCCCTGATGTTCGACTACGCGGCGCTGGACCGGCCGATCGTGATCCACGCGGACGACTGGGAGGCGTACGAGGCGGCCCGGGGCACCTACTTCGACCTGCGCGCGTGCCCGCCGGGCGCGATCGCCCGGACCGAGGACGAGCTGGTGGACATCTTCGCCACCGGCCACTGGCAGGGCTCCCGCTCGGCCCAGCTCCGCGCGGCCTTCCGGGCGCGCTTCTGCCAGTACGACGACGGCCACGCGGCGGAGCGCGTGGTGCGCCGGATCTTCCTGGGCCAGCCCACCCCGATCCCGGCGGTCACCCCCCTGCCGGACCGCCGCCCCGCCCCCGCGGCCCCCGCCCCGACGCCGGCCCCGTCGGCGGAACCGACCCTGGCGCACGTCTGGCCGTGACCGCCCTGAGGGCGTGCGGTGCGCTCAGGCGGCGCCGGGGCCCGCCTTCAGGCCCGCCACCACCTGGTGGGCCAGGGTGTCGAGGTGGGCGGCGGTCACCGCGTCGCGGACGACCACCTGGCGCCAGTAGAGGGGGCCGATCAGCAGGTCGAGGGCGTGCTCCGGGCCGATGCCCCCGGGGAGTTCCCCGCGGTCGACGGCGTCGCCGACGATGCCCTGCGCCATGCGGTGCTGGCCGTCGAGCAGGGCCCCGCGGACCGCTTCGGCGATCTCCGGGTTGCGGGCCGCCTCGACCAGCAGGTCGGGGATCACCGCCGAGGCCACGGGGTGCCGCAGTACGTGTGACATGACCTCCAGCAGGGCCCGTACGTCCCCGTACAGCGAGCCCGTCGCCGGCACCGGCAGGCCGTCCGCCGCGAAGGCGCCGACCAGGTCCAGCACCAGGTGCAGCTTGGACTTCCAGCGCCGGTAGACCGCGGTCTTCCCGACGCCCGCCCGCCGCGCGATGCCCTCGATGGACATCCGGGAGAAGCCGACCGCGGCCAGCTCCTCCACCACCGCCTCCCTGATCGCCTCGGTCACGTCCTCGCGCAGGACGGCGGCCCCGGCGGGGGCGCGGCGGGCGGGGGCGGCGACGGTGTCGGCAGGATCCGTGGTCATGCACAGAGCATAGCCGCGCCCACGACACGACGATACGGTTGCGTTCCGTCGCGCAACGCCCTAGCCTCGCCGTAGCGACGATACGGCCCCGTCCCATCGTCGCCGACGCCCCGACCCCGGCGAAAGCGACCCCTGTGACCACCGCGACCGCACCCCCGACCGCCGCCGCGACCCCCGCGGAACTGGCGGCCGCCCACGGCCTGACCCTCAGCGGCGCCCGCCCCTCCCTCCCCCGCTACATCGCGGAGCTCTGGGACCGGCGCCACTTCGTGACCGCGTACGCCACGGCCCGCATGCAGGCCACCTACAGCACGGAGAAGCTGGGCCAGGTCTGGCACCTGGTGACCCCGCTGCTCAACGCGGCGGTCTACTACTTCATCTTCGGCGTGGTCATGCGCGCCAGCCACCACGTGCCCGACTACGTGCCGTTCCTGATCACCGGCGTCTTCGTCTGGGACTTCATCGGCAGCTCCGTCAACGCCGGCACCCGATCCGTCCACAGCAACATCGGCCTGGTGCGCGCCCTGCACTTCCCCCGCGCGAGCCTGCCGATCTCCACCGTCGTCCAGCTCTTCCAGCAGCTGCTGGTCACCATGGGCGCCCTGGTCATCCTGCTGCTCGCCTTCGGCCAGACACCGAGCCCGTCCTGGCTCGTGGCCCTGCCGACGCTGCTGCTGATGGCCGTCTTCGCCGCCGGCTGCGCCCTGCTCATGGCCCGCATCGGCAGCAAGAGCCCCGACGTCAGCCAGCTGATGCCCTTCGTCCTGCGCACCTGGATGTACTCGTCGGGCGTCATGTGGTCCATCGACCAGATGCTCAAGACCGACCACCTGCCCCACTGGGTGCTCATGATCCTCAAGCTCAACCCGGCGGCCGTCTACATCGACCTGATGCGCTTCTCCTTCATCGACAGCTTCACGTCGCAGTCCCTCCCCCACCACGTCTGGCCGGTCGCCATCGGCTGGGCCCTGCTCGCCGGCGTCGGCGGGTTCGTCTACTTCTGGAAGGCCGAGGAGGAGTACGGCCGTGGCTGACACCGCATCGGACACCGCATCGAACACCGCAGCGCAGACCGGTGAGACCCGCGTCCCCACCGTGATCGCGGACGAGGTCCACGTCGTCTACAAGGTCCAGGGCGCCGGCGCCCGCAAGGGCGGCGCCACGGCGGCCCTCAGCCGGATCTTCACCCGGGGGCCCGCCCCCGGCCTCCGCGAGGTGCACGCCGTCAAGGGCGTCAGCTTCACCGCGTACAAGGGCGAGGCCATCGGCCTCATCGGCTCCAACGGTTCGGGCAAGTCCACCCTGCTCAAGGCCATCGCCGGACTCCAGCCGGTGGCGCGGGGCGCGGTCTACTCACACGGCCAGCCCTCGCTCCTCGGGGTGAACGCCGCGCTGATGAACGACCTGACCGGCGAGCGCAACGTCGTGCTCGGCGGCCTCGCGATGGGCATGACCCGCGAACAGATCAAGGAGCGCTACCAGGACATCGTCGACTTCTCCGGCATCAACGAGAAGGGCGACTTCATCTCCCTGCCCATGCGCACGTACTCCTCCGGCATGGGCGCCCGGCTGCGGTTCTCCATCGCCGCCGCCAAGGACCACGACGTCCTGATGATCGACGAGGCCCTCGCCACCGGCGACGCCGCCTTCCAGCGGCGCAGCCAGGACCGCATCGAGGAACTGCGCGAACGCGCCGGCACCGTCTTCCTCGTCAGCCACGGCATCAACACGGTCCGCGAGACCTGCGACCGCGCGATCTGGCTGGAAGCGGGCGTCCTGCGCATGGACGGCCCCTCCGACGAGGTCTGCGCCGCCTACGAGGCCTTCACGAAATCCCGCTGACCCACTCCAGCCCCGGCCGCGCCGCATCCAGCCCCGCCGGGGCTCCCCTCCGGCGCCCTGCGGAGGCTTCCCGCGCCCCCGACGCCGTTCCCGCCCCGGCCGGGCCACATCCAGCCCCGCCGGCGTTTGAGGCGCGGGGGCCCGGGGGCGGAGCCCCCGCAACGGCGCCGCACCCGCACACGAACGGGCCGGGCCCGGGACCGCGAAGGTCCCGGGCCCGGCCCGCCGAGAAGGCCTAGCTGTGCGCGCGCAGCAGCGACCGCATCGTCCGCATCGCCACCGACAGGTTCGCCAGGTCGAAGTCGTCCGAGCCGCGGATCTCGTCCAGGGTCGTCCGCGCACGGCCGATGATCGCCGCGTTCTTCTCCTCCCAGGCCTTGAACCGCTCCTCGGGGGTCGAGCTGCCGTCGCCCACCGACAGCACATCGGCGGTCAGGGCCGCGTGCGCCGCGAACAGGTCCTCGCGGATGGAGGCGCGGGCCATCGACTGCCAGCGGTCGGACCGCGGCAGCTCGATGATCCGGTCCATCAGCTGGGTGATGTCCAGGCGGTCGGCGAGGTCGTAGTACACCTCGGCGACGTCCAGCGGAGCCACCCCGGTGCGGTCCGCGATCGCGACGACGTCCAGCGTCGGGAAGGCGGAGGAGAAGCCGGCCACCTTGGCCGCCAGTTCCTCCGGCACGCCCTCGCCGACCAGCTCGTCCATGATCGACTGGTACCACTCGAGGTCGGCGCCGCGCACCAGCTTCGGCAGCTCGGCCCAGACGTGCCCGACCCGCTCGCTGAAGAACTCGATGGTCTCGGTGATCTGGAGCGGCTGCGGCCGGTTGTTCAGCAGCCAGCGCGTGCCGCGCTCGACCAGGCGCCGCGAGTGCAGCCGGATCCGGGTCTGGACACTGGCCGCGACCTTGTTGTCGAGGGCCTCGACCGCGTCCCACACATCGGCCAGGCCGAAGATCTCGCGGGCCGCGAGCTGCGCCCGGACGATCTCCTCCGTGGAGGCCCCGGTCTCCTCGCGCAGGCGGTGCAGGAAGGTCGAACCACCGGTGTTGACGGTGTCGTTGACCAGCAGCGTGGTGATGATCTCCCGGCGCAGCGCGTGCCCGTCGATCTGCTCGGGGAACTTCTCGCGCAGGGCGGCCGGGAAGTACGCGAAGAGCAGGCGGCGCAGGTACGGGTCGTCCGGCAGCACGGTGTGGATGAGCTCGTCCGCCAGCGTGATCTTGGTGTAGGCGAAGAGGACGGCCAGCTCCGGCTGGGTCAGGCCCCGGCCGTTGGCGAGCAGTTCGCGGATCTGCCGGTCGGTGGGCAGGAACTCCAGCTCGCGGTTGAGCAGCCCCGCGCGCTCCAGGCGGCGCATGAAGCGCTGCTGCGCGTGGAGCAGGCTGGGGGCCTGCGCCGCGCCGTTGGCGAGCGCCGTGTTCTGCGCGTAGTTGTTGCGCAGCACCAGCGTGCCGACCTCGTCGGTCATCTCGGCGAGCAGCTTGTTGCGCTGCTTGACGGTCATGTCGCCGTCCGCCACGACCGCGTTGAGCAGGATCTTGATGTTCACCTCGTGGTCGGAGGTGTCCACGCCGGCGCTGTTGTCGATGGCGTCGGTGTTGACCTTGCCGCCCTCGCCGCCCGCGCCGATACGGGCGAACTCGATGCGGCCGAGCTGGGTCAGGCCCAGGTTGCCGCCCTCGCCGATGACCTTGGCCCGTACGTCGGAGCCGTTGACGCGGATGGCGTCGTTGGCCTTGTCGCCGACGTCCGCGTGCGTCTCGGACGTGGCCTTGACGTACGTACCGATGCCGCCGTTCCACACCAGGTCCACGGGGGACCTGAGGATCGCCTGCATCAGCTCGGCCGGGGTCATCTTGGTGACGCCGGCCTCGATGCCGAGGGCCGCGCGGACCTGCGCGGTGATCGGTACGGCCTTCGCCGAGCGCGGGTGGATGCCGCCGCCCGCCGAGATCAGCGAGGTGTCGTAGTCGGCCCACGAGGAACGCGGCAGGTCGAACAGGCGCCGGCGCTCGGCGTACGAGGTGGCCGCGTCCGGGCTCGGGTCGAGGAAGATGTGCCGGTGGTCGAACGCGGCCACCAGGCGGATGTGCTCCGAGAGCAGCATGCCGTTGCCGAAGACGTCGCCGGACATGTCGCCGACGCCGACGACCGTGAAGTCCTGGGTCTGGGTGTCGTGGCCGAGCTCGCGGAAGTGCCGCTTGACGGACTCCCAGGCGCCGCGGGCCGTGATGCCCATGCCCTTGTGGTCGTAACCGGCCGAGCCGCCCGAGGCGAAGGCGTCGCCGAGCCAGAAGTTGTACTTGTGGGCGACCTCGTTGGCGATGTCGGAGAACGTCGCGGTGCCCTTGTCGGCGGCGACGACGAGGTAGGTGTCGTCCTCGTCGTGGCGCACCACGTCCTGCGGGGGCACGACCTCGCCCGCGACCAGGTTGTCGGTGATGTCGAGCAGCGCCGAGATGAAGGTGCGGTAGCAGGCGATGCCCTCGGCGAGCCAGGCGTCGCGGTCCACGGAGGGGTCCGGGAGCTGCTTGGCGACGAAGCCGCCCTTGGCGCCGACCGGCACGATCACGGTGTTCTTGACCATCTGCGCCTTGACCAGGCCGAGGATCTCCGTACGGAAGTCCTCACGCCGGTCGGACCAGCGCAGGCCGCCGCGCGCGACCTTGCCGAAGCGCAGGTGCACGCCCTCGACGCGCGGCGAGTACACCCAGATCTCGTAGGCCGGGCGGGGCGCCGGCAGGTCGGGGATGGCCTGCGGGTCGAACTTCATGGACACGTAGTCGTGCCACTCGAAGCCCTTCGCCTCCTGGAAGAAGTTGGTCCGCAGGGTGGCCTTGATGAGGGTGAGGAAGGCCCGCAGGATCCGGTCCTCGTCGAGCGAGGCGACCTGGTCCAGGGCCCCGTCCAGCTCCTCCAGCATGGCGTCCACGAGCTCGCTGCCGGCGGCCTGGCGGCTGGGCGACAGCCGCGCCTCGAAGAGGGAGACCAGCAGCCGGGTGGTGTGGACGTTGTTGCGGAGGGTGTCCTCCATGTAGTCCTGGCTGAAGGTGGAGCCCGCCTGGCGCAGGTACTTGGCGTACGCGCGCAGGACGACGGCCTGCCGCCAGGTCAGCCCGGCGCTCAGCACCAGGGTGTTGAAGTTGTCGTTCTCCGCCTGGCCGGTCCAGACGGCCGCGAAGGCCTCCTGGAAGCGCTCGCGGGCGTCGTCGCCGAGGTACGCGTCGCCGTTGGCGCCGACGGCGGGCATCCGCAGGCCGAAGTCGTAGATCCAGGCGCTGACCCGGTCGGAACGGCGCAGCTCGTACGGCCGCTCGTCGGTGACCTCGACGCCCAGGCGCTGGAGCACGGGCAGGACCGCGGAGAGCGAGACCTGCTCGCCGGTGCGGTAGATCTTGAACCGGCGCTCGCCGGGGCCGGCGCCGACGGGCTCGTACAGCGAGAGCGCGAAGGGCAGGTCGCTGGCGGAGAGCCGCTCCAGGTGGCAGAGGTCGGCGACGGCCGCGCGCGGCGAGTGGTCGGCCTTGTAGCCCTCGGGGAAGGAGTTGGCGTACTTGCGCAGCAGTTCGGCGGCGCGCTCCTCGCCGAGTTCGGCGACCAGGGCCTCGGAGAAGCCGTCGGCCCAGGAGCGGGCGGCCTCGACGAGGCGGCCCTCGATGCGCTCGACGTCGGCGTCGGTGAGGACCGGCAGTTCCTTGCCCTGCGGGACGCGGACGACGAAGTGGATGCGGGAGAGGATCGACTCGGTGTTCCAGGCGGTGAAGTCGACGCTGATGCCGTCGAGCTCCTCCTTGAGGATGTCCATCAGCCGCAGCCGGACGCCGGTGGTGAACCGGTCGCGCGGCAGGTAGACGAGCGCGGAGTAGTAGCGCCCGTACTCGTCCTGGCGCAGGTACAGCCGCAGCCGGCGGCGCTCCTGGAGGTACAGGACGGAGGTGACGATCTCGCGGAGCTTGTCGACCGGGGTCTGGAACAGCTCGTCGCGCGGGTAGGTCTCCAGGATCTGCGTCAGGTCGCGGCCGTCGTGGCTGGACGGCGAGAAGCCGGCGGCCTCGAGGACCTCGCTGACCTTGCGGCGGATGACCGGGACGCGGCGCACGGACTCGGTGTACGCGGCGGAGGAGAACAGGCCGAGGAAGCGGCGCTCGCCGACCACGTTGCCCTCGGCGTCGAACTTCTTGACGCCCACGTAGTCGAGGTACGAGGGGCGGTGCACGGTGGAGCGGCTGTTGGCCTTGGTCAGCACCAGCAGGCGGTGCTCGCGGGCCTTGGCGCGGGCGTCGGCGGGCAGCCGGTTGAAGGACGGCGAGACGGGGTGGCCGTCGTCCTTGCCGCTGTGGTGCGGGTCGGAGCGCAGGATGCCGAGGCCGGTGCCGGGGACGGCCGCGAGGGAGTCGCCGTCGACCAGGTTGTACTCGCGGTAGCCGAGGAAGGTGAAGTGGTCGTCGGCGAGCCAGCGCAGCAGCTCGCGGGCCTCTTCGAGCTCGTACTCGCGCAGGTCCGGGGCGGTGGGCTCGTCGGGCAGGCCGTCGGCGATGCGCAGCGCCGCGTCGCGCATCTTCTCCCAGTCCTCGACGGACTCGCGCACGTCGGACAGGACGCGCAGCAGATCGCCGGTGATCTGCTTCAGGTCGGCGCGGTCGGTCTCGCGGTCGATCTCGACGTGGATCCAGGACTCGACGAGGGAGTCGTGGGGGCGCGCGGTCCTGGGGCCGTGCGCGTCGCAGTCGGGGCCGAGGATCTCGATCAGCTTGCCGGTGACGTCACGGCGGACGACGACCTGCGGGTGGATCACGACGTGGATGCCGCGGCCCTGGCGGGACAGCTCGTTGGTGACGGAGTCCACCAGGAAGGGCATGTCGTCCGTGACGACCTCGACGACGGAGTGGCTGGAGGTCCAGCCGTTCTCCTCCACGGTCGGGGTGTTCACGCGCACGTTCGCGGTGCCCTGCGGCCGCTTCTCCGCGAGCCGGTAGTGCGAGAGCGCCGCCCCGAACACGTCGACCGGGTCCCGGTCCAAGAGGTCCTCGGGGGCGGTGTGCAGGTAGTAGCGCTGGAGGTAGGCGAGCACTGTGTCCCGGTCGGGACGCTCCCCCTGCTCGGACCCAGTCGGAAGTAGCCCCCCGGCCGGGCTGTTCTCAGCTACCCGGGCCGCCCGCGCGAGCAGCTCGGCCTTTGCTTCGTCCAGCTTGGTCTGCATGTCCTCTGGCTCCTGTCGCGCGCCATTGCGTGACGTAGGTGAAGGAAGTGGCATTGCACCGCGAAGCGGGGTGTCCGTTCGGGATCGGCGCCGCGCCGTGGAGAGAGCCGACCGGGAGGGAATTGGCCATAGGCCCCACGTCCCGGCAGCGGGGACCAGCGAGGGCCCGGGCACGGTGGTGCCACGGGCGCAGGCCGGAGGCTTCGGTGCCCCCGATGACTATCGCGCTGATCACGGGTACCAGGCTATCTCCACCCACCCCGCACACGTCATGGATGTGTACAAAACTTGAGGTTGAACTTTGACGTTCTGGACAGCGACGGCGAGGAGGCCCGGGCGCGGCGCCGCGACGGTCGCTATTCGGCCATTTCCCGAGCTGTGCGGACGGCCTCCGCCAGGGAGTCGACGACGGGCACACCGGCCGATTCCAGGCTGGTGCGGCTGTGCGAGCCGCCCGTGTAGAGCACGGCCCGGGCGCCGATGTGGGCCGCGGCGAGCGCGTCGTCCACGGCGTCTCCGATGAGGACCGTACCCGCGGCCGTCACGCCCGTCCCGTCCAGAGCGGCCATGTGCCGTACGAGATGCCCCGCCTTGCTGGTGTGGGAAGGCCCGGTCCGCCCGTCGACGCGCAGGAAGTGCCGCTCGATGCCGTAGAAGCGGACCAGCGGCACGAGCTTCTCGTGGGGTGCGAGGGACAGCAGGGACTGCGTGAGCCCGTCGCCCTGCCAGTCCCGGAGCAGCTCGCGGGCACCCTCGGCGAGCGCGGCGCCCTCGGCGGCGGCCCAGTAGTGCCGGTGGAAGGTGTCGTCCATGAGCAGCCACTCGTCCTCGGTGGGCAGCCGCCCCATGAGGCGCTCGTAGAACTTGGGTACCGGTACGACGTACAGGTCGCGGTAGGTCTCGAGGGTGATCGGGGCGAAACCGAGCTCCGCGAAGGAGGCGTTGGTCGCGGCTATGACGGCGTCGATGTCGTGGAGGAGGGTGCCATTCCAATCCCAGACAATATGGGTCGAAGGGGTCATTTCAGCAGCCCCGGAATCTCCTGCACCCCGAACCACAGCAGCTCATGGTCCTCGGCGCCGTCCACGGTGAACTGCGCGTCGCCGTCCCCGCCGTCGGCGGCCGGGAGGGCCCGGGCGGCGGCCGCCACGGCCTCCTCGGCGTCATCGGCGTCGACGTGCACGGCGGCGGCCGCGGAGAGCCGTACCGCCTCGGCGAGGACGACCTGGCCGAGGGCGGCCTCGTCCACGCCGGGGGCGGCGGTGGCGGCCTTGTCGGGGACGTCCAGGGCGAGGACGACCCGCCGGGGCGGAGCGGCCGGGTCGGCGGCGATCAGCCGGAGGGAGGCGGCCGCGGCGCGGCTCAGGGCCGCGTACTCCAGCTCCTCGATGTCGTCCGACACGTACCACTCGCGCAGCCCGGGGGTGACGGCGTACGCCCGCAGCGGACCGGGGGCCAGCCCACCCGCTTCGTGCACCTCGGCGAGCCCGGGGAGGGTCAAAGGAACATACGCGCGCATGGGGCTGCCTTCGGTAGTCGGAAACGCCCCCAGGATACGACCGCACCCCAGGCCACCGGGAGCACCAGGGCCCCGCCGCCGCCCCCGCGCCCCTCGGCGACGGCCGGGATCGCGCCGCCCTCCGGGTGACGGCCCGTCCCCCTTCGGGGTGCGGGGCCACGACCCTCCCGCGTCCACCCCGGTCCCGGACGGCGCACCACCGGGGCCCGGGAAGCCCCCGGCGCCACTCGGATAGGTGAAGCGGCGCCGGACCGGGACCGCGTGACGGGCCGCTTGCGGACCATGTTCGGCCCGCCATAAGAAACTCCCATCAAGTTACCGCCCGGTATCAGCCGGGCCCGGCCTGTTCGGGGGCAGATCGCGAATGGACACCACGATGCGCGGCACGATCGGCGGCGAGGCGGCCCGCCGCCGGACCGGCGGCCAGTCCCGGACCCGCCCCGCCGGGCGGCGCGACACGCGGCGCCCGGCAGCCCCGGAGCGGGCCCTGCGGCTCGGCCCGCACCACTGGTTCGCCGACCGCCTCCTCGCGGTCGTCAGCGGCCTGCGGCCGGTCCACTCGCTCCTCGGCCACACGGTCGGCCCCGCCTACGAGCAGCTGGTCACCCTGGCCCCCGCGGAGCACCTCCGCGACCGCCTGCGGCCCGTCGTCCGCCAGTGCGGCCGCTTCACCCCGGGCCCGGGCGTCATCGAGGCCTTCGCCCGCATCGCCACGGGCGACCGCATGACGGCCATGGCCTTCCGCCTGGAACAGGGCCCGGACCTGCGCTGGCGCTGCGCAGCAGTGGAACTCGAAGGCCCCCGCCCATGACCCCGCCACCACGTACGGCACAGGGCCCAAGTTCAGCCCCGCCACCAAGCTCAGCCCCGCCGGCGTTTGAGGCGCGGGGCCCAAGCTCAGCCCCACCACCACGTACGGCACAGGGCCCAAGTTCAGCCCCGCCGGCGTTTGAGGCGCGGGGCCCGGGGCAGAGCCCCGCAACGGCGCCGCACCGCCTCACCCACCGGCACCACCCACCCACCGCCCCCAACACCGGCACCCGCGCGCACGCGCAACGGCCGGGGCCGGACACCCCTAGGTGCCCGGCCCCGGCCGTGTACGCCGCCCCGCAGGGGCTACTTCTTACGGCGACGCCCGCCGGAGGCCTTCGCGGCCTTCCGCCGCTCCGCCCGCGTCATCCCGTCACCGTCACCGTCACCCGCGGCGCCCTCGGACTCGAAGTCGCCCTCGACCACACCGCCCTCACCATCGACGGTCGGCGCCGAGAAGTGCAGCCGGTCCGGCCGCTGCGGAGCGTCCAGCCCCTTCGCCCGGATCTCCGGACGGGCCGGCTCCTTCGTCAGCGACGGCGCCGCGTCCTGCACCGGGACCTCCTCGACCTGCTGCTCGACCTGGACCTCCAGGTTGAACAGGTAGCCGACGGACTCCTCCTTGATGCCGTCCTGCATGGCGTTGAACATGTCGAAGCCCTCGCGCTGGTACTCGACCAGCGGGTCCTTCTGGGCCATCGCCCGCAGGCCGATGCCCTCCTGCAGGTAGTCCATCTCGTACAGGTGCTCGCGCCACTTGCGGTCCAGCACCGACAGCACCACGCGCCGCTCCAGCTCGCGCATGATGTCGGAGCCCAGCGCCTTCTCGCGCGCCTCGTACTGCTCGTGGATGTCGTCCTTGATGGACTCCGCGATGAACTCGGCGGTGATGCCCGCCCGGTCGCCCGCGGCCTCCTCGAGCTCGTCGATGGTGACCTTCACCGGGTAGAGCTGCTTGAAGGCGCCCCACAGGCGCTCCAGGTCCCACTCCTCGGCGAAGCCCTCGACCGTCTCGGCCGCGATGTACGCGTCGATCGTGTCGTCCATCATGAAGCGGACCTGCTCCTGGAGGTCCTCGCCCTCCAGGACGCGGCGGCGCTCGCCGTAGATGACCTCGCGCTGACTGTTGAGGACCTCGTCGTACTTCAGGACGTTCTTGCGCGTCTCGAAGTTCTGGGTCTCGACCTGCGACTGGGCCGACGCGATCGCGCGGGTCACCATCTTGTTCTCGATCGGCACGTCGTCCGGCACGTTGGCCATCGCCATGACGCGCTCGACCATCTGCGCCTTGAACAGGCGCATCAGGTCGTCGCCGAGCGAGAGGTAGAAGCGGGACTCGCCCGGGTCGCCCTGTCGGCCGGAGCGGCCGCGCAGCTGGTTGTCGATACGGCGCGACTCGTGCCGCTCGGTGCCCAGCACATACAGCCCGCCGAGGTCCTTGACTTCCTCGAACTCGGCCTTCACGGCCGCCTCGGCCCGGGTGAGCGCCGCGGGAAGGGCGTGCGCCCACTCCTCGATGTGCTCCTCCGGGTCCAGGCCCTGCTGGCGCAGCTCGGCCTCGGCGAGGTCGTCCGGGTTGCCGCCGAGCTTGATGTCGGTACCGCGGCCGGCCATGTTCGTGGCGACGGTGACGGCGCCCCGGCGGCCGGCCTGGGCGACGATCGTCGCCTCGCGGTCGTGCTGCTTGGCGTTGAGCACCTCGTGCGGGATGCCGCGCTTGGAGAGCTGCTGCGAGAGGTACTCGGACTTCTCGACCGACGTCGTGCCGACGAGGATCGGCTGGCCCTTCTCGTGCTTCTCCGCGATGTCGTCGACGACGGCGGCGAACTTCGCGACCTCGGTCCGGTAGATCAGGTCCGGCTGGTCCTTGCGGACCATGTCGCGGTTGGTCGGGATCGGGACGACACCGAGCTTGTAGATCTGGTGGAACTCGGCGGCCTCGGTCATGGCCGTACCGGTCATGCCCGACAGCTTCGAGTAGAGGCGGAAGAAGTTCTGCAGGGTGATCGTGGCGAGGGTCTGGTTCTCGTCCTTGATGTCCACCCCTTCCTTCGCCTCGATCGCCTGGTGCATGCCCTCGTTGTAGCGGCGGCCGGCGAGGATACGGCCGGTGTGCTCGTCGACGATCATGACTTCGCCGTCGATGACGACGTAGTCCTTGTCGTTCTTGAAGAGCTCCTTGGCCTTGATCGCGTTGTTGAGGTAACCGACGAGCGGGGTGTTCACCGACTCGTAGAGGTTCTCGATGCCGAGCCAGTCCTCGACCTTCGCCACACCCGTCTCGTGGATGGCGACGGTGCGCTTCTTCTCGTCGACCTCGTAGTCGCCGGTCTCCTCGATGCCCTTCAGCGGCTGGCCGGCCTCGCCCTTGGTCAGGCGGGTCACCAGCTTCGCGAAGTCGCCGTACCACTTCGTGGCCTGGTCGGCCGGGCCGGAGATGATCAGCGGGGTGCGGGCCTCGTCGACGAGGATCGAGTCGACCTCGTCGACCACGGCGAAGTTGTGGCCGCGCTGGACCAGCTCGTCCTTCGACCACGCCATGTTGTCGCGCAGGTAGTCGAAGCCGAACTCGTTGTTCGTGCCGTAGGTGATGTCGCAGTTGTACTGCTCGCGGCGCTGCGCCGGCGACATGTTCGCCAGGATGCAGCCGACCTCCAGGCCGAGGAACTTGTGCACCCGGCCCATCAGCTCGGAGTCGCGCTCGGCGAGGTAGTCGTTCACCGTGATCAGGTGGACGCCCTTGCCGGACAGCGCGTTCAGGTACGCGGGCAGGGTGCCGACGAGGGTCTTGCCCTCACCGGTCTTCATCTCGGCCACGTAGCCGAGGTGCAGCGCCGCGCCGCCCATGATCTGGACGTCGTAGTGCCGCTGGCCGAGGACGCGCTTGGCGGCCTCGCGCGTGGTCGCGAAGGCCTCGGGCAGCAGGTCGTCCAGGCTCTCGCCGTCCTGGAACCGCTGCCTGTACTCGTCCGTGAGCGCCCGCAACTCGGCGTCGGAGAGGTTGACGAAGTCCTCTTCGATGGAGTTGACCTGGTCCGCGATGCGGTGCAGTTTGCGCAGGATCTTGCCTTCGCCTGCACGCATGAGCTTGTTGAAGACGGACACCGAGGTTTGTCTCCTTGCCGGTCGGGCCTGGGCACTGTTCGTACACGGGCACGGCAGGTGGACCCCACCGCAACGGCCATCGTAAGCGAGGACGTGGTCGCGTCGGGAGGTCCGCCGTAGCCGCGAGGGCGTGGGCGCCCGGATTGAGAACGTACGGGGGGCGCGGAAGGTGCCGCTGTTCCCGCCCGCGGTTATGAAAAAGAGTTCGCCCGACACCCGTCCGGGCACCAGAATCCGTCCATGGATCACACGACGCTGAAGACGGACCGGCTGGAATTGCGGCCTTTCGCCCCCTCTGACGAGGACGAGGTGTACGCGGCCTGCCAGGACCCCGACATCCAGCGCTGGACGCTGGTCCCCTCCCCCTACGCGCGGGAGCACGCCCACGGCTTCGTGAACGAGGTCGTGCCGGACGGCTGGCGCGAGGACACCGCGTACGCCTTCGCCGTGCGCCTGGCGGGCGGCGGCCCGCTGGTCGCCGCCGTCGGCGTCCACGTGCACGGGACCGACTCCCATGAGATCGGCTACTGGGCGGTCAAGGAGCACCGCGGGCAGGGCTACGTGACCGAGGCCGTGGCGGCCGCGGCCCGCTGGGCCTTCACCGAGGTCGGCGCCGTACGCCTGGAGTGGCGCGCCGAGGCCGGCAACACCGGCTCCCGGGCCGTCGCGGAGAAGGTCGGCTTCCGCTTCGAGGGCGTCCTGCGGGCGGGCGTCCTGCGCAACGGGACCGCGCGCGACTGCTGGATCGGCTCCCTGCTCCCCTCCGACCTGGGCCTGAACCCCGCGCTGCCGTACCTGCCCGGCGATGTCAGTGGTGCGTCCTAGGCTGCGGATCATGACGAGCCTGCCGCAGCCGACCCTGTCCCTGTCCGCCGGCGAGGCACGCCGGATCGCCCTGCGCGCGCAGGGCTTCCTCGGCGCGCCCGACCGCCGCGGCGGGGTCCGCGGCGTGCTGCGCCACCTGGGCGCCGTGCAGCTGGACACGATCTCGGTGCTGGCCCGCTCGCACGAGCTGATCCCGTACGCCCGCCTCGGCGCGGTGGGCCGCGACACCGTGGAGCAGGCGTACTGGTCGGACCGGCACGCCTTTGAGTACTGGTCGCACGCGGCCTGCATCCTGCCCATCGAGGAATGGCCGCATTTCGCCTTCCGCCGCCGGGCCCGCCGGGCGCGCGGCCACCGCTGGCACGTGCTGCGGGACAAGGACCGCTCGACGCGGGCGGTCCTGGACCGGCTGCGCGCCGACGGCCCGCTGACCTCCACCGAGCTGGGCGGCGCCAAGAACGGCGGCGAGTGGTTCGAGTGGTCCGATACCAAGATCGCGGTGGAGTGGCTGCTCGACACCGGGGAGGTGGTGTGCAGCGAGCGCCGCGGCTGGAAGCGGGTCTACGACCTGCCCGAGCGGGCCGTGCCCGGGGCGCTGCTCCACGACGACCTGGACGACCGCGAGTGCCTGCGCCGCCTGGTCACCCTGGCCGGCCGGTCGCTGGGCGTGGGCACCCGCGCCGACCTCGCGGACTACCACCGCCTCAAGGGCGAGCAGGTCGACGCCGTGATCGCGGACTCCGGGCTGGTCCCGGTCGCGGTGGAGGGCTGGGCCAAGCAGGCCTGGGCGGACCCGGCGGCGCTCGCGACGGCCCCCCGCGGCCGCCACCGCACGACGCTGCTCTCGCCGTTCGACTCCCTGGTCTGGGACCGGCCCCGCACGGAGCGGATCTTCGGCTTCACGCACCGCCTGGAGGCCTACGTCCCCAAGCCGAAGCGGATACACGGGTACTTCGCGATGCCGCTGCTGGCGGGCGGCCGCCTCCAGGGCCGCGTCGACCCGGCCCGCGAGGGCCGCACCCTGGTGGCCCGCCAGCTCTCCCTCCAGACGCCCGGGGCCGCCCCGGCCATGGCCGAGGCCCTGTGGGAGGCCGCCCGGTGGGTGGGGTGCGAGGAGGTGCGCGTCGAACGCGCCCAGAGCCCGCAGGAGGCCGAGGCCGTCCGGGCGGAGCTCACGGCACGGCGCCCGTAGCGGCGGGTGCCCTTGGCGGCCGGTCCGTACCGGCGCGGCGCCCGTCCCGGCGCGGCTAGCGGATCTCCAGGATCTTCTCGCGCATCGCGTAGACCACGGCCTCCATCCGGGAGTGCAGCTGCAGCTTCTCCAGGATGTTGCGGACGTGGTTCTTCACGGTGTTCTCCGAGATGAACAACTCCTTGGCGATGTCACGGTTGTTCATGCCGGTGGCCACCAGCTTCAGGACCTCCAGCTCCCGGTCCGTCAGCCTCGGCGCCGGCACCAGCCGCCGCTCGTCGGTCCGCTGGATCATCGACTTGAACTCGGTGAGCAGCTTCGACGCCATCGACGGGCTGATCTGCGACTGGCCGTCCGCCACCGCCCGGATCGCCGTGGCCACCTCGTCCGTGGAGATCTCCTTCAGCAGGTACCCGGTCGCGCCCGCCTTGATCGCGTCGTAGAGGTCCGCCTCCTCGTCGCTGATCGTCAGCATGATGATCTTCGCGGAGGGGGCGACCTCCTTGATGGAGGTGCACGCCTCGATCCCGCCGCGACGGGGCATCCGCACGTCCATCAGCACGATGTCCGGCAGCAGGTCGGCCGCCTTGTCCACGGCCTCCGCCCCGTCCCCCGCCTCGCCGACGACCTGGATGTCCTCCTCCTGCGCGAGGACGATCTCCAGCCCGCGCCGGAACAGCGCGTGGTCGTCGACCACGAGGACCCGGATGGGCTCCCCCGCGGGCGACCCGGCGGACCCGGCCGCCGGGTCCGCCTCACGGCAGCCCGCACCGTCGTCACCGCGCACCGGCCCGAAGCTGTCCGCCATCGTTCCTCCCCCTGCATGTGCCGAGCTGCTGGGCCAACCGGACCGGCCGCGCCGCCGGTTGACTGCCCGCCATGATTCCATGCCCGCGGCACGGCGCGGGGGGCTGCCACCGGCCGTCCGGCGCATACGCGCCACACAAAGGCCCCCGCGGGACGCCGGAGCGTCCCGCGGGGGCAGCAGCGAGGTGCTCAGCCGCCGAGCGCGCCCCCGGCACCACCGCGCGGCTGCTCCGAGCTGGAAGCGCCGTCGGGGTTCACGTGGATCACGCCGTAGTCGTACGCATGGCGTCGGTAGACGACGCTGGGCAGCTTGGTCTCGGAGTCGACGAACAGATAGAAGTCGTGGCCGACCAGCTCCATCTCGTACAGAGCCTGGTCCAGCGACATGGGTGAAGCCGAGTGGGTCTTCTCGCGGACGATGAGCGGGCCTTCGCCCTGCACTTCGAGGGATCCGATCCGGGTGATCGGGACCCCGTTCGCCTTCTCCTCGGAGAACGGCTCGCCATTCGCGTTCAGCTGCGCGGCGTCCGGCACGACGTCGGCGACCTCGGCCGCCGAGATCCGGCCCGCGCCCCTGCGGGTGTAGCGCTTGTCGTGCTGCTTGCGCAGCCGGGCCTCCAGCTTGTCCTGAGCCAGGTCCAGCGCCGCGTACGGGTCGGCTGCGGCGGCCTCGGCCCGGATCACCGGTCCCCGCGAACGCAGAGTGATCTCCACACGGTCGGAACGGTCGGCCTGGCGCGGGTTGTGCTCCTTCGACACCTCGACGTCCAAGCTGATCACCTTGGCGTCGAGCTTCTGGATCCGCTCCGGATTCAGCTTCTCGGCCACGTGCTTGCGGAACCGGTCGGGCACCTCGGTCTTGCGGCCCTTGACGACGATGTCCACGCAGAACTCCGTTCCCGGATAGCTCCGCCCGACGGGGCGAAGCGTCTCCCTTTCGCACCAGACTCCGGCGAAGGCCGGAGCCTCGGACTTGGCGACTTTCACCTCCTCCTCCCCCATCGGCAAGATCTACACCCCACCGACTTCGGAGTCGAGCGACAGCGATGCGTGGGGCCAAAGGCTCGCCAGTCCTCACAACCGAACATATCCCTGTATGACCGTTGTCGGCACCCGCTACCGGAACGTACTTCCGTTCCGGTGGCCGTCCACTCTTACTACCTGCAACGATGGACCTTCCCCGGCAGTTCCAAATCTATTCACCGGTTTTTTGCTCTGTCCGGGTCGCGGCCACCACCGCCGCCCGCGGGGCGGCTCCCCCGCCCAGGCCGGCCGCCCGCACCGCCCGCGCGGCCTCGGCCAGCGTGGCCCCCGTGGTGACCAGATCGTCCACCAGTACGAGCACGGCACCGGCCGTCAGCCGCGCCCCGCCCGGGCACGCCTCCAGCGCCCCCGCGAGGTTCTCCCGGCGCTGCCGGGCGCCCAGGCCCGCCTGGTCCGCCACCGCCCGCCGCAGCCGCAGTACGGGCGCCACGCGCGCGGGCACACCGGCCCGCCGCAGCCGCCACGCCGCGGCCAGCGCGATCCTGCGCGCCGGATCGTGCCCGCGCGCCCTGACCTGCCGGCGCGCCGACGGGACCGGCACGAGCGCCACCTCCCGCCCGTCCCCTCCCGCCCCGCCGCCGTGCTCTCCCGCCCCGCCGCCGCCCGTCCCCGCCAGGGCCGCCAGCACCGACACCGCCAGCGCGCCACCGAGCGCCCCGGCCAACGGCAGCGCCCCGCGCTCCTTGTGCGCCAGCAGGACGGCGCGTACGGGCCCCTCGTACCGGGCGGCAGCGAACACCGCCGGCAGCCCCGCGGGCCGCGGAAACAGCCCCGCCCGCACCGCCCCGGCCCCGCCCAGCGCCTCCCGGCAGCCGGCGCACAGCAGCACCCGCGCGGCCCCGCAGCCCGCGCAGTCCACCGGCAGGACCAGACCGGCCAGCTCCCGCCACCACCCCCGCATGCCTCCACAGTGCCGGGCCCCACCAGGACCCGCCACCCCTGTGGACGACGCACGGACGAGCAGGTCAGCCCGGGTACACCGGGCCCCTGCCGCCCTCGGCCACCGTCCGCCACTGCGCACCCGGCGGCAGCCAGACGATGCCGTCGTCCGCCGAGTACCCCACGACCGGCTTCGGCTTCGACTCGTCCTCCGACGCGGCCACCGCGACCGCGATCAGCCCGGTCGCCCCGGGCAGGCTCGCCGCGACCACCGAACCGTCCGCCAGCATGTAGCGGGCCTGCACGACCCCGCCGCTCTCCCGGCCCACCACCAGCAGCCTGCCCCGCGGCGCCCAGCTCATCGCGGTCACGTCCGCCATCTGCGGAGCCGCCGGACGCAGCTCGCGCACCGACACCGCCGAGGCATCCCCCTTGGCGTCGGGCCGTTCGATCCGGCCCACCCACAGGTTCTTGCGGCCGTCCTTCTCCACGAGCAGCGCGATGCGCGCCCCGTCGGAGGAGGCCTTCAGCGAGGTGATCCGCCCGTCGAGCCCGGCCACCTGCACCTTCTCGGGGGTTCCGGTGCCGTCGGGCACCCGCCACAGCCCCGGGTGCTGCGGATCCTGGTCGACCACCCACAGGTCGCCCGCCGCGTCCCAGCTGGGCGCGGCCAGCGTGACCGGCCTGCCGCCCTTCGCGGGCAGCACCGGCTGCGGCATGGCCCCGGAGCCGGACAGCGGCACGACGTAGAGGCCGTGCCCGTCCTGCGAGACCACCGCCGCGCGCCGCTCGTCGTACGACACGGCCGCGGAGCCGACCTTGGCCCCCCCGGGCACGGAGAGCGGCCCCGGCACCGGCTCGGACCGCGGCTGCTGGTCCTCGCTGGTCACGTCGAGCTTCATCCGGACCAGCCGGTCCTGGTTGTCGATGTAGTACTGGTACTCGGGCGTCCGGGGCCGGTTGGCGATCACGGCCGCCGTCACCTCGGTCACCGAGCACAGCGAGGACGACTTCCCGTCGGAGCGCAGCAGTTCGACCCGGTCCAGCCGGGAGGCCGTCAGTTCCTTGACGGTGTAGAGGAGTTGGGTCGCCATCTTCTGGCACTGCGGCGACGCGACGTTGTCGGCCTTGTCGTTCAGCGGCACGCGCAGCGTGTTCTGGCCGTCGTACGACAGGGACTTGGTGCCCTGCCGCAGTTCCGTCCCGGTGGGGAAGCTGGACTCGACGACCGGCGCGAGCCACCTGGACGGCCCGGCCAGCAGCGACTGGACGGTCTGCGTGGTGGGGTCCATCCGCGAGTCCGGGTCGCTGCGCTGGCGCACGTACACGGGATCGGCGACCAGCGTGCCGCCCGCGAAGTAGTACTTGTTGACCGGCATGTAGATGCGCTGGAAGTCCGACTCGCTCAGCACGAGGCTGCTCGGCGGACTGGAGATCCGCCACTGCTTGTCCTCCTGGACCAGCTGGAGGAACTCCGTGTAGTCCCCGTTCTCCGGCTGGTAGGCGCTGCGCTCGTCCACGGTCGCGAGCTTCTTGCCGGCCACCTTCCAGCGGGGCCCGTCGGGGTCCTTCTCGGTGCGGACCGGGAACCGGTCGAGGCCGGCCGAGAGCACGGTGACGGCGGTGCCCGGCCGCCAGCGCTTCGCGGCGTCCTCGGTCAGGTACTTGCGGGCGGTCTCCAGCTGCGGATCGTCGCTGGTCATCGCCTCCAGGAAACCGTCGACGATCTCGCCCGCGCTGGCCTTGTCCGCGGGCGGTACGCCGAAGACCCGGACCTGCGAGTCGACGCCCTGCGAGGCCTGCACCCGGCGGATCTCGCCGTGGTCGGGCATCGAGGCGCACCCGGCCAGCAGCAGCCCGGCCACCCCGAGCGCGTACGCGCGCAGGGTGCGCAGCCGCCTGCCGCGGGCCCCGGCGCGCGCCCTCCCCGGCACTGCGTCAGCGTCCGTCGGCATCGGCATCGGCATCGGTTCGTTCCTCCTGTGGTGCCTGCTCGGCCGGCCGGGCCACGACCCGGGCACCGCTGCCCGGCAGGGCCGTCGGGTCGGCGGGTACGGACTGCACCGAGGCCACCGCCGGCCGCGGCGGTATCGGCGACCGGTCCCCCGCGTCCGCGGGCTGCTGCCGCTCCACCGCGCTGCCCGCGGCTTCGGCTGCCGCCCTGGCACGGTTGGCCCGGGAGTCCTCGGGTTCCAGCGGGATGGGCGAGCCCCGCAGCGGCTCGTCGGCGGTGCGCGGCAGGGTGAGGCGGAACTGCGAGCCGCCGCCCGGCTCGCCCCAGGCCTGCAGCCAGCCGCCGTGCAGCCGGGCGTCCTCGACGGCGATGGACAGGCCCAGGCCCGTACCGCCCGTCGTGCGCGCCCGCGCCGGGTCGGCCCGCCAGAAGCGGTTGAAGACGCGGGTGGCCTCGCCGGGCTTGAGCCCGACGCCGTAGTCCCGTACGGCGACCGCGACGGCCCCGCCCGCGGACGCCAGCCGGACCACCACATCGCGCCCCTCGCCGTGCTCCACGGCGTTGACGACCAGATTGCGCAGCACCCGCTCCACCCGCCGGGCGTCGGCCTCGGCGATGACGGGCTGGGTGTCGCCGAGCACCCGGATCCGGCTGCCCTTGTGCTCCGCGAGCGGCTCGGCCCCGTCGATGACGCGGCGTACGACGTCCCGCAGGTCGATGGGCTCCGCCTCCAGGGCGGCCGCGCCCGCGTCGAACCGGCTGATCTCCAGCAGGTCGGAGAGCAGCGACTCGAACCGGTCGAGCTGCCCGGCGAGCAGCTCCGCGGAGCGTGCCGTGATCGGGTCGAAGTCGACCCGCGCGTCGTGGATGACGTCCGCGGCCATCCGGACCGTCGTCAGCGGTGTGCGCAGCTCGTGCGAGACGTCCGAGACGAACCGGCGCTGCATCCGCGACAGGTCCTCCAGCTGCTGGATCTTGTTCTGGAGGTTCTGGGCCATCTTGTTGAAGGCCTCGCCCAGCCGGGCGATGTCGTCCTCGCCGGTGACCTTCATCCGCTCCTGCAGCCGCCCGGCCGACAGCCGCTCGGCGATCCCGGCGGCCATCCGGACGGGCGTGACGATCTGCCGCACCACGAGCCAGGCGATGGCGCTGAGCAGCACCACGACGAACAGCCCGGCGGTGGCGATGGTGCTCTTGACCAGGTTGAGGGACTCCTCCTCCTGGCTGAGCGGGAAGAGGTAGTACAGGTCGTACGGATCCCCGTTGATGTCGGTGAGCCGCTTGCCCACGACCAGCGCGGGCTCGGGCGCCTTCTCCCCGGCCCCGGCGGTGTACCGGATCTCGGAGAAGGTCTTGAACGTGCCGGCGGAGTGGTTGACGGCCCGGCGCAGCTTGACGGGCACGCTCGCGGTCGGGTCCACGTTGCCCGAGGCGCGGGCGCCCTTGACCCCCTGGGTGCCGGGCAGCACCTGCTCACCGGTGCCGGCGCCGAGCGCGACCACCTCGAAGGCGGTCTGGCCGCCACTGGCCAGCTGTTTGACCAGCGAGTTCATCCAGGTACTGGCGTCCAGTCCGACCTTGTTGTCCGCGGCGTCGGGCCCGTCCACGGTCGCGGGGGTGTTGGCCTTCTCCTGTGCGACCGCGAACCCGCCCGCGGCCTGGCTCTGCGCGGCCTCCTCCTTGGCGTCCAGGAGGCCCTTGCTGACCTGCGCGATCACGACGAAGCCGAGCGCGAGGACCACGGCGAGCGACATCAGCAGGGTGGCGGCGACCACCCGCAGCTGCATGTTGCGCCGCCACAGCCGGACAGCCGGAAGCACCGGCCGGCGTACGAGGCGTACGCACAGCCGCAGCACGGAGGCGCCGGGCGCCCCCTCCTGGAGCAGCCGGCCGGCCCGCAGGCTTCCCCAGCGTGAGCCGCCCCGGTCCCTGCCGGACTGCACCTCAGCTGGGTCCGGCCTTGTAGCCGACACCGCGCACCGTCACGACGATCTCGGGGCGCTCCGGGTCCTTCTCGACCTTGGAGCGCAGGCGCTGCACGTGCACGTTCACCAGGCGGGTGTCCGCGGCGTGCCGGTAGCCCCAGACCTGCTCCAGCAGCACCTCGCGGGTGAAGACCTGCCAGGGCTTGCGCGCCAGGGCGACCAGCAGGTCGAACTCCAGCGGGGTCAGGGCGATGGAAGCGCCGTCCCGCTTGACCGAGTGCCCGGCCACGTCGATGACGAGGTCACCGATGGCCAGCTGCTCGGGAGCGGGCTCCTCCGACCGGCGCAGGCGGGCCCGGATGCGGGCCACCAGCTCCTTCGGCTTGAACGGCTTCACGATGTAGTCGTCGGCACCGGACTCCAGGCCCACCACGACGTCGACCGTGTCGCTCTTGGCGGTGAGCATCACGATCGGCACGCCGGACTCGGCCCGGATCAGCCTGCAGACCTCTATGCCGTCCCGTCCGGGCAGCATGAGGTCGAGCAGCACCAGGTCCGGCTTCGCCTCCCGGAAGGCAGCAAGTGCCTTGTCACCGTCTGCTACGAACGACGGCTCAAAACCTTCTCCACGCAGCACAATGCCGAGCATCTCGGCCAGCGCGGTGTCGTCGTCGACGACAAGGACGCGTCCCTTCATGGTTGACATCATCCCATTAGCTAATCGTTACCAGGCGGTGAGCTGTCCCACAGCCAAAAGGGCTGGAAATCGCCCCTCGGACCTGCGTGGAGATCAGGTCGACCAGTCTGCCCCGGATCCGGGTGACAATTGAAGGTACGGGCTGCCGATGATCCGGGGGGATCGCTGGTCCGTTCGTGTACCCCACGTGGCACGATGGCAGCGACCAGCGCCCCCGCCGCAGCAGGTGCACGTGAAGGAGCGACGATGAACGACTCGCCGGGCTGGGCTACGCCCGGACCCTCTCCGTCCGATGGCGAGCGGCCCGGGGCGCCCGCCGACCGTCCGGCTTCCGGTGACCCCAAGTGGTCGTCCGAGCAGCCGCCGCCGGGACAGTGGACCAGCCCCTCCCCCGGCCAGACCCCGCCCCCGCAGGGGCCCCCGCAGCAGCCCCAGCAGCCCCAGCAGGGGCAGGGCTGGGGGCCGTACGGCGGCCAGTACGGGCAGAACGCCCAGTACGGCGGCTACCCGGGCGGACCCGGCCAGTGGGGCCAGCCCCCGGCCGCCAAGCCCGGCGTGATCCCCCTGCGCCCCCTCGGCCTCGGCGAGATCCTGGACGGCGCCGTCGCCACCATGCGCTCGCACTGGCGCTCGGTCCTGCCGATCACCCTGGTCGTGGCCACCGTGGTGCAGGTGCTCAGCCTGCTCACGCAGAAGTACGCGATGTCCGACTTCGCCGTCTCGACCGACGCCGGGGCCGACATCGACCAGACCGTCAACGACCTCATCGTCGCCATGGGCGCCCTCGTCGTCGTCGGCTTCATCGCGGCCCTCGGCGGCATCGTGGCCACGGCGATGCTCACGATGATCTACAGCCGGGCCGTGCTCGGCACCACCTCCACGGTCTCCGCCGCCTGGCGCGAGTCCCGCCCCCAGCTGCTGCGCCTCTTCGGCCTGACGTTCCTGCTGGGCATCGGCGCGATCCTGCTCGGCGCCGTGCTGGTCCTGCCCGGCATCCTGGCCGAGAGCCCGGGGCTGGCCGTCGTGGGCGTGCTCGTCATGCTCCCGCTGTTCACCTGGCTGTGGATCAAGTTCAGCCTGGCCTCGCCCGCGCTGATGCTGGAGAAGAGCACCGTCTTCAAGGCCCTCGGCCGCTCCTCGAAGCTGGTCCAGGGCACCTGGTGGCGCATCTTCGGCATCACCGTGCTCACCAACATCATCACCGGCATCGTCTCGGCGATCATCGTCTGGCCGCTCACGATCGTCGGCCTGGCCGCCTTCGGCGGCGGCCTGAGCGCAATGGAGGACGGCACCGCCTCCAGCGCCTGGGGAGCGCTCGTCCTCTCCGGCATCGGCTCGATCATCGCCCAGACCATCGTGATGCCGATCCTGGCCGGCGTCACCGTGCTCCTCTACGTGGACCAGCGCATCCGCCGCGAGGGGCTCGACCTGGAGCTCGCCCGGGCGGCCGGCATCGAGAACTACGGCACGACCGGAGGCTGACCACCCATGATGAGCACGGGGGGCCTCATCACGCGCGCCACGGCGCTCCTGCCGGGCGCCGAGACACCACCGGTCACGACACCGCGCGAACCCGCCCGGGAGGCGGCCGAGCACGAACTGTCCAAGCCGATGTACCACGAGAACGACCCGGGGCTGCTGGACCGGGCCCTGCGCAAGTTCCTCGACTGGATCGACGACCTGTTCGAAGCGGCCTCCGGGGCGGCCCCCGGAGGCACGCTCGGCCTCGTCGTGATCGTCCTCCTGGTCGTCCTGGCCGCCACCGCCCTGTGGTGGCGGCTCGGCGCCCCCGGCCGGATCCCCGCCGGCGCGGGCGTCCTCTTCGACGACGGCATCCGCAGCGCCGCCGACCACCGCACGGCTGCCGAGGCCCACGCCGCCGCCCACCGCTGGACCGAAGCCGTCCAGGAACGCATGCGCGCCGTCGTCCGCTCCCTCGAGGAGCGCACCCTGCTCGACCCGCGCCCCGGCCGCACGGCCGACGAGGCGGCCGCCGAAGCCGCCGTCTGCCTCCCCGACCACGCCGCGGACCTCCGCGCGGCCGCCCGTACCTTCGACGACGTCACCTACGGCGGCCGCTCCGCCGACGCCGACACGTACGCCCGCCTGCGCACCCTCGACCTCACCCTGGACCGCGCCAAGCCGCTCCTGACGGGACCCACCGCATGACCACCCCCGAGGGACCGGCCTCCACCCCCCACAACCCCACCGGCCCCGGCCCGGACCACCAGACTCCCGACGAGCCCGGCCACGCACCGGCACACTCCCCGCAACCCGCCGCACCCACCGCCGCCGCCCTGCCCGACGAGCCCCCGACCCGCCCGGGCCCCGAGGGCCCCGGCCCGGACCGCCCGGGTTCCGGTGGGGCCGGGCGTGTGCCGGGGCGCTCCCCGCAGGGCGCCGAACGCACTGCCGCTTCACTCTCCGACCCCTCGCCACGTTCGGCGCCCGAGGAGACGCCCCGGCGCGCGCCCGGCCCCACCGGAACCCCAGCCCCGGCCACCCCGCCCGGCAAGGGCCCCGGCCCCACCGGAACCCCAGCCCCGGCCACCCCGCCCGGCAAGGGCCCCGGCCCCACCGGAACCCCCGCCACCCCGCCCGGCGAGGGCACCGGCCCCGCCCCCGACCGGGCCCGCCTGGCCCGTCGCGCCCGCCGCGTCCTGGCCTTCGTGGCCGTGCTCGCCGCAGGCGGCATCGCCATGGCCGCCCTGGGCTCCGGCACCCGCCACGGCATCCTCGACCCCCGCTCCGCCGACCCCTACGGCAGCAAGGCCGTCGCCGAGCTCCTCGAGGACCGCGGTGTCCGCACCCGCGTGGTCACCACCGCCCGCGAGGCCGCCGACGCCGCCGGACCCGGCACCACCCTCCTGGTCACCGACCCCGACCGCCTCGGCACCACCCAGCGCGGCCTGATCCGCTCCGCCATGGACCTCTCCGGCGGTCGTACCGTCCTGCTCGCCCCCGGCAGCCACAGCCTCACCGAGCTGGCCCCGGGCGTCCGCACCCGGAGCGCCACCGCCGCCGACACCCTCGCCCCGGCCTGCGACCTGCCCGCCGCCACCTCCGCCGGCCGCGCCACGACCGGCGACGACCGCCGCTACACCACCGACCTGCCGCGGACCACCGGCTGCTACCCCAGCGACGGCCACCCCACCCTGCTGGTCCTCCCGGCCGGCACCGGCGGCGACACCGTCCTCCTCGGCTCCGGCACGGTCCTCCTCAACGAGAGCCTCGCCGACGAGGGCAACGCCTCCCTCGCCCTCCACCTCCTCGGCTCCCGCCCGGACCTCGTCTGGTACATGCCGTCGCTCGCCGACGGCGACCCCGCCGCCGAGTCCGACGAGGAGCAGAGCCTCGTCGACCTGATCCCGGCCGGCTGGTCCTGGGCCCTGCTCCAACTCTTCGTGGCCGCCGCCCTCGCCGCCCTGTGGCGCGCCCGCCGCCTCGGCCCCCTCGTCACCGAGAAGCTGCCCGTCGTCATCCGCGCCTCGGAGGCCACGGAGGGCCGCGCCCGCCTCTACCGCAAGGCCGGAGCCCGCGACCGCGCCTCCACCGTGCTGCGCGCCGCCACCCGCGAACGCCTGGCCGCCCTGGTCGGCGTACCGGCCGCACAGGCGCACGACCCCGTCACCCTGGTCCCCGCCGTGTCCACCCGGCTCGGCGACGCCGGCCACGACGTGAACACCACCCTCTTCGGTCCCACACCCTCCGACGACGCGGCACTCGTCGCGCTCGCCGACCACCTCGACGCCCTCGAAAGAGAGGTCCGTACGTCATGACGTACCCGGCCACCGAGTCCGCCGCCGCGGACAGCGCCCGCGCTTCCCTCGAAGCGCTCCGCACCGAGATCGGCAAGGCCGTGGTCGGCCAGGACTCCGCCGTCACCGGCCTCGTCGTCGCCCTCCTGTGCCGCGGCCACGTGCTCCTCGAAGGCGTCCCCGGCGTCGCCAAGACCCTCCTGGTCCGAGCCCTCGCCGCCGCCCTCGAACTCGACACCAAGCGCGTCCAGTTCACCCCGGACCTGATGCCCAGCGACGTCACCGGCTCCCTCGTCTACGACGCCCGCACCGCCGAGTTCTCCTTCCAGAACGGCCCGGTCTTCACCAACCTCCTCCTCGCGGACGAGATCAACCGGACCCCGCCCAAGACCCAGTCCTCGCTCCTCGAAGCGATGGAGGAGCGCCAGGTCACCGTCGACGGCACACCGCGCCCGCTCCCCGAGCCGTTCCTGGTCGCCGCCACCATGAACCCGCTCGAGTACGAGGGCACCTACCCCCTCCCGGAAGCCCAGCTGGACCGCTTCCTCCTCAAGCTCACCGTGCCGCTGCCGTCCCGCACGGACGAGATCGGCGTCCTGACCCGGCACGCCGCCGGCTTCAACCCCCGCGACCTGCACGCCGCGGGCATCCGCCCGGTCGCCGGCCCGGCCCAGCTGGACGCCGCCCGCGAGGCCGTCGCCAAGGTCTCCGTATCCCCCGAGATCGCGGGCTACGTCGTCGACATCTGCCGCGCCACCCGCGAGTCGCCCTCCCTCACCCTCGGCGTCTCCCCGCGCGGCGCGACCGCCCTGCTGGCCACCGCCCGCGCCTGGGCCTGGCTCACCGGCCGCGACTACGTCACCCCCGACGACGTCAAGGCCCTGGCCCTGCCGACCCTGCGGCACCGCGTCCAACTGCGCCCGGAGGCCGAGATGGAGGGGGTCACGGCCGACGCCGTCATCACCGCGATCCTCTCCCACGTCCCCGTCCCGCGCTAATGGCCCTCACCGGACGCACCGCCCTCCTGGCGGCCCTCGGCAGCATCCCCGTCGGCATCCTCGAACCGAGCTGGACGGGGATGCTCGCCGTCAACGGCCCGCTGGCGCTGGCCTGCGCGGTCGACTGGGCCCTGGCCGCGCCCGTCCGCACCCTCCGCCTCACCCGTTCGGGCGATACCTCGGTCCGCCTCGGCGAACCCGCGGACGTCCACCTCACCGTCACCAACCCGAGCGGCCGCCGGCTCCGGGCCCGGGTCCGCGACGCCTGGCCCCCGAGCAGCTGGGCGCCCGGCACGGAGACGGCCGGCTCCCGCCACCGGCTGGACGTCCCCGCCGGCGAACGCCGCCGCCTGACCACCCGCCTGCTCCCCACCCGGCGCGGCGACCGCCAGGCCGACCGCGTCACGATCCGCTCGTACGGACCCCTCGGCCTGTGGGCCCGCCAGGGCTCGCACACCCTGCCGTGGACGGTCCGGGTCCTGCCGCCCTTCACCAGCCGCAAGCACCTCCCCTCGCGCCTGGCGCGCCTGCGGGAACTGGACGGCCGTACGAGCGTCCTCACGCGCGGCGAGGGAACCGAGTTCGACAGCCTCCGCGACTACGTCCCCGGCGACGACACCCGGTCCATCGACTGGCGGGCCACGGCCCGACAGCACAAGGTGGCCGTCCGCACCTGGCGCCCCGAACGCGACCGGCACATCCTGATCTGCCTGGACACCGGCCGCACCTCGGCGGGCCGCGTCGGCGACGCCCCCCGCCTGGACTCCGCGATGGACGCGGCCCTGCTCCTCGCCGCCCTGGCCACCCGCGCCGGCGACCGCGTGGACCTGCTGGCCCACGACCGCCGCCCCCGCGCCCAGGTCCAGGGCCGCCCGGCGGCCGACATCCTGCCCGCCTTCGTGAACGCGATGGCGCCCCTGGAGCCGGAACTGGTCGAGACCGACTCCCGCACCCTGGTCTCCACCATCCTCCGCAACGCCCCGCGCCGCTCCCTGGTGGTCCTTCTGACGAGCCTGGACGCGGCCCCCGTCGAAGAGGGCCTGCTGCCGCTCCTCCCCCGCCTCACCCAGCGCCACACGGTCCTGCTGGCCTCGGTGGCGGACCCCCACGTGGCCGAGATGACCACCTCCCGCGGCACCCCGGAAGCGGTCTACGAGGCCGCCGCCGGCACCCAGTCCCAAGCCCAGCGCCGCCGCACGGCCGACCAGCTCACCCGCCACGGGGTGCACGTGGTCGACGCGACCCCGGACACACTGGCCCCCGCCCTGGCCGACGCCTATCTGGCCCTCAAGGCCGCCGGCCGCCTCTGAGTCACTTCGTGACCCCCGTCGTCCGCCGCTCGAACCAGCGGGCGACGGGCACGACCGAGATCCCGTGCAACAGCACGCTGAGCAGCACGGTCGCGCACATCGCGTTGACGACGAACCGCCCGTCCTCGGGCGGCAGCTGGGTGACGGCGAGGACCGCGAACACGATGGACGTCACCCCGCGGGAGCCGAGCCAGCCCAGCGCACACCGCTCGGGCCGGTCGAAGCCCTTGCCGGCCACGGCGAAGTAGACGGGCACGAACCGCAGCACGGTGAGCGCCAGCAGCCCGTACAGCACCACGCCCCACCCGATCCCGCTCCCGAACTCGTCCGCCGTGAGCTTGCCGAAGGTGAACCACACGGCGAAGGCCATCAGCTGCGCCATGTCGTGCACGAGTTCCAGGTTGTTCCCGCCGACCGCGTGGGCGGTGGCCGAGTAGCACAGGCCCGTGACGAAGGCGGCGACGAAGCCGTTCCCGCCCACCAGTACGGAGGTGGCGTACGCCATGAAGGGCAGCGCGAGGCTCGCCAGCCGCAGCGTCCCGGCGCTCGCCCAGCCGGCGCCGAGCGCCCGCCGCACCAGATACGAGGCGAGGTAGCCGAGCACGATCCCCACGACCACCGCGAGCCCGGCCTCCTTCAGCGCGTGCACCACCAGGTCGGCGAAGGAACTGGAGTGGGCGCTCACCAGGTTGGCGACGCAGAACACGAAGACGGGCGAGATCAGTCCGTCGCTGAAGCCGCCCTCGATGTTCAGCGCGGCCCGCACCCGCAGCGGCACCCGCCGGTCGCGCAGGAACATGGAGATCGGTGCGAGGTCCATGGGCATGACGACGAGCGCCGTGACCCCCAGCAGCCACCAGTTCGTCCCCGGGAACACCACCGCCCCCGCCAGCGTCGCCAGGACCACCGACACCGGCAGCGCGAGGAAGAGCAGCCTCCCCTCCCCGACGGAGCGCTGCTCCAGTTCCTCGTAGTGCTCGGCCTCGGTCGCGTCGACGAACAACAGGACGGCGAGGACGAGCTCGACCCCCCGGTGCGTGCTGTGCGCTTCCAGGTCGAGGGGGACCGCGGGGTCGTAGCCGCGGGTCAGGACGATCCCGGCGATCGCGAACGCGAGCGGCGCGGTGATGCTCCACCGGGCCAGCCGGTCCGCCGCGAGGGCCCACGCGAACAGCAGGGACAACACAACCAGCAAAGCCAGCATGGGCAGCTCTCCGAAACCCGATCGGTGCGACCCCCCAGTCTCCGACCGGCCGGCCCGCCACCCCGGGCGGCGCGCCCCGAACAGCCCGTAAACGCAGAAAAGCCCCGCACCGAGCCCGAAAGGGCTGGTGCGGGGCTTCCCGCAATGATTGTTCGGCGGCGTCCTACTCTCCCACAGGGTCCCCCCTGCAGTACCATCGGCGCTGAAAGGCTTAGCTTCCGGGTTCGGAATGTAACCGGGCGT